>NZ_JBVJHK010000018.1:0-91343 GCF_055586845.1 Micromonospora sp. NPDC049139 | reverse complement strand
CCCGCCGGCGCGCGCCGGTCCCGCACCGTCGGCGTCGGGCAGCGCCGGCCAGGGCGCGGTCGCGTCCGGCCGCCCCGACGGGGGTACGCCGGCCTCGCCGCCGCCGTCCCACCGGCCTCGGGTGCCGTCCCACCGGCCTGCCCGGCCTTCCCACGGCGCGGCTCTCAGCCCGGCGCCACCGACAGGATCGGGGCCTCCTCCGGTAGCCGCCGGCTGGTGTCGATGCCCGGACGCGGGTCGCAGCCGGTCGGCCCCTGGGTGTCCCGTCCCGTCGTACGACAGCGGAACCCGGCCCCCCGCCCCGGCTCCTGTCGCCGCTTCTCTGCCCGGGGTGCCTGACGACGCCTCCCGCGCCCTGGCCGCCCCGACGTACGCGGCGGCCCCGGTCGCGCCTCGGGACGCCGCAGATCTTGGTACGGAACGGCCGCTCCAGCGGCCAGTTCGTACCAAGATCTCGGGCGACGGCCCGTTGGCGTCGGGTGCCCCGCCCGTCGGGCCGTGGGTGCGTCGGTCGCCGGCCGACCATGGGCCCGTGCTGCCGCCGGCCGGGCGGCTGGTGGCCGGCGTGCCCCGGCGGGTCACCGCTTCCGGCGGGGGAACCGCCGGCCGGAGCACGGGCCAGCCGGCCGCCGCCGACGGTCGACCGACCGAGCCACCCCCTCCATTTCTCAGGCAGAGATCCCACCGGCCTGCCCGGCCCTCGGCTGTCGTCTGGGCGCCTGGCCGTCCGTCGCCACTTGTCCGCCCAACGTCGCCCGGCCGGCCGCACCGCCTTCCCGGGCCGTCGTCGCCCGGCGAGTCGGTGCCGGCCGGCCAGCCGTCTCCGGTCGGCCAGTCCCGCCCGCTCGGCGGCACGTCTCCTGCCGACCAGAGGTCGCCGATCGACCGTCGGTCGCCGCTCCGCCAGACGCCTGCCGCCGGCGGGGTGTCCTCGTCACGCCCGCCCGATTCGTAGGGGTACGAGCCGGCAACGCCGGCCCGCGTCGGTCCCCACCCGGGTGGCACGGCGGGCGGTCGCGGGTCGGCCGTCCGGGGCGGCGGGTCGCCTGGCGGACAGTCAGCAGGGCGGATGGCCTGGTCCGCACCAACGGGACGGGTTTCGCCGTGGTCCGCGCCGACGGGCGGCGGGGGAGCGGGGTCGGCCGGGCCGAGGTCGAGGTCGAGGTCGCGCAGCAGTCCGGGGGCGTGCGCGGACACCACCCGCAGCCAGTGCGCCGGGGGCTGGCCGGGGCGGCGTGCCGGCACCTCGGTCCCCGTCGCGGCGGCCGGCGACCGGTCGGGCGGAGACCAGCCCTCGGGCGGGTACCTGTCGTCAGATGGATACCAGTCGTCGGGTGGGGACGGCGGGCCGGTTGCGGCCGGTCCGGCGGAGTCGACCAGCCGGGCCAGTTCGTCGACCGCCGTGGCAGTCGCGCGCAGCCGGGCGGCCAGCCAGCTACGCGGTGGTCGGCGCGGCGGCACCGCCGGTCTCCAGTTCCAGGCTCTCGTACCGCAGGGTGAGCGCCGCGATCGCCAGCTCCTGGCCGAGGGTGTTCAGGTGGGCGCCACGCCACCTCGTCGGCCAGGCGTTGATCAGGTTCCAGCGCAGCACCTCCGCCGTGCCGGCCGCGTCCAGCAGCACGATCGAGACGTTGCGCCGGCTCACCGTGCCCCGGGCCACCGCGTAAATCCAGTCCCACAGCTCCCGGGAGGCGGTGAGCCCGAAGTGCAGGGTCACCGGCGCGTACTCCACCTGGCCGGGGACCATCCGGATGCGGTCGTTGCCCTGTTCCCGGTACGGCACGCCGGGAATGGTCATCTCCAGGCCGCTGACCTCGGTGAAGTGGCCGTTGGTCACGCCGTTGACGAGGAGCTTGAAGTTGTAGGCCCGGTACGGGTCGACCGGGGCGCCCGGCTGCGGGGTGGCGGTGGTCGGCATGTCAGCCTCCGATCGTCTCGGTCTCGGCGCCGCCGGCCCACTGGCTCAGCCTGAACACCACGAACTCCGCCGGCTTGACCACCGCGATGCCGATGTGGGCGACGACCATGCCCGCGTCGCGGACGTCCGCCGGGTTGGTCTCCTCGTCGCACTTGACGAAGAACGCCTCCTCGGGCGTACGCCCCAGCAGCGCGCCGTCGCGCCAGACGCGGGTGAGGAAGGCGCCGATGTCACGGCGGATGGACCGCCAGAGGGTGAAGTCGTTCGGCTCGAAGACCATCCACCGGGTGCCGTTGGCGATCGCCTGCTCGATGGCGATGCAGAGCCGGCGGACGTTGAGGTAGCGCCACTCGCTGGCCTCGGCGGCGAGGGTGCGGGCGCCCCAGACCCGGATGCCCTCGCCCGGGAAGTAGCGGATCACGTTGACGCCCTTGGGGTTGAGCACGTCGTGCTCGGGCCGGGTGACCAGGTGGGCGAGGTCGACGGCGCCGCGTACGGGCTCGTTGGCCGGCGCCTTGTGCACCCCGCGCAGGGCGTCCGTGCGGGCCCAGATGCCGGCCATGTGCCCGCTCGGCGGGGTGAGCACCAGCTCGCCGCTGAGCGGGTCGCGTACCCGCAGCCAGGGATGGTAAAGCGCGCCGAAGTCGGACTGCCGGGGTCGGCACGCCGTCGGCGCCTCGTCCCCCGACACGGACCCGCCGGAGCCGGACCCCGGGCCGCCGGAGCCCGCCGAGCCGGACCCACCGGACCCGCCGGAGCCCTCGGCCGCCTTGGGCGGCCTGCCGGTGGACGGCGTCGCCACCCTGGTCAGCGCCGAGATGTCCGTGACGTCCGGGGGCGGGTCGCAGATGGCCACCATCGTGCGGGTCCGCTCCGCCATGCTGAGCAGCGCCTCGTGCGAGACCGGGTCGTGGAAGCCGGGCGCGGCCACGATGGAGACCTCGTCGACGGCCTCCAGCAGTTGCAGGCCGCCGCGCCGCTTCCCGGTGCCGGTGATCTCGCCTCCCGCGCCGACGTTGACGACCCAGCAGCGGCTGCCGCCGTTGTCGAGGAAGCCGAAGACGGCCCGGGCCAGCGGGGTGCTCTCCAGGCGGTCCCCGTTGGCGTAGAGCCGCAGGAACTCCGTCCAGTTGTTGACCGCGACGGCTCTGCCGAGCTGCGCGGTGGGGTCCGGGGCGACCCCGACGAAGGCGGCCGTGCTGGTGCTGGCCGGTCCGATCGGGCGGGCGCCGCCGGGGACCTCCTCGACGTAGATGCCGGGCGAGAAGTAGGTGGGCATCGGTCCTCCCGGTGCGGTTCGCGGTCGGCGGCGTGGGACGTCCGCCGGAACGGGGTCAGCGGGGCGGGGGTGCGCAGACGATGACGATGTCGGGCTCGGTCGGGTCGACCTCGGCGGTGAGGACCCGCCCCCGGCCGGTGAGCCGCAGCCGTACCGGACCGGGGTGGTCGGGGTCGTGCGGCACCCCGACGACGCGGAACCGGCCGGCGGGGTCGGTCGTGGTGGCGCACGCCGTGCCGACGACCTCGATCCGCACGGCCGCGAGGGGCTGCTGCTCGGGCCCGACCACCCGGCCGTCGAAGGCCAGCATCTCCAGCTGCCGCAGCCGCAGCGGCCGCAGCACCGGCGGCGCCGGCGGCGTCGGGTGGGTGACCTGGGCCGGCACGTCGATGAGCAGGGCCGGGCGGGGTCCGGTGCCGAACGCCGCCCAGAGCCGCGGGTCGCCGGCCTCCAGCACGACGGCGCGCTCCCCGCCGGCGGTCGCGGCGGCGAGCACCCGGTCCAACCCGGGCAGCGCCGCCGGCCCGCCGGCGCAGAGCAGGTAGCGGACGGTGAAGCGGTACGGCTCCCGGCCGCCGCTGCCCCGGGTCTGCCGCGCCGGGCGCAGCTCCATCGGCCAGAGCGTGAGCCGGGCGGGGTCGTCGTCGGGGCGCGGCGGACCGACCGGGACGGGTTCCCCCGCCGCCCCGGCCAGCCAGCCGGCCAGCTCGGCGGTGGCCGTCTCGATCGGGCCGCGCCCCGGCGTGGTCATCGCGGCGGCGTCCCCTGGACGCGGTACGCGATGGCCTCGTTCCACACGTGTGGGTAGACGCCGATCTCGAAGTACCGGGTGAATCGGTTGATGGGTGCGTTGGTGTGGTCGTGGTAGAGCAGCCAGACCGGGGCGATGGTGAACAGCACGTAGTTGGCGAGCACCAGCGGGATGTAGAGCGGGCCGAGGATGCGCGCCTGGAGGATGTGCACGTCCTCGTGCCGCTGGATGCCCGGCCCGGAGCCGGCGCAGACCGTGCCGATGGTGGTGGCGTACCGGGGGGAGACGCCCTCGACCACGTTGACCCGGCAGCTGTGCTGCGAGGTGGGCCGGTCCAGCGAGTGCCCGACGAGCACGTGGGCGGCCAGGTAGACCGCGCCGACGACGGTGTTGAGCAGGCTCCAGGTGTGGTCGACGACGAAGAGGAGGACGCCCTTCGCGTCCGGCCCGTAGACCCGGGCCGAGGCGACCGCCCAGCCGAAGATCCCGCCGACGAGCAGGCCGGCGACCGCGCCGATCAGCAGCCCGACGGTGCCGCGGGCCAGTTGCCCGAGGACCGCGCCGGTGGCCACGTGGGCGACGGCGCTGAGGATTCCGTAGATCATGACGGCTCACCTCAAACCCAGGAGCGGAGGATGCGGGGCTCGCGTCCCTGCGCCATCCGGGTCGGCGACGCCTGGGTCGCCTGCCGGTTGCCGGGCGGGAGCTGGTTGATGCCCAGCGCGGCGGAGAAGATGACCAGCCCGTTGAAGAACGCGATGATCCACTTCTCGGCGCCGGCGTCCGTGGCGAACGCCGCGGTGAGGTAGGACAGCGCGAGCGCGATGCCCAGTGCGATCCACTTGCGGGCCTTGTCGCCGCTCGGGCCGATCAGCCCGCCGACGACGTTGGTGGCGAGCAGCGTCGCGGCGCTCGCGCCGGTGAGGCTGCCCAGGGCGGCCCAGGTGAAGAGATCGTTCATCGCCGATCTCCCTTCGGTTGTGCGGTGGTGCGACCGGGGTGTGGTGGTGGTGAGGCCGGCGGCTCCGGGGAGTCTCCGACGGGCCCGGTCCGCCGCCGGCGGGCGGCGGGCGGGAGGGGGTGGGGGCCTCAGGCGGGCCCCGGTGGGCCGGCCGCCGTCGGGTCGCCGGTCGTCTGGCCCGGCGCGGCCGTCGGGCCGGTCGCCTGGCTCGGGACGACCGGGCCGCCGGCCGCCGGCGCCGGCCGGCGCGAACGCCGCAGCAGCAGGACGACCCCGACGGCGACGAGCAGCAGGAGCGCCGCCGCGCCGGCGACCAGCAGCCAGGGGAACCCGCCGCCGTCGTCGCCCGCCGCCGGGGAGGCCGACGGCCTCGGCGGGGCCTCCGCGACCGCCCGCAGCTCGGTCGGCTTCTCCTGGTTGCTGCCGACCTTCCAGCTGACCGACCGGCCGTTGACCGTGCCGTTGGTGTCGAGGACCCGGCCGGGGAAGGTCACCGATATCTCGAACGACATCAACCGCATGAACGCCTGCTGATTCTGCGGATTCTGTTCCGCCACCTTCCCGCCGTATTTCTTCGGGTCGAGGGGAAGGGTGAAGCGGTAGAGATCGTCCTCTCGGACGAGCCGCACGCTCTCGCTGTTGAAATCGCGCAGCGGGGTGTTCCGATAGGTGATCTGGGAACCGAAGAGCTTGGCGTCCTCGTAGCGGGTCTCCTCGCCCGGCGGCAGGGCGGGAATGTTCTTCCCCAGCTCGGCGAAGCCGGCCTCGACGGTGCGGTTGCCCGAGGTCAGCACGCTCTTCTGGGCGGTCAGCAGGAGTTGGCCGTCGACCGTGTCGTCGGCGTTGACGGTCAGCCCGAGATTCAGTTGCATGCAGCCGGTCAGCGTGGCCGCCAGAACGAGACACGCCGCGACGCGGAGTGTCCTGCCGCGGATGTGTCCCGTATCCATGGGCACAGTGTGTGTGATCCGGATCACAATCAGCAGTCAGCGATCAGTCACAACGAAGTCGCCGATCTTACCTGGCCGCTGTCCCCTTCGGCCGAGGTCGAAAATCGCCGAAATCGATATCCTGAAGGTTTGGCCGAGGTCGCCGTTTTTCCCTCCCGCGAAAACGTCCCGCCGCCTGTCCCGGGGCGGGCGTGGACGCCGCCGAGAAGGTCGGCCGGCCGCGCGTCCTCGGGTCAGGGCGCGGTGGGCGGCTGCCAGTCCGCGTACCGGGCCATCGCGCGGAGCGACGCGCGGGCCGGGGTGAGCCGCAGCAGGGTGTCGCGCAGCGCGACGGCCGCCGGGTGGCGCAGTTGCTGACCGAACCGCCCGGTCCGGAACGACGCCCGGGCGACGGCCTGGCTGCGGCGCCGCCGCTGCCGGTCGTACGCGGCCAGCGCGGCGGGCACCGTCCCGGCCCCGCCGGCGCACACCGCCCCCAGCGTCACCGCGTCCTCGATCGCCTGGCAGGCGCCCTGCCCCAGGTTCGGCGTCATCGCGTGCGCCGCGTCGCCGAGCAGTGCCACCCGCCCCCGCACGTACGACGGCAGCGGCGTGGCGAGGTGGTGGATGTCGTTGCGCAGCACCGCCTCCGGTGGGGTCGCCGCGAGCAGCGCCGGGATCGGGTCGTGCCAGGAGCCGAAGCGCTCCCGGACCGCCGCCAGTTCGTCGGGCGCGTGCCCGCCGGGCGGGGCCGTGACGGCGCCGAACCAGTAGAGTCGGCCGCCGCCGACCGGCACCATGCCGAACTCGGCGCCCCCGCCCCAACTGATCGCGGTCGGGACCGGCCCGGGGAAGTCGACCACCGCCCGCCAGGCGGTCGTGCCCGCGTACGCCGGGGGCGGGGTGTCGGGCCAGAGCCGGGCGCGCAGCGCGCTGCGCAGGCCGTCGGCGCCGACCACCAGGTCGGCCCGGAGGCTGGCCGGCTCGCCGTGCCGCCGGTAGCGCACCTCGCCGGCCTCCGGGTCCACGTCGGACACCTCGGCCCCGGTGTGCACGGCCTCCGCCGGCAGCGAGTCGCGCAGGATGCCGTGCAGGGTCGCCCGGTGCACGCCCAGCGCGGTGGTGCCGAGCAGCCTGGTCAGCTCGTCGGCGTCCACCCGGGACAGCCAGCGCCCCCGCGCGGTGCGGATGCCGCCCGCCGCCCCGGCGTCCCCGCGCGCCCGGACCGCCGCCCCGACGCCGAGCGCGTCGAGGCCACGCACCGCGTTCGCCATCAGGGTCAGCCCGCCGCCGACCTCGCGCAGCTCGGCGGCGCGTTCCAGCACGGTGACCCGCCAGCCGCCCCGATGCAGCGCGAGCGCCGCGGCGAGGCCGCCGATCCCGCCCCCGACCACGACCGCGTCCGACCCGACCATGACATCCCGCCCTTCTACGCCTGTAGAAGAGGCATACTACATCCGTAGAAATTGACGTGGGGAGGGCGTGTGGCGGGGCGGACCAACCGGGTGGCGTTGCTGGCCGACGCGGCCATCGAACTGCTCGCCGAGGGCGGCATGCGGGCGCTGACCCACCGGGCGGTCGACGCCCGCGCCGGCCTGCCGCCCGGCAGCACGTCGGCGTACCTGCGCACCCGGCAGGCGCTCATCGAGGCGGTGGTGCGGCGCCTCGCCGACCTCGACCGGGCCGACCTGGCGGCCCGCGAGCTGCCCGCCGACGCGCCGCCCCCCACGCCGGGCCCCGCGCTGACCGGGGCGGACCTCGACCGGCTCGCGGACGGGGCGGGCGAGGTGCTGGACCGCTGGCTCACCGTCGGGCGCAGCCGCACCCTCGCCCGGTACGCCTGCCTCCTCGAGGCGGTGCACCGCCCCGAGCTGCGGCGGATCCTGGAACACGGCACCCTGCTCCGGGTGCAGGCCCGCGACCTGCTGGCCCGGGCCGGCGCCCCGGACCCCGACCGGCGCGGCGACCAGCTCGTCGCGTTCGTCGACGGGCTCCTCTTCGACCGCCTCGTCGGCGCCGGCGCCCTCAGCGCACCCCCGCCCGGCACCCCCGCCAGCCGCGCCGACCTGGCCGCCGCCGTCCGCGCCCTGCTGCGCGCCCTGACCACCACCTGACCCCGGCGCCCCGGCCGCGTTGCCCGGCGGGTCCCGGCGCGTCGCCCGACGCCCCGGCAGCGTCGACCGGCGGCCAGCCGGTGCCGGAGCGCACGACCCGGCAGCGGCAGCCGCCGCGCGTCCCGGCCGGGCGGGGAGGCGGGCGGTCAGGACGCGGCGAGGCGGTGGTCGCGCGGGGTGACCCCGCGGACCCGGCGGAACGCCGTGCTCAGCGCGAACGGGCTGCCGTAGCCGACCTTGCGGGCGACCGCCCCCAGGGTGGCGTCCGGCTCGCGGAGCAGGTCGGCGGCGAGCGCCAGCCGCCACCCGGTCAGGAACGTCATCGGCGGCTCGCCGACCAACTCGGTGAACCGGCGGGCCAGCGCCGCCCGGGAGACGCCCACCTCGGCCGCGAGGGAGGCGACCGTCCACGGCCGGGCCGGGTCGTTCTGGAGCAGCCGCAGCGCCGGGCCGACCACCGGATCGGCGGCGGCGACGTACCAGGCGGGCGCGGCGCCGGGGCGGGCGAACCAGGTGCGCAGCGCGGCGATCAGCAGCAGGTCGAGCAACCGGTCCAGGACCGCCCCCTGGCCGGGCGCGTCCCGGGTGACCTCCTCGGCGAGCAGGGGCACCAGCGGGCTGCGCCACTCCTCGCCCCCGACCACGAGCAGCGGCGGCAGGGCGGTGAGCAGCCGTCGGCTCAGCTCCCCGGGAAGCTGGTAGGTGCCGGTCAGCAGCACGGTCGCGCCGTCCGAGCCCGTGCCCCAGGTGCGTACGCCCAGCGACATCGTCTCGGCCAGCGGCTCCCCGCGCAGCGTGGTGCACCGCTGCCCGGGATGGATGACCACCTGCGGCGGGGTGGCCGGGTCGTCCGCCACGAGATAGCCGTCGGGTCCGCGCAGCACCGCCACGTCGCCCGGCCCCAGCGCGACGGGCGCGCCGTCGTCGGGCACCACCCAGGCCGCGCCCCCGACCAGGGCGACCACGGTCAGCGGGGCGCGGTCCTCGATGCGCAGCGCGAACGGGGGATCCAGCAGCGACCGGAGCAGGAAGGCGCCCCGGGCCCGCGGCCCGTCGAGCAGCCCGGTGAGCGGATCCATCCCGCGAGCGTAGACGAGCGCGCATGGCGCCGGCGGGCATGCGTCGTCCGGCGTCTCAGGCGTGGACCGACCGGGTCAGTCTGCGATCGTCAGCCAGTCGGCGGCGCGGTGGCGGATGTCGGCGGGCACCTCGTGCGGGCCCGGGAACTCGTCGTAGGTGACGTCGTAGCCGAGCGAACGCAGCCGGGGCACCAGGCGGCGGCTGCACACGTCGACCGGCAGGACCGGGTCGTCGGCGCCGTGCGAGACGTAGACGCGGGGCCGGCCGTGGGTGACCAGCGGCGCGGCGAAGCCGGGGGAGAAGGCCACCACCGCGTCGACCAGGTCGCCGTTGGTCAGGCCCAGCGAGAGGGCGTACGAGGCGCCGTCGGAGAACCCGCCGAACGCCACCTGCCCGACGGGGTAACCGGCGAAGGCCGTGGCCAGCAGCCCGTCGATCCGTCGGACGTCCACCCCGAAGCCCTCCACGATCAGGTCCCAGCTGCTCGACGCCGCCTGCGGGGCCACCAGCAGCAGTTGGTGCGCGTCGGCGACCGGCAGCAGCAGGTCCACGCCCTGCCGGGCCGAGCCGCCGGCCCCGTGCAGCAGCAGCACCAGCCGGTACGGCCGGCCGTCGACCGGCTCCGGGGCGTACACCATCGCCAGCGGCCCGCCGTCGGCGTCGGTCAGCGTCACCATGCCGGTGGCCGCCCGGGTGACGGGCGGCGCCGGACGCGCGGTGAGCCGGCCGTGCCGTGGGTTCTCCTCCGGCTGCCGGTGCGGCGCGGCGGGTTCGGCCACGGGATCACCGCTCCTCGTCCTCGGCGGGGGTGCGCCAGCGGTTACCCCGCTGCCCCGGGGTTAACCCTGCCGGGCCGCCTCCGGCGCGACCAGCGACCCCTGCCGGCCGAGGGCGCGCCGGCCCGGGCACGCCGGACACCGGACGGGAGGCGCTGGCCGCGACCGGCTCATCCGCTGACCCGGCGGACCAGCCGGGACGGGAACACCGTCGCCGGCGGCACCGGCCGTCCGGCCAGCACGGCGGTCGCCGCCGCCGTGGCGATCTGCCCCACCGGGTGCGTCGCCGTGGTCAGCGCGGGGGTGGTCATCGCGGCGAGCGGGATGTCGTCGAAGCCGGTGACGGCGACGTCCCCGGGCACCTGGACGCCGTCGCCGCGCAGCCCGTCGATCAGCCCCAGCGCGGTCGCGTCGCTGATCCCGACGATCGCGTCCGTGTCCGGCCAGCGCGCCAACACCTCCCGGGCCGCCGCCCGGCCCCGGTCCGCGCTGAAATCCCCCGGCACCAGCCGCACCGGCAGGCCCGCGTCGCGCACCACCCGGCGGTACGCGCCCACCGACCGGCCGGCGCAGGACAGCCAGCGGGGGCCGGTCACCATCGCGATGCGGCGGCGGCCGGTGGCGTACAGGTGCCGGACCACGGCCTCCGTGCCGCCGCCGTTGTCCACGTCGAAGGCGGGTACGAGGGCGGAGCCGATGCCGATCGAGGCCACCCGGCCGCGCAGCGCCGCCGGGACCGCCCGGAGCACCGCCTCGGTGGTGTTGACCAGGATGATCCCGCCGACGCCGCGGTCCTCGGCCAGCCGGCGCAGCCCGGCCGGCTCCCGCCTCGGGAGCCAGTGCAGCGCGACCCCGAGCCCGTACGGCGCGCAGACCCGGGCGGTCGCCCCGACCACCCGGTCGACGTACGGGTCGTCGAGGACGGTCGGGGCGACGCCGGAGACCACGACCACCAGCCGCACCCCGGTGCCCCGGACCAGCGCGCGGGCGGCCAGGTTCGGTGCGTACCCGAGCCGGTGGGCGGCGGCGGTGACCCGGTCGCGGGCGGTGGGCGAGGCGTAGCCGGTGCCGGCGATCACCCGCGAGGCGGTGGCCCGGGAGACGCCCGCCGCCCGGGCGACGTCGTCGAGTGTGGGCGGTCGGCCAGTCGTCGTCATACCTGTCCTCCCCGTGGTCGCCGTCCCCGGCGCGGACGGTCGATGCGCATCATCTCCCTCGCGGGCCGGCGCCGGTAAGGGTGGGAAGGCGTTGTCCTGGCAGCGCTCTCAGGTGTGGGATCGTGCGGCAGACCGCCCGAGGCGAGAGGACGCCACCGTGAGCCGCACCACCGCCGCGCCCGCCGCGCCGACCCCGGCCGTACCCCGGGCGGTGCTGGCCGCCCGTACCGGCGTGGCGGTGGTGTTCGCGCTCAACGGCCTGGCCGTCGCCACCTGGTTCTCCCGGGTGCCCGCCGTCCGGGACGCGCTGGGGCTCAGCGCGGGCCGGCTCGGGCTGCTCCTGCTCGCCATGTCCGCCGGTTCGCTGCTCGCGATGCCCACCGCCGGCCTGGTGGCCCAGCGGCTCGGGGCGGCCCGCACGGTGGCCCTCGGCTGCCTGCTCGTCGCGGCCGGGCTGACCGTGGCCGGGGTCGCCGCCCCGGCCGGTTCCCTGGTCGGGGTCGCGGTCGGGTTGTGCGCGTTCGGCTACGGCTCCGGCATCTGCGACGTCGCCATGAACGTCGAGGGCGCGGCGGTCGAGCGGCGGCTCGGACGCACGATCATGCCCCGCTTCCACGCCGCGTGGAGCCTCGGCTCCGTGGCGGGCGCCGGGCTCGGCGCGGGGGCCGCCCGCCTCGGCCTGCCGGTCGCCGTGCACCTCGCCGCGCTGGCGGCGGCGGTGTTCTGCGGCACGCTGCTGGCCGTCCGGTCGTTCCTGCCGGCGGCCGAGAGCGGCACCGCCGCCGCGTCGGCCGCCCCGGCCGAGCGCCGCCGCGACCTGCTCGCCGCCTGGCGGGAGCCGCGCACGCTGCTCATCGGCCTGCTGGTGCTGGTGTCGGCGTTCGCCGAGGGCAGCGCCAACGACTGGCTCGCCGTCGCCTTCATCGACGGCCACGGCCTCAGCGAGGCGGCCGGCGCGGCGGTCTTCGGCGTCTTCGTCGTCGGCATGACCCTGGGCCGCACGGCGGGCACCGTCGCGCTGGACCGGTGGGGCCGCGTGCCCGTCCTGTCGGCCACGATCCTGCTCGCCACCGTCGGCGCGGGCGTGGCGGTGCTCGCCGGCTCCGGGCCGGTGGCGGTCGCCGGCGTCGCGCTCTGGGGGCTCGGCGCGTCGCTGGGCTTCCCGGTGGGGATGAGCGCGGCGGCCGACGACGAGCGGCAGGCGCCGGCCCGGGTCAGCGTGGTCGCCGTGATCGGCTACACGGCGTTCCTCGCCGGCCCGCCGCTGCTCGGCCTGCTCGGCGACCGGGTCGGCACGCTGCCCGCCCTGCTCGTGGTGCCGGTGCTGCTGCTGCCCACCCTGGCCCTGGTGCCGGCCACCCGCCCGCCGGCCCGCTGACGCGGCACATCCGCAGGGCACTCACACCCGGCTCGCAGCCGCCTCCCAGGAAACGGTGCTGCACTGGGAGGACGCCGAGGAGAGGAGCGGGGGGATGGGCTGGTTCAGTCGACGGTCGCGCGGCACCGACGCGGCCCCCACGAAGCTCGACCGCGAGGCGACCCGCGAGGACCTGGCCGCGCTGGAGGCGTTCGTCACCAGCCGCCGGGGCGTGGAGTTCTACCTGGAGCCGGAGACCACGGCGACCGACACCACCGTGGTGGCGATCGCCCACGACGGCGAGTGGATCCGCCGCCGCACCGGCTCGCCGCGCGCCGCCGGGTCGATCGCCCGCAAGCACGCGGTGCCGCTGTACGAGGCCGCCCGCACCGGCTACCCGGAGCGGATGCGGGCCTGGAACCGGGCCCACCCGGAGCGCCGCGTCCGCTGACCGTGGCGCCGCCGTGGCGTCACCGCCCGGCGGCGACCGCCGCGCGTGCCTCGTTCAGCGTCATCGGCGGCTGGTGGCTCGCGACGTACCAGTGGACGTCGTCGGCCAGCAGCCGGCGTACCAGGGCGAGGTCGGGCTGGTCCTCGGGGGCGCGCAGGTGCGCCGGCGGCGGATAGAAACAGTCGCCGAGCAGCAACACGCCCGAGTCCGGCACCGCCACCACCGTCGAGTCCGGCGCGTGGGCGCCCCCGACGTGCCGCACCCGTACGCCGACCGGCAGTTCCAACTCGTCGGTGAAGGTCCGGGTCGGCGGCAGCACCGCGAAGCCGTCCCACGAGTCGACCGCCAGCGCCCGGGCCCGGAAACTCGGGCCGAGTCGCGGGTTCGCCCGCACCTGCTCCCGCAGGTATCGGTGGCTCCACGGCCGGTCCGCCTCCGCACGCAGCAGCCGCTCGCCGGCGACGTGGCCGACGATCTCCACGCCGGGCCAGGCGCAGGCGCCCCACACGTGGTCCCAGTGGTGGTGCGTGTAGACCAGCCAGCGGGGCGGGGGCAACCCGGCGGCAGCCAGCGCGGACCGGATCTCCCGGGCGTGCGTGGGGCTCTGCCCCGCGTCGACCAGCACGCTGCCCCGGTCGTCGGCGACCAGGGCGACGCCGGCCTGGACGGCCTCCGGGTCCGGATCACCCGGGCAGAGCCAGACCCGGCCGGCGAGGTGCTGGAACGTCACGGCGGCCATGGCGCACACCCTCCCCCGGATTCCGGACAACGCGTCGGACTGCCGCCCGATCGTAGTGCTCTCGGGCAGCGGTGCGGCGCCTGGATGCAGGCGACGGTGGGGCCCCGGGCCCCGGGCGCCGGCGGTTGGCGGAGCGTCGGCCGCCGCTGCCCGGCGGCGCCGCCCCCGGGGACGGGGCGGGCGGTAGGGTGTCCGGCATGGCTGACCGGTCGTCGGCCCTGGGCCGTCCCTTCTGGACATTCTGGACCGCCGCCGCCCTGGCCAACCTGGGCGACGGCATCCGCGTGGCGGCGTTCCCGCTCCTCGCCGCCGCGCTGAGCGACGACCCGGTGGCGGTGGCCGCCGTGGCCGCGGCGCAGTTCCTGCCCTGGTTGGTCACCGGCCTGTTCGCCGGAGCGCTCGCGGACCGCAGGGGAGCCCGGGAGATCATCGCCGCCGCCGACGTGGGCCGGGTTCTGGTCCTGTCGACGTTGGCCCTGGCCGTCGCGGTGGGCAGGGCGCCGATCGGCCTCGTTGTCGTCGCCGCGTTCCTGCTCGGCGTCGGCGAGACCCTGCGCGACACCGCCGCCCAGACCGCCGTTCCCCGACTGGTGGACGACGCGCAGCTGGAGAAGGCCAACGGTCGTCTCGTGGCGGGCGAGATCGTGGGCAACGAGTTCGTCGGCCCGCCGGTCGGCGCGCTTCTGTTCGTCGCGGGGGCGGCACTGCCGTTCGCCGTCAACGGCGCCTCCCTCGCGTTGGCCGTCATGCTCGTGCTGTCCCTGCCGCTGACCCTCGCCCGCCCGGCCCCGGGAGCCGCCGCCGGCGAGCCGTCCGGCGGCGCGGCCGCCCCCGCGCGGGACGGGGCGCTCGCCGGGCTGCGGTGGCTGGCCCGGCAGTCCGTGCTCCGTACGCTCGTGCTCGTCGGCGCGGCCGTCGCCGCCGCGGACAGCGCCTGGTTCGCGATCTTCGTGTTGTACGCGCGGGACAGCCTCGGCCTCGGCGCGCTCGGCTTCGGCCTGCTGCTGGCCACCGGCGCGGGCGGCGGCCTCGCCGGCTCCCTCGTCGCCGACCGGCTGATCGCCCGCTTCCGGCACCGGCACGTGCTGACGTGGTCGATGGCGGTCACCGCCGGCGCGCCGGCGCTCCTGGTCGTCGCGCCGCACCGGGTCGCCGCCGTGGCCGTCGTCGTCAGCACCAGCGCGGCGTTCGCCGTCCTCAACGTGGCCGCGCTGTCGCTCCGGCAGCGCCTCGTGCCCGGCGACCTGCTCGGCCGGGTGGTCGCCGCCTCCCGGGTCCTCACCTACGGTTGCACCGCGCTGGGGGCACTCGCCGGCGGCGCGCTGGCCGCCGGCCTGGGCCTGGACGCGCCGTTCCTGCTCAGCGGCGCCGTCGCGGTGGCAGCGACCGTCGCCTGGAGCGTCGCGTCCCGGCCCTCCGCGCCGGCCGACCCGGCCTGACGGAGGCGTTGTCCCCCACCGCCCCGGCGACCCGGCCGGCGGGCGCGAACGGTCGGCTCACCAGCAGGGCCGTGCCTGTCGTCAGCCGCGCCCGCGACGTCCGAGTCCGACGAGCCGGGCCACGAGGACGGCGGCGCAGCCGAGCGTCGCGGTGACCAGCAGCACCATGAACGTCGGATAGATGTACGCCACCTGGATCCAGGCGACGTCGCGACCCCGGTAGAGCCAACCGACCACCACGTGGATCGAGGCGAGCAGCGGCAGCGGCGCGAGCAGCGGAAGCAACCGCACCAGCGCCCAGGGGCGTACCGTCCGGCCGGCGGCCCAGCGGCGTGACCGGAGCACGCCCCGGCCGGCGAGTGCGGCGGAGGCGACCGCCAGCACCAGCAGCACGGCGTCGACGACCACGAGCGGCGTGCCCGCCGAGGGCGCCGACGTTCCCTCGACCAGCGCGATGAGCCGCTCGGCGAGGGCCGACGCGTGGCCGTACGCCAGTCCGGTGTTCGCCATGACCGCGACCCCGTAGCCGGACGCGGGCAGCAGCGCCTGGTACGCCGTCGAGGTGAACAGGTCACCGCTGTGCGCGATCATCGGCGCCCCCGACCCGGTCTTCTCCACGAACCAGCCGAGGGCGTAGGAGGTGGAGACCGCGGACGGGCGGTGCAGCGTGGCGAGGCCCGCCGGGGAGACGACCGCCGTGCCCTCCGGACCGCGGCCCTGGTTGCCCTGCGCGATCAGCCACGCCGCCATGTCGTGCGCCGAGCTGAGCACCCCGCCGGAGCCGTTGCCGAAGGCCGGCGGCTCGGGCAGGGCGACCGGTCTGCCGAGGACCATGAGGTGGCCGCGCGCGCTCGACGGCAGGTCGGCGGCCACGTCGAGGGTGCGACTGTCGGTCATGCCGAGCGGGGCGAAGACCCGCGTCCGCAGGTACTCGTCGAACGGCAGCCCGCTGACCACCTCGACCAGTCGCGCGGCCACCTGGAAGTTCGGGTTGTGGTACTCCCACCTCGTGCCGGGGGCGGCGGCCAACCGGGCCGTACGCATCCCCGCGACGGCCTCCCGCAGCGAACCCGGCTGCCGCCTGCTGAACGCGGGGAACGTCGTGTCCGACATCCCGGAGGTCTGGTCGAGCAGCTGCCGCACGGTGATCCGGGCCGCCCGGGGGTCGTCCATCGTGAACTCCGGCAGGTGCCGGTGGACCGGCCCGTCGAGTTCCACCCGGCCCGCCTCGACCAGCTGCATCACGGCGAGGGCGGTGAACGACTTGCTCACCGACGCCACGGCCATCGGGGTGCGCGCCGTGATCGGGTCGCCGGCGGGGGTGTGGCCGTACCCGGCGGCGTGCACCACCGCGGTCCCCCGGGTGACGGCCACCGCGACGCCGGGCAGCCCGGTGGCGTCGCGGTACTGGCGGACGGCGGCGTCGACGGCGGCGGCGTCGATCCCGACCGGGGGTGCGGCCGGGGCTGCCGGGGCGGGCGACGCGGCGAGCGCCACCGTACCGGCCAGGACGAGGAGTCGCATGATCATGGTCGGAGTCTCGGCCGGTCGCGGACCCCGCACATCGGATCGTGGTCCGAACCCGGGATCGGACCGTGGTCCGACGCCCGGCGGCCGGCCGGTGGATACGGTGATCCGGTGGTCACCTCGGGGCGGCTCGTGCTGCGGCATTTGATGGCGTTCGACGCGCTGGTGGGCGTCGCCCTCGTGCTCCTCACGGTGTTCCGGACGCCCGGCGCCCCGGCGCTCGCCGGTGGCCTGGCGGTGCTGTTCGGGGCTCCGCTCGCCGTCCGCCGGCGCTGGCCGGCGCCGGTGCTCGCCGTCGTGGTGCCGGCGGGGGCGGTGGCGGTCGCCGTCGGGGCGGCCGGCGACGCGGTGGTGTTCGCGGTCGCGTTCGCGCTCTACCCGGTCGCGCTGGTCACCTCCACCCGGGAGGGCGTGTCGGCGCTCGTCGTGGTGCTGGCCGCC
Organism: Micromonospora sp. NPDC049139; assembly: GCF_055586845.1. Taxonomy (NCBI): domain Bacteria; kingdom Bacillati; phylum Actinomycetota; class Actinomycetes; order Micromonosporales; family Micromonosporaceae; genus Micromonospora; species Micromonospora sp. NPDC049139. The sequence goes on along the minus strand of NZ_JBVJHK010000018.1, from coordinate 74,424 downwards.
CTCACGGGCGCGGGGCTGGCGGGCGGCACGGTCCCCGGGCTGCCGATCGTCCCGACCCGGGCGGGGGAGGAGTCGTTCGCCGCCACGCCGGTCCCGGTCCTGCTCTACGCCGCGACCGTCGTCGCCGCTTCGTGGGCGCTCGCCCGCGCGGTGCGCGCCCGTCGACGTCACGTCGCCCAACTCGCCGCGTCGCGTGCCGACCAGGCGGTGGCCGAGGAACGGTTGCGCATCGCCCGGGACATCCACGACGTGGTCGGGCACAGCCTCAGCCTGATCGCCATGAAGGCGGCCGTCGCCAACCACCTGGCGGACAGCCATCCCGAGCAGGGCCGGGCCGCCCTGGGCACGATCGAGCGGGTCAGCCGGAGCGCGCTCGACGACATCCGGGTCGTGCTCGGCGCGCTGCGCGACCCGGCCGACACCGCGCCGAGCTTCGCCGAACTCGACCGGCTGGTCGAGGCCGTCCGGTCCGCCGGTGTCACCGTCGACGTCGACCGGGCGACCGACCTGACCCGGGTGCCCGCGGCCGTGCAGGCCTCGGCGTACCGCATCGTGCAGGAGGCACTCACCAACGTGCTGCGCCACGCCGGCCCGACCCGCTGTCGGCTCGCCGTGGCGGTCGAGCCCGGGGCGCTGGCCGTCGCCGTCGTCGACGACGGGGGGTCGGGGCGCGCCGTCGGGCCGCCCGGCCATGGGCTGCGGGGCATGCGCGAGCGGGCCGTGATGCACGGCGGCACCCTGGCGGCCGGCGTCGAGCCCGGCGGCGGCTTCGCCGTGCGCGCCCGGCTGCCGTTCACCCCGGCGGTGCCGGACGATGGGTGAGCCCGTACGCGTGCTCCTGGCCGACGACGACGTGCTGCTGCGCGGCACCCTCCGGCTGCTGGTCGATGCCACCCCGGGAATGACCGTGGTGGCCGAGGCGGGCACCGGGCGGGCGGCCGTCGAACTCGCGAGGACGCACTCGCCCGAGGTGGTGCTGATGGACGTCCGGATGCCCGAGATGGACGGCATCACCGCCACCGAGCAGGTCACCGCCGGCCGGGACGCGCCCCGGGTGCTCGTCCTCACCACCTTCGACCTCGACGACTACGTGTACCGGGCGCTGCGGGCCGGGGCGAGCGGCTTCCTGCTCAAGGACACGTCCCCCGTACGGCTGCTCGACGCGATCAGGGTGGTCGCCGCGGGCGAGGCGCTGCTGGCCCCCAGCGTCACCCGTCGGCTCATCGCCGAGTTCACCCGGATGCCGGCGGCCCGACGGGTGCCGGGACGGCTCGACGGGGTGACCCCACGGGAGCGGGAGGTGTTGACGTTGATCACCCGTGGGATGTCTAACACCGAGATCGAGCAGCACCTGCACCTCAGCCGGGGCACCGTCAAGACGCACATCGGCCGGTTGCTGACGAAGCTGGGCGTCCGCGATCGGGCGCAACTGGTGATCGCGGGCTACGAGTCGGGGCTCGCCGACCGGTGAGGTTCGGTCGACCGTCGTGAGCGCCGCGCCGCGCCGGCCCGGCGGGGCCGGCGTCCGATCCCGTCGCGTTGACCTGGGGGCCGGGGGTGTGGCAGCATTCGCGGCCTGACGGCAGTGAAGGAAGCCGGTGTGATTCCGGCGCGGTCCCGCCACTGTCACCGGGGAGCGATCCCCCCTCGTGAGTCACGGCCGTGCGTGCGCGGTTGGAAGACCGGGGGTGAGCGTCGATCCGGGAGCCAGGATACTTCGGCCGTCGGGAGTGACCCCAGGGCGTGGACACCCGAGGAGGACCCGATGACGCACCGCGTCTCCGCCATCGACGATCATCGTCGCATCGTGCCCGGCCGCCACAGCGCGCCGGCGAGCAGCCGTATTTCCGCAGCCCCGTCCGGCCGCCGCGGCGCGCGTCCGGCCGGCCGTGGTGTGCCCGCCCCCGGTCGCCCCGCAGCGGTCGGGCGCGTCGCCCGTCCCTGACGCCCGCACCGCGCCGCCCGACCCCGTCGGCCCGCCGGTGAGCCGCTTCCCGGCCCGCCGTACCCGCTGAACCGCGCCCACCCCTCGTACCGTCCGGTCGTCCTCGCGTCGATCCGGGCGTCACTCTCCGGAGCCGTCCGTGCGCATCCTGCTGCTGTCCACCGCCGACACCGACCTGCTCGCCGCCCGCGCCAGCGGCGCCGACTACCGACTCGCCAACCCCGCCCGGGTCGCCGCCGACGCCGTGCCCGCGCTGCTCGACGGCGTGGACCTCGCGGTCGTACGCCTGCTCGGCGGCCGGCAGGCGTGGCCGGACGGGCTCGCCACGGTCCTGGCCTCCGGCGTGCCCACGGTCGTGCTCAGCGGCGAGGCCGCGCCGGACGCGGACCTGATGGCGGCCTCCACCGTCCCCGCCGGCGTGGCCACCCAGGCGCTGGCCTACCTGGTCGAGGGCGGCCCGGAGAACCTCGCCCAGCTCGCCCGCTTCCTCTCCGACACGGTGCTGCTCACCGGCGAGGGGTTCGCCCCGCCCGCGTCGACCCCGACGTACGGCGTCCACGGCGACCGTCCCGCGCGGCCCGACCGGCCGACCGTGGGGATCGTCTTCTACCGGGCGCACTCCCTCGCCGGCAACACCGGCTTCGTCGACACCCTCGCCGACGCCGTCGACGCGGCCGGCGGCAACCCGCTGCCGATCTTCTGCGGCTCGCTGCGCGGCCTCACCGCCGGCGCGGGCCCGCTGGGCCTCTTCGCCGGCTGCGACGCCCTGCTGGTCACCGTGCTGGCCGCCGGCGGCACGGTCGCCGCCGACGCCTCCGGCGGCGGCGACGAGGACGCCTGGGACGTGGGCGCGCTCGCCGCCCTCGACGTGCCGGTGATCCAGGCGCTCTGCCTCACCAGCACCCGCGAGCAGTGGGCCGGCAGCGACGCCGGACTGTCCCCGCTGGACGCCGCGATGCAGGTTGCCGTCCCCGAGTTCGACGGCCGGATCGTCACCGTGCCGTTCTCGTTCAAGCGGATCGACGCCGACGGGCTCTCCAGCTACGTCGCCGATCCGGAGCGGGCCGCCCGGGTGGCCGGCATCGCCGTGCGGCACGCCCGGCTGCGACACGTGCCCAACGCCGACAAGCGGCTCGCGGTCGTGCTCAGCTCCTACCCGACGAAGCACTCCCGGGTCGGCAACGCCGTCGGCCTGGACACCCCGGCCTCGGCGGTCCGGCTGCTCGCCGCCCTCGCCGAGGCCGGCTACCACCTCGGCGACGCCCCCGTGCCCGACGACGGGGACGCGCTCATCCACGCCCTCATCGCCGCCGGGGGGCACGACGTCGAGTGGCTCACCCCGGAACAGCTCGCCGCCGCCGAGGCGCGGGTGCCCGGGGCGACGTACCGGCGCTGGTTCGACCAGGCGCCGGCGGAGCTGCGGGAGCGGATGCTCGCCCACTGGGGGGAGCCGCCCGGCGGGCTCTACACCGACGGCGGGGACATCGTGCTGGCCGGGCTGCGCTTCGGCAACGTGGTGCTGCTGATCCAGCCGCCGCGCGGCTTCGGCGAGAACCCGATCGCCATCTACCACGACCCGGACCTGCCGCCGAGCCACCACTACCTGGCCGCGTACCGCTGGCTGGCCGCGCCCGCCACCGACGGCGGCTTCGGCGCGGACGCGGTGGTGCACCTGGGCAAGCACGGCACCCTGGAGTGGCTGCCCGGCAAGGGCCTCGGGCTGGCCGCCGACTGCGCCCCCGACGCCGTCCTCGGCGACCTGCCGCTGGTCTACCCGTTCATCGTCAACGACCCCGGCGAGGGCACCCAGGCCAAGCGCCGCGCGCACGCCGTCGTCGTCGACCACCTGGTGCCGCCGATGGCCCGCGCCGAGACGTACGGCGACCTGGCGAAGCTGGAGCAACTCCTCGACGAGTACGCCACCGTGCAGGCGCTCGACCCCGCCAAGGTGCCCACCGTGCAGGCGCAGATCTGGGCCCTGGTGCGCGCCGCGGAGCTGCACCACGACCTGCACGCCGAGGACATGCCGGCCGCCGAGGACTTCGACGACTTCGTGCTGCACCTCGACGGGTACCTCTGCGAGGTCAAGGACGTGCAGATCCGCGACGGCCTGCACATCCTCGCCGCCGCGCCCACCGGCGAGCCCCGGGTCAACCTCGTCCTCGCCGTGCTGCGCGCCCCGCAGGTCTGGGGCGGCGCCCGCGCCCTGCCCGGCCTGCGCCAGGCCCTCGCCGCCGCGTACGGGCTCGACGAGCAGGCGCTGCTCGCCGCGCCGGGGGAGCGGCTGGCCGTGCCCGAGGCGCTGACCGACACCGTCGACGGGCCGGCCGGCACCGCCGCCGACGCCGTCGACCTGATCGAGGCCCTCGCGCGCCGGCTGGTCGTCGGCATGGAGACCCTCGGCTGGGACGCCGACAAGGTCGACGCCGTGGTCGAGGAGGTCACCGGCCGGGCCGTCCCGGACGCCGCCGCCGTGCTCCGCTTCGCCGCCACCGAGCTGGTGCCCCGGCTGGACCGCACGACCGACGAGATCGACCGGGTGGTGGGTGCGCTCGACGGGCGGTTCGTGCCGCCCGGCCCGTCCGGCTCGCCCACCCGGGGCCTGGTCAACGTGCTCCCCACCGGCCGGAACTTCTACTCCGTCGACCCCAAGGCGATCCCCAGCCGCAACGCCTGGGACGTCGGGGTCGCCCTGGCCGACTCGCTGCTGGCCCGGCACCTCGCCGACACCGGGGAGTACCCGCGCTCCGTCGGCCTGACCGTCTGGGGCACCAGCGCCATGCGCACCCAGGGCGACGACGTCGCCGAGGTGCTCGCGCTGCTCGGCTGCCGCCCCACCTGGGACGACCGCTCCCGCCGGGTCACCGGCGTGGAGGTGGTGCCGCCGGCCGAGCTGGGCCGCCCCCGCGTCGACGTCACCGTGCGGATCTCCGGCTTCTTCCGGGACGCCTTCCCGCACGTGGTCGCGCTCATCGACGACGCGGTGCGGCTGGTCGCCGCCCTGGACGAGCCCGCCGAGCAGAACTTCGTCCGCGCGCACGTCGCCGCCGACCTCGCCGAGCACGGCGACGAGCGGCGGGCCACCGCCCGCGTCTTTGGCTCCAAGCCGGGCGCGTACGGGGCCGGGCTGCTGCCGCTGATCGACTCCCGCAACTGGCGCAGCGACGCCGACCTCGCCGAGGTGTACGCCGTCTGGGGCGGCTACGCCTACGGCCGGGGGCTGGACGGGCGGGAGGCGCGCGCCGACATGGAACGCTCCTTCGCCCGGATCGCGGTGGCGGTGAAGAACCAGGACACCCGCGAGCACGACATCGTCGACTCCGACGACTACTTCCAGTACCACGGCGGGATGGTGGCGATGGTGCGTCACCTCACCGGCGCCGCCCCGGCCGCGTACGTGGGCGACTCGGCGATGCCGCACGACGTGCGTACCCGCACCCTCGGCGAGGAGACCCGGCGGGTGTTCCGGGCCCGGGTGGTCAACCCGAAGTGGATCGCCGCGATGCGCCGGCACGGCTACAAGGGCGCGTTCGAGCTGGCCGCCACCGTGGACTACCTGTTCGGCTACGACGCCACCGCCGGCGTCGTCGACGACTGGATGTACGAGCACCTGGCCGCCGCGTACGTCTTCGACGAGACCACCCGGGAGTTCCTGGAGCAGTCGAACCCGTGGGCGCTGCGCGGCATCACCGAGCGGCTGCTCGAGGCGGCCGACCGGGGCCTGTGGGCCGAGCCCGAGCCGACCACCCTGGACCGGCTCCGCGAGACGTACCTGGCCAGCGAGGGCGACCTGGAGGACCGGCAGTGAGCGCGAGGAGTGAGCCGGTCCTGCGAGCCCCGCAGTCGCGAACGGAAAACGACACAGTGACCACCTACCCGTTCAGCGCGGTGCTGGGCATGGACGACATGCGGCTCGCCCTGCTGCTCAACGCGGTTTCCCCGGCGATCGGCGGGGTGCTCGTCCGCGGCGAGAAGGGCACCGCCAAGTCGACGGCCGTGCGGGCCCTGGCCGCGCTGCTGCCGCCCGTGGAGCGGGTGGCCGGCTGCCGCTTCGCCTGCGACCCGGCCGCCCCCGACCCGTCCTGCCCGGACGGCCCGCACCCCGACGCGCCGGCGGCCGAGCGGCGTCCCGCCCGGCTGGTGGAGCTGCCGGTCGGCGCGGCCGAGGACCGGGTGGTCGGCTCGCTCGACTTGGAGAAGGCGCTCGGCGAGGGCGTCCGCGCCTTCGAGCCGGGCCTGCTCGCCGCCGCCCACCGCGGCGTGCTCTACGTCGACGAGGTCAACCTGCTCCACGACCACCTGGTCGACCTGCTCCTCGACGCCGCGGCGATGGGCCGTTGCCACGTGGAGCGGGAGGGCGTCTCGGTCAGCCACGCGTCCCGGTTCCTGCTGGTCGGCACGATGAACCCGGAGGAGGGGGAGCTGCGCCCACAGCTGCTGGACCGGTTCGGGCTGACCGTGGAGGTCGGGGCCAGCCGCGACCCCGCCGTACGCGTCGAGGTGGTCCGCCGGCGGCTCGCCGCCGACGCCGACCCGGCCGGCTTCGCCGCCCGCTGGGCCGACGCCGACGCGCAGGTCGCCCGCCGGGTCGCGGCCGCCCGGCAGCGGCTGGAGCGGGTGCTGCTGCCTGACGCCGCGCTGCGCCGGATCGCCGAGGTGTGCGCGGCGTTCGACGTGGACGGCATGCGCGCCGACATCGTCACCGCCCGCACCGCGCTGGCGCACGCCGCCTGGCACGGCCGGGACGTGGTCACGGTGGAGGACGTCCGCGTCGCCGCCCGGCTGGCGCTGCCGCACCGCCGCCGCCGGGATCCGTTCGACACGCCCGGACTGGACGAGAAGCGCCTCGACGAGGCCCTGGACCGGGCCGGCGACGACGACCCCGACGACGACCCGGGTGGTCCCGGCGGTCCCGGCGACGGCCCGTCCGGCGGGCCCGACGGTCCCGGCCCGGACGGCGGCCCGGGCGGCCCCGGGCGAACCCCGGACGACGGCGGATCCGGCGGGACACCGCCGGCCGGTCGCGACGAGCCGGGCCCCGGGCACGGCGACGCCGCCGGCGGGGACGGCGGCGACGGCCCGGAGCCCGCCAGCGGCGACCCGGCGCAGGGACGGTACGACGACGACCGGGCCAGCCCGGCCGACGGAGGCCCGGTCGACGGCGGTGGGCCCGGGCCGACCGGCTCGGCGGACGGCCGGCCCGGCGCCGGTGGGCAGGCGGTGGCCGTACCCCGGCAGGGGCTCAGGGCGCGGCTGCTCACCGCGCCCGGGATCGGCGACGGGGTGCCCGGCCGACGCTCCCGTGCCCGCACCGGGCGGGGCCGCACCACCGGGGCGCGGGTGCCGGCCGGCCGGGCCGGGGCGCTGCACCTGCCGGCGACCCTGCGGGCCGCCGCCCCGCACCAGGGCGCCCGGGGGCGCGTCGCCGGGCCGCTGCGGTTGCGTCCCGACGACGTCCGCGAGGCCGTCCGTGAGGGACGCGAGGGCAACCTGGTGCTCTTCGTGGTCGACGCCAGCGGCTCGATGGGCGCCCAGGCGCGGATGGCCGCCGTCAAGGGTGCCGTGCTCGCCCTGCTCACCGACGCCTACCAGCGCCGGGACAAGGTCGCGGTGGTCGCCTTCCGGGGAGCCGCCGCGCAGACCCTGCTGCCGGCCACCTCCTCGGTGCTCGCGGCCTCGACGCGGCTGGCCGAGCTGCCCACCGGCGGGCGCACGCCGCTGGCCGAGGGGCTGCTCGCCGCCGCCGACCTGCTGCGGGTGGAGCGGCTGCGCGACCCGAAGCGCCGCCCCCTGGTGCTGGTCGTCACCGACGGCCGGGCCACCGCCGGGGGGCGCCCGCTCGACCGGTCGGCCCGCGCGGCGGCCGTGCTCGCCGCCACCGGCGCCCCCTGCGTCGTCGTGGACTGCGAGAGCGGCCCCGTCCGCCTCGGCCTGGCCCGCCGCCTCGCCGCCCAACTCGGCGCCGACCACCACCGGCTCGACGAGGTCGCCACCGCCCCCCTCACCACCCTCGCGGCCGGCCGACCGACACCCGCGCCGGAGTCCCCTCGCGGGCGGTCCGCCGCAGATCTTGGCAGGAAGCGGCCCCCCGAGGGGCCCTCCCCTTCCAAGATCGTCACTGCCGCCGCCTCCACCGCCGTCAACGCCGCCACCATCGCCGTCGCCGTGGCGCAGAACAGGAGTGTTGCCTGATGCCGCAGGGGAAGCCGTCCCACGTGCCCGCCGACGGGTTGACGACGCGGCAGCGGCGCAACCGGCCGCTGCTCGTCGTTCACACCGGGCAGATGAAGGGGAAGTCGACCGCCGCGTTCGGGCTGGCGCTGCGCGCCTGGACCGCCGGGCTGCCGATCGGGGTGTTCCAGTTCGTCAAGAGCGCCAAGTGGCGGGTGGGCGAGGAGAACGCCTTCCGCGCCCTCGGCGAGGTGCACGAGCGCACCGGGCAGGGCGCCCCGGTGGCCTGGCACAAGATGGGCGAGGGCTGGTCCTGGATCCAGCGCGGCGGCGAGGCCGACCACGCCGCCGACGCGCTGGAGGGCTGGCGGCAGATCCAGCGCGACCTGGCCGCCGAGCGCTACGGCCTGTACGTGCTCGACGAGTTCACCTATCCGATGAAGTGGGGCTGGGTGGACGTCGACGAGGTGGTCGACACCCTCGCGAACCGCCCCGGGTTCCAGCATGTCGTGATCACCGGCCGCGACGCCGACCCGCGCCTGGTCGACGCCGCCGACCTGGTCGCCGAGCTGACGAAGGTCAAGCACCCGATGGACGCCGGCCAGAAGGGCCAGAAGGGCATCGAGTGGTGACGGTCGAGCCGTGGGCGTTGCCCCGGGTGGTGGTCGCCGCACCCGCCAGCGGGCACGGCAAGACCACCGTCGCCACCGGGCTGCTCGCCGCGCTGCGCCGCCGTGGCCTGGCCGTCAGCCCGCACAAGGTCGGCCCGGACTACATCGACCCCGGCTACCACGCGCTCGCCGCCGGTCGCCCCGGCCGCAACCTCGACCCGTGGCTGGTCGGCGAGGAGCGGATCGCGCCGCTGCTGCGGCACGGCGCCGCCACCCCGACGCCCGCCGACATCGCCGTGGTCGAGGGGGTGATGGGGCTGCACGACGGCGCGGTCGGCCGCCGCGGGTACGCCTCCACCGCGCACGTCGCCCGGCTCGTCGACGCGCCGGTGCTGCTGGTGCTGGACACCACCGCGCAGGGCCGTTCCGCCGCCGCGCTCGCCCTGGGCATGGCCGCGTTCGACCCGGGCGTGCGGATCGGCGGGGTGATCCTCAACCGGGTCGGCTCGCCCCGGCACGAGTCCCTGCTGCGCGACGCCCTCGCCGAGGTGGACGTGCCGGTGCTCGGGGCGGTCAGCCGCGCCGCCGAGGTCGCCGCCCCGGCTCGTCACCTCGGGCTGGTGCCCGTCGCCGAGCGGGCGCCGGAGTCGCTGGCCATCGTGGCCGCCCTCGCCGACCTCGTGGCGTCCACCGTGGACCTCGACGCGGTGCTCGACCTGGCCCGCACCGCCGGGCCGCTGACCGCGCCCGCCTGGGACCCGGCCGCCGCCGTCGGCGGCCCCGCCGGCGGCGAGCGCCCGGTGGTCGCGGTCGCCGGCGGGCCCGCCTTCACCTTCTCCTACGCCGAGACCGCCGAGCTGCTCGCCGGCGCCGGCGCCGCCGTCGTTCCCTTCGACCCGCTGCGCGACGCCGGCCTGCCCGCCGGCACCCGCGCGGTGGTCGTCGGCGGCGGCTTCCCCGAGGCGTACGCGCCGCAGCTCGCCGACAACGCCACGCTCCGCGCCGAGCTGGCCGGCTTCGACGGCCCGGTCGTCGCCGAGTGCGCCGGGCTGCTCTACCTCGGTCGGTCCCTCGACGGCGTACCCATGTGCGGCCGGCTCGACCTCACCGCCCGGATGACCGACCGGCTCACCCTCGGCTACCGGGACGCCGTCGCCGTCACCGGCTCCCCGCTGCACCGCCCCGGCGACCCGGTACGCGGCCACGAGTTCCACCGCACCGCCACCGACCCGGGGCACGGTGACCGGCCGGCGTGGCGCTGGGACGGCGCCGACCACGGCTTCGTCGCCGGCCGGGTGCACGCCTCCTACCTGCACACCCACTGGGCCGGGCACCCGCACGCCGCCCGCCGCCTGGTCGAGGCGGCGAGCCGGTGAGCGCGCAGGAGCACGGCGAGCGGGTGGCCGGGCACGACGGCGGCGAGCCGGTGAGCGCGCGCGGCGGGACGCCGGGCGGGGACGCCCCCACCGCCACGCTGACCGGGGTGGGGGTCGGTCCCGGCGACCCGGAACTGCTCACCCTCCGGGCGGTCCGGGTGCTGGCCGAGGCCGACCTCGTGTTCGTACCGGTGCTGGACCGCCTCGCCGCGGACGGCGACGCGCCGCCCGGGCGGGCCGAGACCACCGTGGCCGCGCACGTCGCGCCGGACCGGCTGCGCCGGCTGCCGTTCGCCCTGGACGACCGGGGCGGGGTGACCGCGCGCCGGGAACGGGCGTGGGACGACGCCGCGCGGGCCGTGGTGGACGCGGTCGACGGCGGCGCCCGCGCCGTCGCCTTCGCCACCATCGGCGACCCGAACGTCTACTCCACCTTCGGCTACCTGGCGCAGACCGTCCGCGCCCGCCGCCCGGCGGTCGAGGTGCGCACGGTCCCCGGGATCACCGCCATGCAGGACCTGGCGGCGCGCAGCGGCGTCCCGCTCTGCGAGGGCCGGGAGCCGCTGACCCTGTTGCCGGCCACCGCCGGGCTGGCGCTCTTCGCCGACGCGCTCGCCGGCCCCGGCACCGTCGTGGCCTACAAGGGCTGGCGGCGGCACGCCGATCTGGTCGCCGAGCTGCGCCGGCAGGGCCGCCTCGGCGACGCGGTGCTGGGCCGGGGCCTCGGGCTGCCCGACGAGCGGATCGGCCCCGTCGCCGACGCCGCCGACGACCTGCCGTACCTGTCGACGCTGCTGGTCCCGGCCCGCCGGGACCGTAGAGGAGGAAAGCTGTGACCACCGCGCCGACCGCGGACCGCGCCGACGACGGCGGGCCGACCAGCACGGGCAGGGTGTGGTTCGTCGGGGCCGGCCCCGGCGCGGCCGACCTGCTGACCCTGCGCGCCGCCCGGGTGATCGGCGCGGCCGACGTGGTGGTCTGGGCGGCCAGCCTGGTGCACGCCGACGTGCTCGCCCACGCCCGCCCCGACGCGGAGATCGTCGACTCGTCGCGGCTGCCGATCGAGGGGGTGCTGCCGCTCTACCGGCGGGCCGCCGCCGAGGGGCTGACCGTGGCGCGGATCCACTCCGGCGACCCGGCGCTGTGGGGCGCGGTGCAGGAGCAGCTCGACCTGTGCCGGGCGCTCGGGCTGGCCGTCGAGATCGTCCCGGGCGTCTCGTCGTTCACCGCCGTCGCGGCGATCGTCGGCCGGGAACTCACCATCCCCGAGGTCGCCCAGTCGGTGATCCTGACCCGGCTGGAGGGCGGCAAGACCCCGATGCCGCCGGGCGAGCGGGTCCGCGAGTTCGCCCGGCACGGCACCACCATGGCACTGTTCCTCTCCGCCGCCCGCTCCGGGCAGGCGCAGGCCGAGCTGCTGGCCGGCGGCTACCCGCCCGACACCCCGGTCGTGGTGGCGTACCAGGCGACCTGGCCGGACGAACTGGTGGTGCGGTGCGCCCTCGGCGACCTGGAGGCCACGGTCAAGGAGCACAAGCTCTGGAAGCACACCCTCTTCCTGGTCGGCCCGGCGCTCGCCGCCGCCGGCACCCGCTCGCACCTCTACCACCCCGGGCACTTCCACACGTTCCGGCGGGCCGAGCCGGCCGCCCGCGCCGACCTGCGCCGCGCCCGGGCCACCGGCGGGACGGCGGGGGACGGGCACACCGGATGACGTACGCCGAGCCGCCGCTGCGCGAGCCGGACCTGCCGCGTACGGCGAAGGTCCGGCCCACCGCGCTGCGCACGGGCTGGACCACCGGCGCGTGCGCGACGGCGGCGGCGAAGGCGGCGGTGACCGCCCTGGTCACCGGCGTGCCGCAGCGGGAGGTGGAGATCGGGCTGCCCGCCGGCCGCCGGGTCCGCTTCCCGGTGGCCCGCTGCGAGGTCCACGCCGGCACGTCGGCGGAGGCCGTGGTGGTCAAGGACGCCGGCGACGACCCCGACGTCACGCACGGCGCCGAGCTGACCGTCACCGTCGGCTGGCGGGACGTGCCCGGGCTGCGGCTCGACGGCGGTCCGGGCGTCGGCACGGTCACGAGGCCGGGACTCGGGCTGCCCGTCGGCGGGCCGGCGATCAACGAGACCCCGCGCCGGATGATCGGCCAGGCGGTCGCCGAGGTGGTCGACCTGGCCGAGGTGGGCGTCCGCGTGGTGGTCAGCGTGCCGCGCGGCGAGATCATGGCCCGCAAGACCACCAACCGGCGGCTCGGCATCCTCGGCGGCATCTCCATCCTCGGCACCACCGGCATCGTCCGGCCGTTCTCCACCGCCTCCTGGCGGGCCAGCGTGGTGCAGGCGGTGCACGTGATGGCCGCCCAGGGGGAGCGGACGGTGGTGCTGTGCACCGGCGGGCGCACCGAGCGGGCCGCCCGCGCGCTGCTGCCGGAGCTGCCCGAGGTGTGCTTCGTCGAGGTCGGCGACTTCACCGGCGCGGCGGTCACCGCCGCCGTCGGCGACCGGATGACCGGGGTGGTCTTCGTCGGGATGGCCGGCAAGCTGGCGAAGCTCGCCGCCGGCATCCTGATGACCCACTACACCCGGTCCAAGGTGGACCTGTCCCTGCTCGGCGACGTCACCGCCGAGGCGGGCGGCGACCCCGACCTGGTGGCGGCGGTCGCCGCGGCGAACACCGGGCGGCACGCGTACGAGTTGTGGGAGGCCGCCGGGCTGCTCGGCGCCGCCGGTGACCTGCTTTGCCGGCGGGTACGCCAGGTGCTGCTCCGGTTCGCCGGGAACGCGGTCACCGTCGACGTGGCGATGGTGGACTTCGCGGGCGACCGGGTCGTCGCCTCGTCGGGCCGGTGGGCGGCGTGACCGGGATCCCGCCCGCCGGGGGCACCGGGCCGGCCGTGACCGTGGTGGGGATCGACGCCGGAGGGGGGCCGCCGCACCCCGCCGCCGCGCCCGCGCTCGCCGGGGCCCGGCTGGTGGTGGGCGCGGCCCGGCACCTGGCCGCCGTACGCCTGCCGGCCGGCGCCGACACCGTCGCCCTCGGGCCGCTCGCGCCGGCGCTGGACCGGCTGGCCGCCGCCGTCGCCGCCGGAACGGAGGCGGTCGTGCTGGCCAGCGGGGATCCCGGGCTGTTCGGCGTCGTCCGGCGGCTGCGGGCGGCCGGGCTGCCGCTGCGGGTGCTGCCGGCCGTGTCCAGCGTGGCCGCCGCGTTCGCCCGCGCCGGGCTGCCCTGGGACGGCGCGGCCGTGGTCACCGCCCACGGCCGGGACCCGCGACCGGCGCTGAACGCCTGCCGGGCGCTGCCCGCCGTCGCGGTGCTCACCGCGCCCGGCGCCGGGGCCGCCGAGCTGGGTGCCGGTCTGGTCGGCTGGGCCCGCCGGCTGGTCGTCGCCGAGCACCTCGGCACCGACGCCGAGCGGCTCACCGAGACCACCCCCGAGGCGGCCGCCGCCCGCGTCTGGGCCGACCCGCACGTGCTGCTCAGCCTCGCCGGGGAGCCTGGGGCCGCCGGGATGCGGGCGGACAACCAGCCGGCCGCCGCGCCGGCCGGCGGGTGGGCGCTGCCCGAGTCCGCCTACGCGCACCGCGACTCGATGATCACCAAGTCGGAGGTACGCGCCCTCGCCGTGGCCCGGCTGCGCCCCCGCCTCGGCCGACTGGTCTGGGACGTCGGCGCGGGCAGCGGCTCGGTCGGCATCGAGTGCGCCCTGCTCGGCGCGGCCGTGGTCGCCGTCGACCGCGACCCGGCGGCGCCGGTGCGCGCCAACGCCGCCCGGCACGGCGTCGACGTCAGGGTGGTGGTCGGCGCCGCCCCGGGGGCGCTGCACGGGCTGTCCGACCCGGACGCCGTCTTCGTCGGGGGTGGCGGCACCGACGTGCTCGCCGCCGTGGCGCACCGCCGGCCGGACCGGGTGGTGGTGACCCTCGCCGCCGTCGACCGGGTCGCCCCGGCGGTCGGGCTGCTGCGCGCCGGCGGCTACGCCGTGGAGGGCGTCCAGCTCTCCGCCGCCCGCCTCGCCGACCTGCCCGGCGGATCCATCCGACTCGCGGCCACCAACCCGGTGGTCGTCCTCACCGGGGAGCGCCCGTGAACCACCCGCCCACCGCCACGGACCAGCCGACCCGGATCGGCCTGGTCGCCGCCACCGCCGCCGGGCGGCGGCACGCCCGCACCCTCGCCGACGCCTGGCCGCACGCCCGCCTGGTCACGGCGGACACCGTCGCGGACGCGCTGCGCGCTGCCTGGGCCGAGTGCGACGCGGTGGTGGCGTTCCTGGCCACCGGGGCGGTGGTGCGCATCCTCGCGCCGCTGCTCGGCGACAAGCACACCGACCCGGCCGTGGTGGTGGTCGACGAGGCGGCCCGGCACGCGGTCGCGCTGCTCGGCGGGCACGCCGGGGGCGCCAACGACCTCGCCGGGCGGGTCGGCGCGGCGCTCGACGCGCGGCCGGTGGTCACCACCGCCACCGACGCCGTCGGCCTGCCCGGGCTGGACACGCTCGGCTGGCCCGTCGAGGGCGCCGTCGCCGCCGTCAGCCGCGCCATCCTCGACGGCGAGCCGGTCACCCTCGTCGCCGACGCCGCCTGGCCGCTGCCCGCCCTGCCCGACAACGTGCGCCCCGCCCCGACGCCGTCCGGACCGGTTGAGCCGGCCGGGTCCGCCGAGCCGGCCGGACCGGTTGAGCCGGCCGGGTCCGCCCCGCCGGCCGGCCCGATCCCGCCCGGCGAGCGGGTCGAAGCCGGCTCCGCGCCGGCCGGGCCGACGGTCGGCGGGTACCGGCTGCTGGTCAGCGACCGGGTGGTGCCGCTCGACGACCGGACGGCCGTGCTGCGGCCTCCGTCGCTGGTCGCCGGGGTGGGGGCCAGCCGGGGTGTGCCCGCCGCCGAGGTGCGCGGCCTGCTGGACCGGGTGCTCGCCGAGGCCGGCCTCAGCCCGGCCAGCCTGCGGCACCTGGCCAGCGCCGACATCAAGGCCGACGAGGCGGGCATCCGGGCGACCGCCGACGCGCTCGGCGTACCCCTGGTGACGCATCCGGCGGCGGAGCTGGCGGCGGTCGACGTGCCGCACCCCAGCGAGGTGGTCCGCGCCGCCGTCGGCACCCCCAGCGTCGCCGAGGCGGCGGCGCTGCTCGGCGGCGACGCGGCGCTGCTGGTGCCGAAGACCGCGACGGCGATGGCCACCGTGGCGGTCGCCCGGCACGCCCCGCGCGGCCGGCTGGCGATCGTCGGCCTCGGCCCGGGCGCGCCCGACCTGCGCACCGCCCGCGCGGCGGCCGAGCTGCGCCGCGCCGCCGTGGTCGTCGGCCTCGACCAGTACGTCGACCAGGTCCGCGACCTGCTGCGCCCCGGCACCCGGGTGCTCGCCAGCGGCCTCGGCGCCGAGGAGGAACGGGCCCGCGCCGCCGTCGCCGAGGCGGTGGCCGGGCACGCCGTCGCGCTGGTCGGCTCCGGCGACGCCGGCGTGTACGCGATGGCCAGCCCCGCCCTGGAGTACGCCGACGAGCGGATCGACGTGGTCGGGGTGCCCGGGGTGACGGCCGCCCTCGCCGCCGGCGCCCTGCTCGGCGCGCCGCTCGGCCACGACCACGCCTACCTGAGCCTGTCCGACCTGCACACCCCGTGGGAGGTCATCGCGCGCCGGGTGGCCGCCGCGGCCGAGGGCGACTTCGTGGCGCTGCTCTACAACCCGCGCAGCCGCGCCCGCGACTGGCAGCTCGGCGCGGCGCTGGAGGTCTTCGCCGCGCACCGGCCGCCGGACACCCCGGTCGGGGTGGTGCGCAACGCCAGCCGACCCGACGAGCGGGTGCACCTGGCCACCCTGGCCGACCTCGACCCGGCGCTGGTCGACATGTACAGCGTCGTGGTGGTGGGCAGCAGCCAGACCCGGGTGGTCGCCGGCCGGATGGTCACCCCTCGGGGGTACCGGTGGCGGCGGTGACCATCGGCGCCTGCCAGGGCTGCGGCGCCTGCCTGCTCACCTGCCCGACGCACGCCATCCGACCGGTGCCCGGCGGCCTCGCCGTCCGCGCGGACCGCTGCACCGGCTGCCTGGAATGCCTGGAGATCTGCCCGGTGGACGCCATCTGCGCCACCGGCACCGACGAACGTGGAGGAAGCCGATGAGCCCGACCGCGGTCAGCGCCGCACCCCCGGCCGGCCGGTGGAGCCGCGCCGAGCGGGTACGCCTCGGCGGCATCGTGCTCGCCGTCGCCGTGCTGCACGTCGCCGGCTGGAGTCTTTACCTGTACTGGAACAACCAGCCCGCCGCGGCCGGCGGCCTCGCCGGGGCCGGCACGCTGGCGTACCTGCTCGGGGTGCGGCACGCCTTCGACGCCGACCACATCGCGGCGATCGACGACACCACCCGGCTGATGCTGCTGCGCGGTCGGCGCCCGGTCGGCGTCGGCTTCTTCTTCGCCCTCGGGCACAGCGGGGTGGTGCTGCTGCTGGCGCTGGTCGTCGGCCTCGCCTCGGCCAACCTCGCCGGCCCCGGGCTGGCCGAGGCCCGCGAGGTGGGCGCGACCGTCGCGATCCTCACCGCCACGCTGTTCCTCGCCCTGGTCGCGGTGCTCAACGCGGCGGTGCTGGCCGGCCTGGCGCGGCTGTGGCGGCGGCTGCGCCACGGCGACCTGGACGAGCGCGAGCTGGACCTGCACCTGCTCAACCGGGGTCTGGTGCAGCGGGTGCTCGGCTCCCGGGCCCGCGCGCTGGTGCGCTCCTCCTGGCACATGGCGCCGGTCGGGTTCCTCTTCGGCCTCGGCCTGGAGACCGCCAGCGAGGTGACCCTGCTCGCCCTGTCGGCGAGCACCGCCGCCGCCGGCGGGCTGCCCGTGCTCGCCCTGCTCACCCTGCCGCTGCTCTTCGCCGCCGGGATGTCCGCCATGGACACCGCCGACAGCCTGCTGATGAGCCGCGCCTACTCGTGGGCGTACCGGCACCCGGCCCGGCGGCTCTACTACAACCTGGCCACCACGGCGGTGACCGTGCTGGTCGGCGGCCTGGTCGCCAGCGTCTACGCCGCCGGCCTGCTGGTCGACCACCTCGGGCTGTCGGCGCTGTCCTGGTACGCGGGGATCGCCGACCACTTCGAGCAGCTCGGGTACGCCGTCGTGGCGCTCTTCGTGTTCGCCTGGGCCGGCGCGGTGGCGCTGTGGAAGCTGCGCCGCTACGACGAGCGCTACGGTGCCGGGGCGGTGCGGCCGTGAGCCGGGTCGTGCACCCCATCGAGCGGGAGTCGTACCGGATCCTGCGCTCCCGGGTGGACCTCGCGCACCTGCCGCCGCTGACCCGGGCCGTCACCGAGCGGGTGGTGCACGCCAGCGCCGACCTCGACTACGTCACCGACCTGGTCTGCGACGAGGCGGCCCTGGCCGGCGGGCTGGCCGCCCTGCGCGCGGGCGCGCCGGTGGTCACCGACGTGGCGATGGTGGCCGCCGGCATCACCGGTCGGCAGACCGTCTGCCCGGTCGCCGAGCCGGCCGCCGCCGACCTGGCCCGCGCGGCCGGGATCACCCGGTCGGCGGCGGCGGTGCGGCTCGCCCTGGAGCGGGTCGGCCCCGGCGCGGTGTGGGTGGTCGGCTGCGCACCGACCGCGCTGGAGGAGCTGATCGCCCTGGACGCCCGGCCGGCGCTGGTCGTCGGGCTGCCGGTGGGCTTCGTGGGCGCCGCCGAGTCGAAGGCGGCGCTGCGGGCCAGCGGCCTGCCCGGGGTGTCCAACCGGGGCGAGAAGGGCGGCTCGGCGGTCGCCGCCGCCGCCCTCAACGCCCTGCTGTACGTGGAGGAGGAGCATTGACATGCTCCCCCGCCTAATGGCGGGGGATTCCCACCCTCACGGGTTGGGGTTCCTGGTTCACCGCAGACCGCACGGAAGGAGGTCCTTCGTGTCTGACGTCCGCTCCGCAGGCGTTTTGCGTCTCGACCAGCCCGGCCGCGACAGCGATGTTCTTCGCGGCGTTGACGTCCCGGTCATGCCGGGCACCGCAACCCGGACACGACCAATGCCGTGTGCCGAGGGAAAGCTGGGCAAGCAGATGCCCACACGCCGAACACGTCTTGGACGACGGGTACCAGCGGTCCACCACCGCGAGGGTACGGCCGTCGCGGTGCGCCTTGTAGGCGAGCAGGGTGCGGAACTCGGCCCAGCCGGTACGGGCGATCGCTTTGGCCAGGCAGCGGTTGCGGACCATGTTCGCCACCGCCAGATCCTCCACCGCGATGGCGGCGAACCGGCGCACCAGGGCCGTGGACTCCTGGTGCAGGAAGTCCCGGCGGGCGTCGCGTACCCGCGAATGCGCGCGCGCCACCTTCCTTTTGGCTTTGGCGCGGTTGGCGGAGCCCTTCTGTTTTCGGGCCATCATCCGCTGATACCGCTTGAGTCGGCGTTCCCGCCGTTCCATATGTTTCGGGTGGGGGATGCGCTCGCCGGTGGACAACACCGCGAAGTCGGTCAGGCCGAGGTCCACGCCCACCGCCCCGCCCGTCGGTTCGGGTGCGGCGGGTGTCTCGACGTCGACGGCGAAGGTCAGGAACCAGCGGCCGTCCGGGTCACGCGACACCGTCACCATCGTCGGATCCAACCCCGCCACGTCCACGTCTGGCCAGGACCACACGAACCGCAGCACACCCGGTGTCTTCCCCAACGACAGGTTGCCGCTACGCAGGCGGAACGCCGACCTGGTGAAACTGGCGGACTGGCGGCCGTGCCGCGACTTGTAGCGCGGGTACCGGGCTCGCTTGGCGAAGAACGCGGTCATGGCGGTGTGCTGGTGCCGCAGGGTCTGCTGCAACGGCACCGACGACACCTCACCCAGAAACGCCAGATCGGGCTGCCTCTTCATCTCCGTCAGCGCCCGATCCGTCTCCGCGTAGGAGGTGGACTTCCGTTCGGCGTGCCAGCGGGCGTGACGGGCAGCGAGAGTGCGGTTCCACACCACCCGGATGCAACCGAACGTGCGGTTCAGCACCGCCGCCTGCTCCGGGGTCGGGTACGCCCGACACCTGTACGCCGTCCGCACAGAACCAGTCATACCAGAAAGGACAGTCATGGCTGACAACGCATCCGCCATTCCTCCCCGCCCTGAAGGACGGGGCATCCTGGCGGTGATCCGGTGACCGCTCTGGTCATCGTCGGGCACGGCACGCGCAGCGCGGCCGGGGTCGACCAGTTCGTGGCGTTCGTGGAGCGGGTCCGCCGGCGCGCCGCCGGCGCGGTCGGCGACGTCGAGGGCGGCTTCATCGAGCTGTCCCGGCCGCCGCTGACCGACGCGGTGGGCGCGCTCGTCGACCGGGGACACCGGTCGCTGGTGGCGCTGCCGCTGGTGCTGACCGCCGCCGGCCACGGCAAGGGCGACATCCCCGCCGCGCTGGCCCGCGAGCGGCAGCGCCACCCCGGGCTCAGCTACGCCTACGGCCGGCCGCTGGGCCCGCACCCGCTGCTGCACACCGCTCTGGAGCAGCGGATCGACGCCGCGCTGGCCGGCGCCGATCGGGCCGGCACCTGGGTGGCGCTGATCGGGCGCGGCTCCACCGACCCGGACGCCAACGCCGAGGTGGCCAAGGTGGCCCGGCTGCTCTGGGAGGGGCGCGGCTACGCCGGCGTCGAGCCGGGCTTCATCTCGCTCGCGGAGCCGTCGGTGCCGGCGGTGCTGGACCGGCTGCGCCGGCTCGGCGCGCGGCGCATCGTCGTCGCGCCGTACTTCCTCTTCGCCGGCGTGCTGCCCGACCGGATCGTCGCCCAGTCGGCCGACTTTGCCGCCGCCCACCCCGAGCTGGACGTGCGGGTGGCCGACCTGATCGGCGACTGCGACGCCCTCGCCGACCTCGTCCTCGAACGGCATGCCGAGGCGCGCCGCGGCGACATCCGGATGAACTGCGACACCTGCGCGTACCGGGTGCTGATGCCGGGCTTCGTCGACAAGGTGGGCCGGCCGCAGACCCCGCACGACCACCCCGACGACCCGGTCGACGGCCACGGCCACCACCATCACGGGGACCACCACCAGCACGGGGACCACCACCACGGCGGCCGTCACCACCACCGCGACCAGCGGCCCGGCCTGCGCCCGGGACAGGTCGCGGTCGTGGGCGGCGGCCCCGGCCCCGACGACCTGATCACCGTACGGGGGAAGGCCCTGCTGGACAGCGCCGACGTGGTGGTCGCCGACCGGCTCGCCCCGCGCGGGCTGCTCACCGGGCTGCGCCCGGACGTGGTGGTGGTCGACGCCGCCAAGGTGCCGCGCGGGCCGTCGATGCCGCAGGACACCATCAACGACACCCTGATCGCGTACGCCCGCGCGGGCAAGCGGGTGGTTCGGCTCAAGGGCGGCGACCCGTACGTCTTCGGCCGGGGCCACGAGGAGGTCCAGGCGTGCGCCGCGGCCGGGGTCGAGACCGTGCTGGTTCCCGGGGTGAGCAGCGCGCTGGCCGTGCCGGCCCTGGCCGGCGTCCCGGTCACCCACCGGGGCGTCGCCCACGACGTCACCGTCGTCTCCGGGCACCTGCCGCCGGGGCACCCCGACTCCCTGGTGGACTGGGTGGCGCTGGGCCGGTCCCGGGGCACCGTGGTGCTGCTGATGGCGGTGGACACCATCGCCAAGATCGCGGCGGTGCTGGTGGAGCACGGCCGCGCCCCGGACACCCCCGTGCTCGTCGTGGCCGACGGCGGCCAGCCGGAGCAGCGCACCTGGTCGTCCCGGCTGGACGAGGTGGGCGGGTTGGCCGCGCGGGAGGACGTCCGGCCGCCGGCGGTGTTCGTGCTCGGACCGGTGGTGCGGCTGCGGGAGACCGGCATGGCGGCCGGTCAGCCGGTGGCCGCGCGGGCGAGGGCGTAGCCGGCGGTGGCCGCGGCGAGGCCGGCGGCGACGCTGAGGGCCATGTTGGCCAGCGCGGCGTGCCGCCGTCCCGCCCGGGCCAGCCGCAGCGTCTCGTAGCTCAGCGTGGACCAGGTGGTCAGCGCCCCGCAGAAGCCGGTGCCGACCAGCGCCGTGAGTGCGGGGTCCGCCGGCAGGCCGGTGACCGCACCGAGCAGCAGCGACCCGACTACGTTGACCGTCAGCGTGCCCCACGGGAACCCGGTGCCGAAGCGGGCCTGCACGGCCCGGTCGGTGAGGTAGCGCAGCGGGGCGCCGAGCGCCGCGCCGAGCGCCACGAGCAGGGCGGTCACCGGCCGCTCCGGGCGAGCAGCCGCCCGGCGGCGGCCTCGCCGGCCCAGACCGCGAGCAGCGCGCCGACCAGCGTGGCGCCGAGGGCGGCCAGCGCGGTGCCGGGGGCGCCGGCGAGCAGCGCCTGGTGCGCGTCGACCGCGTAGGTGGAGAAGGTCGTGTACCCGCCGAGCACGCCCACGCCGAGGAACGGGCGGGCCAGCGGTCGGCCGCCGCCGACGTGGCCGAGCACCGCCATCAGGACACCGATCAGCAGGCACCCGCTCACGTTGACGCAGAAGGTGGCCCAGCCGAACGTGGCGGGGGAGTGCGGGACGGCGGCCTGCAGGCCGGCCCGGGCCAGCGCGCCGAGCACACCCCCGGCGGAGACGGCGGCGAGCACCGCCGCCGGGTGCGCGGTGAGTTCGTCGCGGTCGGCCGGGACCCGAAGGTCGACATCCGGGTCGACGCGCGACGGCTCGGACGGGCCGGTCACGTCTCCTCCCACGGTGCCGTCGGCCGCCATCCGGCCGTCGCCGCAGCATACGCCGGGTCGGCCGCGGACGGCCGACCCGTGCCGTGGTGCCCCGCCGTCAGCGCACCGCCGCGACGGCGGCGTCGGCGCCGCCGCGCCAGACCACGCCGGCCTCGGTGAAGCCGGCGTCGGTCAGCGCCGCCAGGTGCCAGGAGGCCGGCGGGTTCCACTCCGGGCTGTGCCCGGTCGGGTAGATCTCGCGCCGCCGTTGCACCAGTGGGGCGAGCGCCGGGTCGGCCGCCGCCCGCTCCCACCAGTCCGACCAGGAGAGCACGGCGCCGCTGGCGTAGCGGGCCTCGCGCCGGGTCCGCGCGCTGTCCAGCAGGCGCTTGGTCAGCTCCGGCAGCGCGTCGTCGGGCATGTGGTCGGCGTTGAGCAGGATCCCGCCCGGGCGCAGCACGCCGTGCAGCTCGGCGTAGAGGCGGGCCAGCCGGTCGCCCGGCAGCCAGTGCAGCGCGGTGGCGGTGAGCACCGCGTCGTACTCCCGCACCGGCAGCGCGGTCGTCCACTCCGGCTGCCCGAGGTCGGCCTCGACCACGGTGACCCGGTCGCCGAACGTCGACCTGGCGATGGCCAGCAGCGCGGGATCGAGGTCGACCAGGGTGATCTCGGCGTCGGGGAAGCGGCGCAGCGCCCGGGCCGAGATGGTGCCGGTGCCGCCGGCCAGGTCGAGCAGGCGGGGTCGCCCGCCGTCGAGGATCGCCTCGACCGCGTCGAGCATCGCGGTGAACCGGTGCTCCCGGTCCGGCAGGTACGCCTCCTGCTGCCGGTCCCAGCTCTCCTGCCAGGCGGCGACGTTGCTGATGTAAGGACTCATAGCGATGAGGCTAGTTACCGTTCCGGAGCGCTGTCCAGACCTTGTTGCCAATAATTTGCAACAGCGAGAAGATTGCAGCGGGATGGTCCGGGTCGGGGCGGCGGGGCCCGGCCCGACCGGCCCCGCTGCCGCCGGTCGGTCAGGTCGAGGCGACCAGTTCCCGCTCCGCCGGCCGCGCCGCGGCCTGCCGGCGGGCCAGTCGCAGGGCGGCCAGCAGCACGCCCAGGCCGGCCAGGGTGACCGCCGCGCCCGCCCAGATCGGGGCGGTGTAGCCGAGCCCGGCCGCGATCGTCGTCCCGCCCACCCACGCGCCGAGGGCGTTGCCGACGTTGAAGGCCGCGATGTTCGCCCCGGAGGCCAGCGTCGGCGCCTGGTGGGCGTACCTCATGATCCGCATCTGCAACGGGGGAACGGTGGCGAAGCCGAACCCGCCCATCAGCAGCAGCGAGGCCACGGTGAGCGGCCGGCTGCCGGCGGTCAGGGCGAAGAACGCGAGCACCACGGTCAGCGCCGCGAGCACGACGACCAGGGTGCGCGACAGCGACACGTCGGCGGCGCGACCGCCGAGCAGGTTCCCCACGAACAGGCCCACCCCGAAGAGCACCAGCAGCCACGGCACCGTCCCGGTGGCGAAGCCGCTGACCTCGGTCAGGGTGTACGCGATGTAGGTGAACGCGCCGAACATGCCGCCGAAGCCGAGGACGGTCACCGCGAGCGACAGCCACACCTGCGGATGGGTGAAGGCGCGCAGCTCGCCGCGGAGCCCGTCGGCGGGGCGGTCGGCGTCGCCGGTCGGGCGGGCCGGGACGAGCAGGGCCAGGCCGGCGAGCGCGACCACGCCGATGCCGGTGATCGCCCAGAACGTCGACCGCCAGCCGAGATGCTGGCCGAGGAAGGTGCCGAACGGTACGCCGAGCACGTTGGCCGTGGTCAGCCCGGCGAACATCAGCGCGATGGCGCCCGCGCGCCGGGCCGGCGCGACCAGTCCGGCGGCGACCACGGCGCCGATGCCGAAGAACGCCCCGTGGCAGAGCGCGGCCACGATCCGGCCGGCCATCATCACGCCGTAGCCGTCGGCCAGGGCGGAGAGCAGGTTGCCGATGATGAAGAGCACCATCAGGCCGAGCAGCACCGGCTTGCGCGGCAGCCGGGTGACCGCCGCGGTCAGCGCCACGCCGCCGATCGCGACGCTGAGCGCATAGCCGGAGATCAGCCACCCGGCGACCGACTCGGTCACCGCGAAGTCGGCGGCCACCTGGGGCAGCAGCCCCATGATCACGAACTCGGTGAGGCCGATGCCGAAGGCGCCGACGGCCAGCGCGAGCAGTCCACCGGGCAGGGACCGGTTCCGTCCAGACATGGTCTTCCGTTCCAGGAGAGAGGCAGAATAGCTGGCGCATGCAACTACACGCGGAAGCAACGAAATAGTTGCACGCGCGGGATAACGGCGCAAGCCTGCTAGGCTGGGGGTCGACCAGGTCACACCGCGAGGAGGTCGGATGGGCATCGGCGACGACGCCGTGGAGGTCCGCGCACAGGGCTGGCGCACCCTCGCCGCGCTGCACGGCCTCATCGAGGCGTCCCTGGAACGCGCGCTCCAGGCCGGGCACCAGCTCTCCGTGGTCGAGTACACGGTGCTCGACGCGCTCTCCCGCCAGGACGGCTGGCACATGCGGATGCGGCAGCTGGCCCGGGCCGCCGCGCTCTCCGACAGCGCCACCACCCGGCTGGTCACCCGCCTGGAGGACCGCGGCCTGCTCACCCGGGTCCTCTGCGCCGACGACCGACGCGGCATCTACACCGAGCTCACCCCCGCCGGGTGCGAGCTGCTCGCCCAGGCCCGGCCCACCCACGACCGGGTGCTGGCCGAGGCGCTGGCCGAGGCCGAGGCCGCACCGGAACTCGCCCCGCTGGTCGACGCGCTGCACCGGCTCCCGGCGTCCCGCTGACCCGCCGATCCGCCGATCCGCCGTTTCGCCGCGCCGTTCCGCCGCGCCGACCCGCCGTTTCGGCAGCGCCGAGCCGGGGCACATGCCCGACAGGGGATCGTCGAGAGGGGGTCGTGATGGCGGATACGACGACGCCGGCACAGGTGCGTCCGTCCGGTCCAGCGTCCGACGGGGGAGGTTCGCGCCGCAACGCCAGGCAGGCCGGGGGGCCGCCGTTCCGGAAGCCGCGCTGGCCCCGGGCGTACGCGTTCGCGCTGGTGACCGGGGCGCTGTTCCTGTTCTCCTGGATCGGCCAGTTCGTCTTCCAGGCGGTGGCGGAGAGCAACGAGGCGAGCCAGCACGGTCAGTCCTTCGCCTGGGCGGACTTCCTGCCGCAGTTCCTCGCCTCCACCTTCGAGAACTGGCAGTCCGAGTTCCTCCAGCTGATCTGGCAGGCGGCCGGCCTGGCCCTGTTCTACTACTGGGGCTCCTCCCAGTCCCGCGAGTCCGACGAGCGGATCGAAGCCAAGCTGGACGCGCTGCTGCGCGAGCGCGACCTGGACCCGGAGAACCCGTGACGTGTGGGCGGCGCCACGGCGCCGCCCGTTGACCTCAACCTCGCTTCACCTCCGAGGCTTGACCGCGTCGGCGAGCGATGTGGAGGGTTGACATGCGGGTGATCGAGGTGGCGACGTTCGGCGGGCCGGAGGTGCTGGCCCTGACCGAGGCCCCCGAGCCGGTACCCGGTCCGGACGAGGTCGTGGTCGAGGTGTCCGTCGCGGACGTGCTCTGGGTGGAGACGATGATCCGACGCGGGCAGGGCGGCGAATACTTTCCCGTCCGGCCGCCGTACCGGCCGGGGGTCGGGGTCGCCGGCACCGTCGGCGCGGTCGGCGCGGGGGTCGACCCGGGCTGGATCGGCCGGCGGGTGGTCACCAGGACCGACGAGCGGGGTGGCTACCTGGAGCGCGCCGTGGTGCCCGCCGAGGGGCTGGTGCCGGTGCCCGACGGGGTCTCCCTGCCGGCCGCGGCGGCGCTGCTGCACGACGGGACGACCGCGTTCGGCCTGCTCGACCTGGTGCCGGTCCGCCCCGGGGACCACGTGCTGGTCACGGCCGCCGCCGGCGGCCTCGGCGTGGTGCTCGTGCAGGAGGTCCGCGCCCGAGGCGGGTTCGTCGTCGCGGCGGCCCGGGGCGCGGCCAAGCTCGACGCGCTGCGCCGGCTGGGCGCCGACGTCGTGGTGGACTACGCCGAGCCGGACTGGACGCTGCGGGTCCGGGCCGCGACGGACGGCCCGCACGTCGTCTTCGACGGTGCCGGCGGCGACTACGGCCGGGCGGCGTTCGACCTGGTGCGCGACGGCGGGCGGTTCTCCGCGCACGGCACCCCGGCCGGGGAGTTCGCGGTGCCCGCCGCCGAGGCCGCGCGCGCCCGGGGCATCACCGTCACCGGCATCGGCGACGTCCAGTTCACCCCCGAGCAGGCGCGCCGGCACCTGCGGGCCGCGCTCGACGCCACGGCGGCGGGGCGGATCGCGCCCCTGGTCGGCCAGACCTTCCCGTTGCACCGGGCCGCCGACGCCCATCGGGCGATCGAGGAGCGTGCCGCGATCGGCAAGACGCTGCTCACCGTCTGACCGCCGGGCCCGCCGGCCGTCCCGGCCACCGGTGGTGCCGCGCCGCCGGCCGGCGTACGGTACCAAGATCGGCAGGCGGGGCGGCCCGGTTCCGGGGCGATCCGGAGGTGTCGGCACGCGACCGCCGCCGCCGCGCCAGCGTGACGTGCAGGAGGCACCGATGCAGGACCGCACCCCGCGCCCCGAGGACCTGGAGCCGATCGAGCGGGCGAGCGTCGACGAGCTGCGGGCGGTGCAGCGGGAGCGGCTGCGCTGGTCGCTGCGGCACGCGTACGACAACGTGCCGCACTACCGCCGCGCCTTCGACGCCGCCGGGGTGCACCCCGACGACTGCCGGGACCTGGCCGACCTGGCCCGCTTCCCGTTCACCGGCAAGGCGGAGCTGCGGGAGAACTACCCGTTCGGCATGTTCGCCGTGCCGCGCGAACGCATCGCCCGGCTGCACGCCTCCTCCGGCACCACCGGCCGGCCGACGGTGGTCGGCTACACCGCCGACGACCTGCGGACCTGGGCCCGGCTGATGGCCAGGTCGATCCGGGCCGCCGGCGGCCGCCCCGGCGACCGCGTGCACGTCGCGTACGGCTACGGGCTGTTCACCGGCGGGCTCGGTGCGCACTACGGCGCGGAGGAACTGGGCTGCACCGTCATCCCCGTCTCCGGCGGGATGACCGAACGCCAGGTGATGCTGATCCGGGACTTCGAGCCGGAGGTCATCATGGCGACCCCCAGCTACCTGCTCGCGATCGTGGACGAGATGGAGCGGCAGGGGATCGACCCGCGCGCCACCTCGCTCCAGGTCGGTGTCCTCGGCGCGGAGCCGTGGACGGAGGACATGCGCCGGGAGATGGAACAGCGCCTCGACATGCACGCCGTGGACGTCTACGGCCTCTCCGAGATGATGGGCCCGGGCGTGGCCAACGAGTGCGTGGAGACCAAGGACGGGCCGCACCTGTGGGAGGACCACTTCTATCCGGAGATCGTCGACCCGGTCACCGGGGAGGTGCTCCCCGACGGCGAGCGCGGCGAGTTGGTGCTCACCTCGCTCACGAGGGAGGCCATGCCGGTCGTCCGCTACCGCACCCGCGACCTGACCCGGCTGCTGCCCGGCACCGCCCGCCCGATGCGCCGGATGGAGAAGATCACCGGGCGCAGCGACGACATGATGATCGTGCGCGGGGTGAACGTCTTCCCCACCCAGATCGAGGAGCTGATCCTGCGTACGCCGCAGCTCTCGCCGCACTTCCAGTGCGTCCTCGGGCGGGAGGGGCGGATGGACACGCTGACCGTCCGGGTGGAGCGGCGGGCGGGGGTGGCCGCCGAGGCCGCCGAGCGGGCCGGCGGCGCGCTGGTCGGGCTGGTCAAGAACACGATCGGAGTGAGCGTGGCGGTCGAGGTGGTCGCCCCGGACGGGGTGGAGCGGTCGATGGGCAAGATGCGGCGGATCGTCGACCAGCGGCGGGGCGGCTGACATGGCGGGGCGCAACGCCGCGTACGAGATGTTCGACGCCGACGCGGCGTCGAAGGGGCTCGGCATCGAGCTGGTGGACGCCGCCGGCGGCGCGGCGGTGGCCCGGATGCGGGTGACCGGTGCGATGGTCAACGGCCACGCGATCGCCCACGGGGGCTTCGTCTTCCTGCTCGCCGACACCGCCTTCGCGCTGGCCTGCAACAGCCACGGTCCGGTCACCGTCGCCGCCGGCGGCGAGATCACCTTCGTCCGTCCCGCCCGCGAGGGCGACCTGCTGACCGCCCGCGCCACCGAACGCACCCGGTACGGCCGCAGCGGCATCTACGACGTCACCGTCACCCGAGACGGCGGCGAGGTGGTCGCCGAGTTCCGGGGCCGCAGCCGCACCCTGCCGCCGCCCGCCGGCTGAGCCTCGCGCCGCCGCCGATGCGCCCCACCTCGCCGCCCCCACGAGCCTTACCGGCGCGGCTAGCATCGGGGCGGTGCGAGTTCTGGTGGTCTCCGCGCCGTTGATCGGGCACGTCTTCCCCCTGCTGCCGCTGGCCGCCGCGCTGCGCGACGCCGGGCACGAGGTGCTCGTCGCCACCGCCGCCGACGGCCTGCGGGCGGAGCAGTCCGGGCTGCCGGTGCGCGATGTCGCGCCGGCGTTCGACTTCGGCCGGATCGCCCGGGGCGTCATGCTGCGCCACCCGCTGATCGCCCGGGCCGAGCTGGCCGGCACGGCCGGCACCCGGGGCGCGGCGCTGCTCTTCGGCGCGGTCAACGACCAGATCGCCGACGGGGTGGTCGCCGTCGCCGCGCGGTGGAAGCCCGACCTGGTGGTCCACGAGCCGTTCGCGGTGGCCGGCGCGCTCGCCGCCGCGACGCGCGGCGTGCCCGCCGTACGCCAGGAGAACGCCCTCTTCGACGGCCGGGAGCTGGTCCGGGTCACCCTCGCGCGCCTGGGCGGGGCCCTGCGCCGGCACGGCCTGACGGAGCTGCCGCCCCCGGCCGCCGCGATCGCCGTCGCCCCGCCCAGCGTGCGGCACCAGGACGGCTGGCCCATGCGCTACGCCGCCCACACCGGCGGCGGCGAGCTGCCGGGCTGGCTGCGCGAGCCGGGGGAACGCCCGCGGGTGCTGGTCAGCCGCAGCACCGTCGCCGGCCCCGGCAGCGCCGGGCCGATGCCGGCGGTCGTCGCCGCCGCCGACCGGGTCGACGCCGAGTTCGTCCTGGTCCGCCCGGACGCACGGCTGGCCCGCCGGGCGCTGCCCGGCAACGTGCGCACCGTCGACTGGATTCCGCTCGCCGAGGCCCTGCCGGCGAGCGCGGCGCTGGTCCACCACGGCGGCGCGGGCAGCGTCTTCACCGCGCTGACCGCGGGGGTGCCGCAGCTGGCCACCGTCGGGCCCGGCGACCGGCGGCACAACGCCGAGCTGGTGGCGGCGCGCGGCGCGGGAATCGCGGTCCGGGCCCGCGACATCACCGCCGACACCCTGACCCGGCTGGTCGGCGATCCGGCGCTGCGCGACGCGGCGAGGCAGGTCAGCGCCGAGATCGCCGCGATGCCGGGGCCGGCGGAGCTGGTGCGCCGGCTGGAGTCGCTGGGCTGACGCCGTCCCGCCCGCGCGGCGGCCCGTTCCGGTCGGGGGTGTGAGGCAGGATGCCTCCATGGGACATGTCGTGCTGTTTCACTCCGTCTACGGGCTGCGGCCGGCCGTGCTGACCGCCGCCGACCGGCTGCGCGCCGCCGGGCACACGGTCGTCACCCCCGACCTCTACGGCGCGCCGGCCGCGGCGACGGTGGAGGACGGCTTCGCCCTGCTCGGCAAGATCGGCCAGGAGGCCGTGCTGGACCGGGCCCGGGAGGCCCTGCGCGAGGCGCCGGCCGACGCGGTGCTGGCCGGCTTCTCGATGGGCGCGGGGGTGGCCGGCGCGATGCTCGCCGAGCGCCCCGACGCGGCGGCGCTGCTGCTGCTCTCCGGCGTCGGCGGCGAGCCGGAGTCGGTCCGGCCGGGCCTGCCGGTGCAGCTGCACCTGGGCGACCCGGACGACTACGACGCGGAACCGGAGGTCGCGCAGTGGCGGCGGGCGATGACCGACGCCGGCGCGGAGCTGTCCGTCCACCGTTATCCCGGCGTCGGGCACCTCTACACCGACCCGCACCTGCCCGACCACGACGCGACGGCCGCCGCGCAGACCTGGGAGCGGGCCATCGCCTTCCTCGCCGACCGCTGACCGGACCCCGGCGGGGCGGGCCGTCGGCCCGCTGAGCCGCCCCGGGCTTGGGCCAGACCGGGCCGCTCAGCTGAGGCGGGCCAGGTCGTCGGCGGAGAGCCGGATCGCGCCGGCCGCCACGTTCTGCGCCAGGTGCTCCGGGTCGCCGGTGCCGGGGATGGCCAGCACGTGCCGCCCCCGGTGCAGCGTCCAGGCCAGGCGGACCTGGTGCGGGGTCACCCCGTGGGCGCGGGCCACCGCGCGCACCGCGTCGTCGTGCTCGCCGGTCGCGCCCGCCTCCCGCCCGGCGCCGGCGATCGCGAAGAACGGCACGAAGGCCACTCCGCGCTCGCCGCAGACCCGCAGCAGGTCGTCGGCCCACCGGTTCGTGTCGAGGGCGTACGCGTTCTGCACGCAGACCACCGGTGCGACGGCCTGCGCCTCGTCCAGGTGGTCCACCCGCACGTTGGACAGGCCGAGGTGCCGGATCAGCCCGGCGTCGCGCAGCTCGGCGAGGGCGGCGAAGCGCTCCGCCACCGAGTCCCGCCCCTCGCGCCGGACGATCCGCAGGTTGACCACGTCCAGGTGGTCCCGGCCGAGGCGGCGCAGGTTCTCCTCCACCTCCCGGCGCAGCTCGGCCGGGGTCAGCTCCCGGTGCCGGTTCGCCGCGTCGAACGACGGCCCGACCTTCGTGGTGATGACCAGGTCGTTCGGGTACGGCGCGAGCGCCTCCCGGATGAGTTCGGTGGCGTACCGGCGCGGTCCGGTGCCGACGCCGAGGGGCCCGCCCGGCGAGACGTAGAAGGCGGCGGTGTCGATGTGGTTGACGCCGAGCTCGACCGCCCGGCGCAGGACGCGGAGGGCGCGCGCCCGGTCCGGGTCGGCGGTCAGCCGCATCGACCCGAAGCCCATCCGGTGCACGGTGCGGTCGCCGAGGGTCCAGGTGCCGGCGGCGGAGGCGGTGATCTCTTCGACAGGCATCAGGCGAAGCTAGCCAAGGGGATCCGGCCCGCGCACTCGGTCAGCCGCCCGATACCGCCCGGGGCCGGCACCGGCTTAACATGGATCGTGGGGGAAGAAGGCCCTCCGTCACGCCGCCGCCGACGCCCCGCGCGGCAGCCCCCACGCCGACCGCCATTCGCGGCGCCTCCGCCAGTCCGACCGTGCCGGCCGGGCCGACGGGGCGCGGTCGCGTTCGACGGGCACGGCGGAGGACGGGGCGGCCCCCGACGCGGTTACGGCCGCCGCGGCGAGCCGGCGGGCCGGCGCCACCGGATCCGAGGGCTGCCCGGCCCACCCGGCGATCGCGGCCCGCACCGCCCTCGGCAGCCGGGCGCATGCGACCTCGCGCAGCACCGGGTCGGCGACCGCGTACCCGCCGCCGGCGCGGCCGACCAGCAGGCCCGAGGCGGCGAGGGCGCGTAGCTCCGGCACCGCGCGGGCGGGCGACCAGCCGAGCAGGTGCCCCACCGCCGACGCGGTGACCCCCGCGCCGAGGGCAGCGACGCCGAGGGCCGCCACCGCCGTCAGCGCCGCCCGCCGGACGCCGTCGAGGCGGTCCAGCCGGGCGTCCACCTCCCGGCGCACCGGCTCGGGCACGGGCGGCACCGCGGTCGGCGCCACGTCGGTCGGCGCCACGTCGAGCGACGCCACGTACGCGGCGGCTCGGCCGGGGTTGCCCCCGACCAGCGGCAGCAGGCGCGCGGCCTCCGCCGCCGGCCGGTCGGCCCGGCGCAGCAGGTGACGCAGCAGCCGGCCGGTCTCCACCGGGCGCAGCGGCGGCACGTCCAGCCGGTGCCGGCGGTCCCGGGCCCCGGGCAGCACGTCCGCCCACTCGGGACGGTGCAGCACCACGACCGCCAGCGGCAGGGACCGGGCGGTGGCCGCCGCGAAGAGCCGGTGCAGGAAGCGGTTCAGCTCCCCGGTGGCCCGGTCGAGGTCGTCCACCGCCACCACCAGCGGCTCCCGGGCGGCGAGCGACAGCAGCACCTCCCGCGCCACCTCGGCGCCCCGCGCGGCCTCACCGGCGGCGTCCGGGCCCGCCAGGAGTCCTTCCAGCGCGGACACCGCCTCGGTCAGGCCGGCGGGCGGCACCAGGCCCGCGAGGGCGGCGGCGAGCCGACGGCGTACGACCGGAGGTGGGTCGTTCGCGCGGAGGCCGGCGGCTCCGCGTACCAGGTCGGCGACGGGCGCCAGGGCCTCCGGGCACGGCGGGCAGTGCGCGACGCACCAGCGCACCGGCACGTCGTCCACGGTCGGGACGGCGTGCCGCAGCTCTTGCAGCAGCCGGCTGCGCCCGCTGCCGGCGGGACCGACCAGCGACAGCCAGCGCGGGCTGCGGTCCCGCACGGCGCGGACGATCAGGTCCCGGGCGGTGGCGAGTTCCCGCCGTCGCCCGACCAGCGGGCCCTCGTGCGGGGCCGGGGCCGGCCGGGTGGCGCCGGTGGCGTGCCACACGTCCACCGGCAGCGCCTTGCCCGCGAGGGCCACCGGCGGCACGCGGCGCTGGTCGATCAGCCCCACGGTGGCCCGGTGGGTGGCCGCGCAGAGCGCCACCCCGCCCGGCGGGGCGTACTCCTGCAACCGGGCGGCGGTGCTGGTCACCGCGCCGCTGGCCGCGCCGTGCCCGCCGTCGTGCGTCGCGGCGAGGTCCACCAGCGCCTCACCGGTGGCCACCCCGACCCGGACCCGCAGCCGCGGCGCGCCGGGCACGGGACGCCGGTCGAGGGCCCGCTGGATGTCCAGCGCCGCCCGCACCGCCCGGTACGCGTCGAACCCGTCGGACTCGCGCGCGCCGAACAGCGCCATGACCGCGTCGCCGACGTACTTCTCGACCACCCCGTGCCACCGGCGCAGCACCCCGGCGACGGTGGCGAAGTAGGCGCGCTGCAGGGCCCGTACGTCCTCGGGGTCGAGCCGGTCGACGAGCGCGGTCGACCCGACGATGTCGGCGAACAGCACGGTGACCATGCGTCTCTCCTCCGGTGCCGGCCAGCCTGCCGACGCGACACGTTGCGGACCGGCGACGATGGTGAGCATGGGCATCGCACCCGCCTTTCCCCCCGTTGCCTGCCGACGCCTCGGAGACTGTCACCTGTGGGTCGACGGGGGATCTGCAGAACGACGTATGTCGGCCAGCCGCAACCTCCGGTCGCAATGTCGACGCGACGGGTACCACAGGGGCAGAAGACCCGTAGAACGGTGCGCGGACGTGTGACTAGGCTGCGTGCCATGGCCAGCGATGTGGACGCCGCACCGCTCGTCGGCCGGGCCGACCTGGTGACGACGGTACGGTCCGCGCTGCTCGACGAGGTCGCGCAGGGGCACACCGCCGCCGTCTTCCTCACCGGCGAGAGCGGCGTGGGCAAGACCCGGCTGCTGCGCGAGGTGGGCGCCCGGCTGCGCGACGCGGGCGCCCTGGTGCTCACCGGCTCCTGTCTGGACATCGGCGACGCGTCCCCGCTGCACCCGCTGCTGCAGGCGTTGCGCCGCTTCGACGCCGAGCTGACCGGCTCCCACGCCCGGACGTCCTCGGCCGTCCGCGGCCTCCTGCAGATGTTCGCCGACGAGACCGCCGGCCCGGACGGCGCCGGGGCGCTGCTGGAGCGGGTCTCCCGGGGGCTGCACCTGATCGCCGAAGGGCGCCCGCTGGTGCTCGTGCTGGACGACCTCCAGTGGGTCGACCGCAGCACCCGACAGTTGCTGCTCTATCTGCTCGCCGGCCTCGGCGACCTCCAGTTGTCCGTGCTCGCCGCGGTGCGGGCCGAGTCGTTGCAGGGCGCGCACCCGCTGCGCCGGGTGCTCACCGAGCTGCGTCGGCTGCGCTCGGTGCGGGTGCTCGACCTGGTTCCGTTGGACCGGGCCGGCACCGACCAGCTCGCCGCCGCCGTGGTCGGCCGACCGCTCGCGCCTGAGGCGGCGGAGCTGGTGTGGCGGCGCAGCGGCGGCAACCCGTTCGTGGTGGAGGAGTTGGCCCGCGACCTGCGCGACGGCCGGGACGGCCTCTCCGACACGCTGCGCGAGATCTTCCTGGCCCGGGTCGACGCGTTGCCCCAGCACGCGCACGCCGTGGTGCACGCGGTCGCGGCCGGCGTCGAGCCGGTGGAGCACTGGCTGCTGGCGCGGGTGACGCGGCTGCCCGAGGACGAGCTGATCGAGGCGGTCCGCGCGGCCGTCGCGCACCGGCTGCTGGTGGGCGCGGACGACGGCTACCGGCTGCGGCACCGGCTGGTCGCCGAGGTGCTGGAGCACGAGCTGCTGCCCGCCGAGCGGGCCGCCCTGCACCGCCGCTACGCCGAGGCGCTCACCTCGGCCCCGGCGGAGCTGCACCAGGCCCGCCTGGCGCACCACTGGCGGCTGGCCGGTGAGCCGGCGCGGGCGCTGCCGGCGGCGACGGCGGCGGCCCGGGAGGCCGAGCGGCTGCACGGCTGGGCCGAGGCGCACCGGCACTGGTCGGTCGCGTTGCAGCTGGCCGGCTCGCCCGGCGTGGGTCCGCTGGACGTGGACCGGGTGACCCTGCTGGAGCGCGCCGCCGAGGCCGCCCACCACTGTGGCGAGCACGCCCGCGCGCTGACCCTGCTCGAGGAGTTGGCCGGCTCCGGCGCCGACCGGTCGACCTGTGCGCTGCACATCCGGCGGGCCCGCTACCTGGCCGCCGCCGGCCGGTCGGCGCTCGCCGAGGCGGAATACCGGCGGGCCCTGGAGGCCGCCGACTGCACGCCCCGGGAACGCGCCACCGCCGCCGCCCACCTGGCCGAGCTGCTGCTGCACCTCGGCCGGTACGCCGACGCCGGCCGGCGGGCCCGGGAGGCGCTGAAGCTGTCCGCCGCGGTCGAGGGCTCCACGTCGGAGGTCGTGCTGGCCAGCGCGGCCCTCGGGTTCTCCGAGGCGTACCTGGAGGACCCGGACGCCGGGCTGGCGGTGATGCGCCGGGCGCTGGAGACCGCCGAGCGCTCCGGCCGCCCCGAGGACGTGGCCTGCGCGTACCTACACCTGGCCGAGCTGTTGACCGGGCCGCTGAACGTGCTGGAGGAGGGCGTCGTCGTCGCCCGCCGGGGTGCCGAGCGGGTGGCCGAGCTGGGCCTCGGTCGCACCTGGGAGACCCGGCTGCTGGCCATCGCCACCAACGGGCTGTTCCGCGTGGGCCAGTGGGCGGAGGCGGAGAAGGTCGTCGCGGCGGCGCTGCGGCACCGCCCCTCCGGCGCGGACGCGGTCGAGCTGCTGCTGGCCCGCTGCCGGCTGTCGGTGGGCTACGGCGACATCGCGGCCGCCGACCGCGACCTGGATGCCGTGGCCACGGTGCTCGCCGGCGGCGGGGCGCGGCACGTGATTCCGTTGCTCACACTGCGGGCGGGGCTGGCCATGTGGCAGGGCCGGCACGACCTCGCCCGGCAGGCGGTGCAGCGCGGCCTGACCGAGAGCCGTTCCGACGACGTGGGCATCCTCGCCGCGCTGGTGTGGCACGGCCTGCGGGCCGAGGCGGAGGCGCACGCCAGCCGGACGATCGCGGTGGACGAGACCGCGGTGCGGCGGCTGCGGGAGGTGGCCGACCGGGTGGCCCGCAAGAGCGAGCACGCGGCCCGCCCGGTGCGCGATGTGGTCGACGGGTTCCTGGCGCTGTGCGCCGCCGAGGTGAGCCGCCTCGACGGCAGCGACCCGGAGCTGTGGGCCCGGTCCGTGGCGCAGTGGGACCGGCGCCACCACCCCTACCCGGCGGCCTACTCGCGGCTGCGTCAGGCCGAGGCGCTGCTGGCCCGGCGCAGCCGCAGCGCCACGGCGGGCAAGCTGCTGCGGCAGGCGTACCAGGTGGCGCAGGGGCTCGGCGCGGTGCCGTTGACCTCGGAGATCCGGACCCTCGCGGGCCGGGCCCGGGTGGCGCTGGAGGACCGGCCGGTCGCGGGTGAGCCGACCGCCGGCCCGGACGGCGACGAGTTGGCGGTGCTGACCGCGCGGGAGCGGGAGGTGCTCGCCGCCGTCGCCGAGGGGCTGACGAACCGGGAGATCGGCCAGCGGCTGTTCATCAGCGAGCGGACCATCGGCGTGCACGTCTCGCACATCTTCGACAAGCTCCAGGTCCGCACCCGGGTGCAGGCCAGCGCCATCTTCCTGCGCAACCGGCCCACCTGACGCGCGTACGGATACGTCGTTCTACTGATCCGGCCGACGGTCGTCGGCTGGCAGGCTGTGCAGCGTCGCCGACGGCACGGGGTGCCGGGAACCACTGTGGAGGAGAGATGACGGAACCGGTGTGGGGGCCCGTGCATCGGGACGTCGTCGACCTGCTCGCCGACCACCCCGCCGACGTGCCGGCGGTGGTCGACCACCTCACCAAGCTCCAGGACCTGCTGGTCCGGCTGCCTCCGCTGGAGGCGAGCTGCCCGCTGGCCGACTTCAACAAGCTCTATCTGACGATCACCGAGAACGTGCTGAACGGGCTCTACGACGACCGGTTCTCCGACCCCGTGTTCCTGTCGCGCCTCGACGTGGAGTTCGCCGCGCGCTACTTCGACGCGATGCGGCTGTGGACCGACTCCAGCCCGGGCACGCCGAAGGCCTGGACGTGCCTGTTCGAGCGGATGCGCGGGCCGGACGCCCGCCCGCTGCCGTCGGCGGCGGCCGGGGTGAACGCGCACATCAACTTCGACCTGCCGTTCGCGCTGGTGACCACGTTCGACAGCCTGGAGTCGGAGCCGGTCGACGGCACCGAGCAGCATCGCGACTACCTCGAGATCAACAACATCTTCGCGGACAAGATCCCCGGCCTGCGGCGCGGCTACCTGGAGCGGTGGCAGCTGCTCATCGACATGCTCAACGGCGACATCGACGACTGGTACCAGGGGGAACTGGTCGAGTACACCCGCGACGTCGCCTGGCGCAACGCGCAGAAGATCTGGCGGTGCCGGCACGACCCGGCCGCCCACGAGTGTGAGCGCGCGCGGTTGGACGACACCGCCGCGGCGCTCGGCCGGCTGCTGCTCTCGCCCCTCGGGGCGTTCCTGCAGTAGCCGGGACGGGGGGTCCCCGCGCTCCGCACCGGCACACGGCGGAGCGCGGGGACGCGTCCGCGCCGCGCCGCGCGCACGGCCGCCCGTCGCCGCCCCGCCCGCCATCCGCCGAGGCCGGTCGGGCGCGCCGCCGGCCGCGCCGGGTGGCGCGCTCAGGGGCGTTTCGACCTGCTGCGGTACGCCGCGGCGGCTGCCCGGTTGGTTACAGCTCGCAGCAGACGCGCTGCCGGGCCGACACCCGGGACGACCGGGCGGCCTGGCTGGCCGGGCGGCTGGCACCGGCCGGCTGAGGGCGGCGCCGACGGCGGCCGGGCCCGGGGGGTGCCCGGCCGAAGTCGGCGCGCGGCGGGCGGGTCCGGGGGGTGCCCGGCCGCCGTGGCCGCCCGGCGGGCGGGCCGTGGTCGGGGGTTGGGGGGAGGGCCGGCCGGCTCGGGGGGTGTCGGCCGGTCCGCGCGGGGTACGCCCGCGCCGGCCGGTGTCGGCCGGTCCGGCCGGCGTCCCCGGCCGGCCCGTCCGTCCGGGAGGCCTCCCGCCTCGTGGAAGGGCGCTCCGGGTTCGCCGTTCCGGCGGGCGGCCGGCGGGAGACCGCCTACGGTCGGGTCAGGACGGCCGAGGGGCGGGGACGGGGGATGGCTGACGAGCACGGGGCGGGGCCGCGGCGCACGCGCGGCCGCCGCCCGCCGCGCGGCGGAATGGACCGGGAGCTGCGCGCCGCGCGCGATCCCACCCACCCCGGCCGCCGCGCGGGTCGCCCGGTCGCCGTTCCGGAGGTCGTGGCCAGTCCCAGCCGGCCGGTGGCGCCGCCCAGCCCGCTGCGACGGTGGCTGTTGACGCACCGGGTGCAGCCGGTGGGCCCCGAGTCGGCGGAGGGCCAGGCCCGCTCGCACGCCTGGTGGCAGGTCATGTGCCTGACCGGGGTGGACTACTTCTCCACCCTGTCGTACCTGCCGGGGATCGCGGCGGTCGCGGCCGGGGCGCTCTCCCCGCTGGCCACCCTGCTGATCGTCGCGCTGACGCTGCTGGGCATGCTGCCGATGTACCGGCGGGTGGCCCGGGAGAGCCCGCACGGGCAGGGCTCGGTGGCGATGCTGGAACGGCTGCTGCCGTTCTGGCGGGGCAAGGTCTTCGTGCTGGTCCTGCTCGGCTTCGTGGCCACCTCCTGGATCATCACGATCACCCTCTCCTCGGCCGACGCCACGGTGCACCTGCTGGAGAACCCGCTGCTGCCCGAGGGCGTCGGCGGAACGGCGGTCGCCGTCGGCGTCACCGTCGTGCTGCTGCTGGTCCTCGGCGGCGTCTTCCTGCTCGGCTTCCGGGAGGCGGTGGCGGTGGCCATTCCGCTGGTCGCCGTCTTCCTGGCGCTGAACGCGGTGGTCGTCGCGGTCTCGGTGGCCGAGATCGCGGCGAACCCGGGGGCGCTGGCGGGCTGGACTTCGGCGCTGAGCGCGGGTCGGGGTCCCGGCGAGGTGGTGGTGACCGCCGTGCTGGCCTTCCCGCTGCTGGTGCTCGGGCTCTCCGGTTTCGAGACCGGGGTCAGCATGATGCCGCTGGTGGCCGGGGAGGGGCCGGACCGCGCGGCCCGGTTTGCCGCGCGGATCCGCAACACCCGCCGGATGCTCGCCACCGCCGCCCTCGTCATGTCGGTCTACCTGGTCTCGACCTCGCTCGTGACCACGGTCCTGATCCCGCCCGGTGAGTTCGCGCCGGGCGGGGCCGCCAACGGCCGGGCGCTGGCGTACCTCGCCCACGAGCACGTCGGCGAGGTCTTCGGCACCGTCTACGACGTCAGCAGCGCGCTCATCCTCTGGTTCGCCGGCGCCTCCGCGATGGCCGGCCTGATCAACATCGTGCCCCGCTATCTGCCCACCTACGGCATGGCGCCGGAGTGGGCCCGCGCGGTGCGGCCGGTCGTGATCGTCTACACGCTGGTCAGCATCGCGATCACCGTGGTGTTCCGGGCCGACGTCAACGAACAGGCCGGGGCGTACGCCACCGGGATCCTCGCCATGATGGTCTCCGCCGCCGTGGCGGTCACCATCTCCGCGGCCGGCCGCCGGGAGCGCGTCGCCGCCGTCGGCTTCGCCGTGCTCACCCTGGTCCTGTTGTACGCCCTGGCCGAGAACGCCATCGCCAAACCGGACGGCATCACCATCTCGGTCCTGTTCATCCTCGGCATCGTCGCGGTCTCGCTGGCCTCGCGGGTGAGCCGGACCACCGAGCTGCGCACGGAGCGGATCGAGTTCGACGAGCCGGCCCGCCGGTTCGTCGCCGACTCGCTGGCGCACGACGGCCGGCTGCACCTCATCGCCCACAAGCGGGCCCGGGGCGCGGTGAAGGAGTACACGATCAAGGAGCGGGCGCAGCGGGGGATGAACCCGGTCCCCGGCGAGGGCGACATCCTGTTCCTGGAGATCGAGGTGGTCGACCCGTCCGAGTTCAGCCAGGTGCTGCGGGTCCACGGCGTGGAGGTCGGGGGCTTCCGGGTGCTGCGGGCCAGCAGCCCGGCGGTGCCGAACGCCATCGCGGCGATCCTCCTGGCGCTGCGCGACGCCACCGGCGTCCGCCCGCACGCCCACTTCGAGTGGTCCGAGGGGAACCCCCTCGCGCACCTGCTGCGCTACCTGATCCTCGGTCGGGGCGACACCCCGCCGGTGGTCCGGGAGATCCTCCGCAAGTCCGAGCCGGACCCGGCGCGTCGGCCGGGCATCCATGTCGGCGGCTGACCCCGGCACCCCGCGCCGGCCTCGGGCCGGACAGCCGTTCTCGACCGTCTCAAGATGAATCGTACGTTTATTCATCTTCGACTGACTTGCCCGAGTTTCGCTCGTATCGTGGCCTTCGGTGGCTGTCGGGATGTCGGTCACCCCGCGCCCGGTTCGGGCCGGCCGTGTCATGCACCGAGAGGCAGGGGAAGCCTGATGTCGACGTATCAAGGGAACCGGCGAGCGGCACCAACCAGGCGACGGTCCCGGTGGTTCTTAGCCGGTGGGCTCGTGGCGGGCACCCTGGTGGCCGGGGTGGCGGGCGGCGTCGCGGTGGCTGCGGGAGCGCTGCCCGTCGCGCCGGAGACGCCGTCCCTGGTGCTGCGCGGCGACGACTCCGGCGCGGAGCACCGCGACGACCGCCGCGAGCAGGGCCGCGCCGCCCTCGGCGGGCAGCCCTCCGGCGATCCTGCCGGGCAGCCCTCCGGGGCTGCCGCCGGGGAGCCCTCCGGCGACCGGTCGGGCGACTCCGCCGGGGAGCACCGGGGCGGGGAGGAGGGCCGGGACGGGTACCCGGACCCGGGGCCCGGGGCCGGGCGCCGCGCGGAGGTCGCGGTGCCGTGCGACTCGACGAAGCTCATCGCCGCGCTGGTCCGCGCCAACGCCGAGGGCGGCGCCCACCTGCGGCTCGCGCCGAAGTGCACGTACGAGCTGACGCACGCCTTCCAGCAGCCCGACGACTACGACGGCGGGATCCGGGACGCCCGGGAGGCGGCCGACAGCGCGGAGAACCCGGGCGACGCCGAGGCCCCGCCGCGCAACCCGCAGCACGACAGGGCGGGGCTGCCGGTCATCTACCACCCGATCACGATCCGGGGCGAGGGCGCCACGATCGAGCGGGACGTGCACGCCGAGGCGTTCCGGTTCTTCACCGTCCGCGACGGCGGGGAACTGACCCTCTCCGACGTCGTGCTGCGCAACGGCCTCTCCGCCGCCGAGGGCGGCAGCATCCACGTCGTGCACGGCGCGTCGGCGGTGGTCGAGCGCACCGCCGTCGTCGGCAGCACCTCCCTCTCCGCCGAGGGCGGCGGTGGCGGGATCTTCAACGACGGCAACATGGTGGTCGTCGACAGCACGTTCGTCGACAACCACGCCGCCGGCAAGGCGGGCAAGGGCGGGGGCCTGCTCAACGGCGGAGTGCTGACCCTGCGCACGTCGGACTTCCGGAACAACACCGCCGTCGCGTACGGCGGCGGTCTCGGCAACTACCGCGGGGCCGCCGAGGTGCGGAAGAGCGCCTTCGCGCACAACAACGCGGCGCAGGGCGGCGGCATCGCCAGCTTCTCGGCCCGCACCAGGGTGGCCGACAGCAAGGTGCTCGGCAACACCGCCCAGACCGGTGGCGGCATCGCCAACTCGGACGCCCTGATCTTCCTGCGCGGCCTGGAGGTGCGCGACAACACCGCCACCGGCAACGGCGGCGGCATCTCGACCTCCCAGGGCCTGCTTCCGCTCGACGACAGCGTCGTCGCCGGCAACACCGCCCGGGGTGCCGGCGGCGGGATCTACGCCGCGAAGTCCAACCTGCTGGTCCGCCACAGCGAGGTCGACCGGAACCACGCCGTCGGCGCCGCGTCGACGGGCGGCGGGGTGTTCGCGACCCAGGGTCAGGTCTCCCTCTACCGCAGCCGGGTGAGCGACAACACCGCCACGGGGAAGCCGGGCGGTCTTTTCGCCGACAAGGCCCGGGTCAGGGTCGACGACGAGACCGACATCGTCGACAACGAGCCCACCAACTGCGAGGGCAGCCGGGTGCCGGTGGCCAACTGCTTCCGCTGACCGGCCGCCCCGAGGGGCGCAGCCGGCCCCGCTCCCGACGATCGTGAGGATCCTCGGCGGCGCGGGCCGGGTGCGCCCCTCGTCGCGTGCCCGCCGTCCGGACGCGCCCCTCCGCTCGCCGTCCGTCCGAGCTCGCCTGCGCGAGCTCGGCGGTCGGCCGCTCCGGCCGGGCCCAGCGACCCTACCGGGAGGTGGAGCCGCTGGCGGTGTAGCCGCTGCCCGGGAGAGGGCGCGGCTACACCGGTACGGTCCACGGGACCGGGTTCACGACGTGGGCGTCGTCACGGGCAGCTCGTCGGCCTGGTCGCGACCGCCGTGCTGTGCCGTCCGCCCCGGGACCGCCCTCGGTGAGGCGGGTCCGGGCCGGTTGCGTGCGGCGCGGAGCATGGTGGCGATCAGGATGGCCCCGCCCGCCGTCAGGACGACGCTGACCATCGCGGCGATCCGCATCTCGTGGGTGAAGGCGTCGAAGGCAACGCTCCGCAGCGCCTCCGCGGTCTGGTGCGGTAAGGCCGCGGCGGTGTCGACGGCGCCGCCGAGGGTCTCCTCCGCCGCGGCCAGCTCTTTGGAGGTGAGGCCCGCAGGGGCCTGGGACTCCATCTGCGAGCGGTAGACGGCGGTGCCGATGCTGCCGAGGACCGCGATGCCCAGCGCTCCGCCGAACTCGGCGGAGGTCTCCGCCAGGGCGGAGGCCGCTCCGGCTCGCTCCGGCGGCGCGGCGGACAAGATCACCTCGGTGACGACGGCGGACACACCGCCGATGCCGATGGAGACCACGGCCAGTGCGCTGACCAGGTAGACGATGCCCGAGTCGGTCCGGATCAGGGACAGCGCGACGTATCCGGCGGTCGCCACCAAAAGCCCGGCGATCATCACGTTGGGCTTGCCGATACGCGGCGCCATCGCGGTGGCCAGGGCGACACCCACGGGCAGCACGAGGAACGTGGGCAGCGACCACAGGGCCGACTCGAACGGGCTCATGCCCAGGACGAGCTGCATGAACTGCCAGTTGAACAGCGAGAAGCCGATCATCGCGAAGGTCACCAGGGCGTCGATGAGCAGCGGCACGTTGAACCGGCGGGTGCGGAACAGCGCGAGGTCGATCATCGGGTTCACGGCCGTGCGCTGGCGGCGGATGAACAGTGCTCCCACGGCGAGTCCGGCGGCGATGCAGGCAGCCGGGGTCCATCCGAAGCCGTGCTTCGCCGTCAGCTTGATGCCGTAGATCACGGCGAGGACGGCCACCAGGGACAGCAGGGCGCCGAGCAGGTCGAAGCGGCCCGGCTTGGGATCGCGGTACTCGGGCAGCAGCAGCGGCCCGAGGAGCAGCAGCAGGATCATCACGGGGACGTTGATCAGGAAGACCGAGCCCCACCAGAAGTGCTCCAGCAGCAGGCCGCCGATGATGGGGCCGACGACGGCACCGCCCGCGAAGCCGGCCGTCCAGACGCCGACGGCGGTGGCCCGCTGCCGGTCGTCGTGGAACATGTTCCGGATCAGGGAGAGGGTGGAGGGGGCCAGCGAGGCTCCGGCGATGCCCATGAGCGCGCGGGTCGCGATCAGCATCTCGGGGCTGGACGCGTAGGCCGCGAGGACCGAGGCGAGACCGAAGGCCGCAGCACCGGTCAGCAGCACCCGCCGCCGTCCGATCCGGTCACCGAGGGTGCCCATCGTGATCAGCAGGCCGGCCAGCAGGAAGCCGTAGGCGTCCATGATCCACAGCAGTTCGGAGCTGCTCGGCTGGAGGTCGGCCGTCAGGGACGGGAGCGTGACGAACATGACGGACATGTCCATGGACGCCAGTACGCACGGCACCACCAGAACGGCGAGCCCGACCCACTGTCTGGTTCCGGCTCTCTTACGTTCTTCGGTCATGTCCTTCGCTCCTGCTCTTTCGGTTGGGACGGATTCCGTCACGCAGTGCGTACTTAGTACGCGCGTAGCTGTGTACAGGATACGCACACGCGTGCGGGTGGCTGCAAATGTGTTTCGGGCCTGCTATTTTCCCTGCTTCATGCGCTCGCTTCGATGGCGGGATAGAATTTCGACACACCTTCGCCGGGTGTGACGAAAAGGAGTGTGGTGATGTCGGAGCAGTCGGCCTGCGCGTCCTGCGGAAAGACGCTGGAGCATGCGGAACGGGGGCGGCCGCGGCGCTACTGCTCCCGCGCCTGCCAGGCGCGGGCCTACCGGGGCCGTAGGACGGAGGCGCCGGCCGACGTCCTGGAGGAGAGCGACAGCGCACCCCACCTCACCGTCGAGCGCATCGTGCGGGCCGGAATCGACGTCGCGGACGCGGAGGGGCTCGACGCGCTGTCGATGCGCCGGGTCGCCACGGACCTCGGCGCGAGCACCATGGCCCTGTACCGGCATGTGGCGTCCAAGGACGATCTGGTGGCCCTGATGGTGGAGGCGGCGATGGCCGACGTCCCTCTGCCCGACGCGCCGCCGCGGAACTGGCGGCACGGCCTCGAACGAGCCGCCTACCGCGACTGGGAGCTGTACCACCGCCACCCGTGGATCCTGTCGAGGGTCCTGGTGACAACCCGCGCACACTTCAGCCCGGCACTCGCGGCGGACAGCGAAAGCACCTTCTCCTCCTTCGACGGACTCGGCCTCGAACCTGCCGACGCCTTCCGGTACATGTTCATGTTCGCCTCCTACGTGCAGGGTGTGGCGCTGACCTACGTCAGCGACGTGGAGGCGGAACGGCAGGCGGAAAGCACCACGCAGCGGACGGCGCACGCCCCGGACGAGGAACGCAGCCCGCTCTTCGAGTCCGGCGCGTACCCGCGGCTCGGCTCCGCGATGCGCGCGGGCGCCGCCCCCTGGGACCTCGACGCCCTGTTCGCCTCGGGCCTCGCCGGAGTCCTGGACGGCATCGCGGCC
Organism: Micromonospora sp. NPDC049139; assembly: GCF_055586845.1. Taxonomy (NCBI): domain Bacteria; kingdom Bacillati; phylum Actinomycetota; class Actinomycetes; order Micromonosporales; family Micromonosporaceae; genus Micromonospora; species Micromonospora sp. NPDC049139. The sequence goes on along the minus strand of NZ_JBVJHK010000018.1, from coordinate 30,175 downwards.
GATCTTGCACGGCGGGGCATCGAGGCCTGAGTCGCGGCGGGCGGTTTGTCACGCGGCCCGGATCGCTCCCGAGCAACTCGGAGTCCATCGCCCGGCGATCACCCGCAGTGTCGCCGAGGTGCGGCCGCTGCTGGCCGAGCGTGGCTGCTGGGTGCACGACGGAGTGCGGATACGGACCCTCGCCGACGTGGTGGCCTACCTGGACCATCACCCGTGCGCCTTGATGGACGCCACCGAGGTGCGGATCTGCCGACTGTTCCCGCCGCCCGCTCCGGCAAACGTGCCCCGCCTCCGGCGCGGGTTCGGTCCCGTCGACCTGACAGCCCATCCTCCTAGGATGCCTTAGGGATGTGCGGTAGGCGGGCGGCTTGGCTGCCCCTCGGATGCCCGCCCGTCGCCCACCCCGGTGACGTTCCTAGGTTGGTCTACGGACGTCGTCGCTGCCGCGCCCGCGCCGCCGGCGGTTATCGCGTTGACGATTGCTCCGCGCCGTCACTAGGGTTTGCGTCGTGTCCAGCCCCGAGGCGTCCAGACGCCAGCCACCGGTGTCCGGTGGCTGGCCCTCGTTGACGTCGCACTAGGCGCTGTCGGAACCGGACAGCGTCCCTCGGGCGTCCCCGCCACCGATCGCCGTCATACCGGCTGCTCCCGGGCGTCACCTGCGCGTCACCACGTCGTGCCGCGTCCACGCACCCGGGAGGCCCTCGCGCGGTGGTCTCCGCGCCCGGCTGGACGGTTGTCCCGTGCGCCGCCCGGCCGTGGCCGCCGTGACCCACCCGCGTCCTCTTCATCCATCCACGACGCGGAATGTGGAGTGTCATGCCGTTCGCCATCTACCTGCTCGGACTGGCGGTCTTCGCCCAGGGAACGTCTGAGTTCATGCTGTCCGGCCTGGTGCCGGACATCGCCCGGGACCTGCACGTGCCCGTCCCGGCCGCCGGCGCGCTGACGTCGGCCTTCGCGGTAGGGATGATCATCGGAGCGCCGCTGATGGCCGCCCTCAGTCTGCGGTGGCCCAGACGTCGGGCGCTGCTGGTCTTCCTGACCGCCGTCGTCGTCGTGCACGTCGTCGGGGCGGTCACCGACAGCTTCGGCATGCTGCTGGCCACCCGGGTCGTCGGAGCGCTGGCGTACGCCGGGTTCCTCGCGGTGGGCCTGGCCACGGCGACCGACCTGGCCGGACCCGGGGCCAAGGGCCGGGCCGCCTCCGTGCTGCTCGGGGGTCTCACCCTCTCCTGCGTCGCGGGGGTGCCGGCCGGGGCGTTCCTCGGCCAGCTGTGGGGATGGCGCTCGGCGTTCTGGGCGGTGGCCGTCGTCTCGCTGCCCGCCGTCGTGGCCATCCGGCGCGCGGTCCCGGCCACGCCACCGGACGCGGCCGTACCGAGCGCCAAGCACGAGATTCGGGCGCTGCGCCGTCCCCGCCTGCTGGTGACCCTGCTCCTGGGCGCCCTGGTGAACGGGGCGACCTTCTGCACCTTCACCTACCTGGCGCCGCTGATCACCGACGTCAGCGGCTACGACCGGAGGTGGGTGCCGGTCCTGCTGGCCCTCTTCGGCCTGGGGTCATTCGTCGGTGTGACGGTCGGCGGTCGCGTGTCGGACTCACAGCCCATGCGGGTCCTGGTGCCCGGTGGGGTGGCCCTGCTCGTCGGCTGGCTCCTGTTCGCGGCCACCGCGGCCAGCGCGCCCGCCGCGTTCCTGCTCGTCTTCGTCCAGGGGACGCTCTCGTTCGCGGTCGGATCCACACTGATCACCCGGGCGTTGTACGCGGCCGTCGACGCGCCGTCCCTGGGCGGCTCCTTCGCGACCGCCGCCCTGAACGTGGGCGCGACCGTCGGCCCCCTGCTGGGCGGGGCAGCCATCGGCGCCGGGCTCGGCTACCGGTCCCCGCTGTGGGTCAGCGCGCTGCTGGTGGCACTGGCGTTCGTCGCCGCCGTACCCACCTGGACGGTGTGGCGGGATGCCGGGACGGAGTCGCCCACGCGGACGGTCGCTTCCTAGCCCGCGTCGCGGTCCCGTCACCGCACGAAGGTCGTCCACGGGGCCGGCCCGCGCCACCCGCCAGGCGCGGGCCGGGGTCCGTCCTACTCGGAGGGCTGGGGCAGCTCGCAGTCGACCTTCGGGTTGGCGCCGATGTAGTTCAGCGGCCCGGCCACGATGGTCACCAGGATGGTGCCCGCCTCGGCGCAGTTGGTGTCGTCGCCGTTGTAGTAGCCGCGCTGGCCGGCGGCGACCGCGCCGATGATCAGCCAGATGACGACGATGACTCCGAATATCGACGTGCCGCGCATCGCTGCCTCCAGAAAGGGGTGTGGTGGTTCGAGGTGTCGAACGTTGTACCCAGTCGCGTGGAACGGCTAACGACGCCGCCGATCGACCGACCCGCCGGCCGCCCGGCAGGCCCCGCCGGCCTGACGGCCCGCCCCCGGCCGACCGCCCGGACCGGGGCGCGCCGGTGCGCTATCGGATCGGCGACCGACGGCCGCGCGCGGCAGCCCGGCGGGCGTACAACTGCGTCAGAAGCACCGCACAGGAGGACACCATGGACGCCCCGACCCCGCACCTGTACGTCGACCGCCCCGAGGACGTCGCCGTCGCGGCCCGCGCACTGGCCGGGGGCGCGGTGGTGGCGGTGGCTTTCGGGAACTTCTACGCGCTGGTGACCCGCCCGGACGCCGCCACCGTGCGCCGGGTCAACGTCGCCAAGGGGCGGCCGGCCGACCAGGTCGGCAGCATCACCACCGCCTTCGGGCGGATCCCCGCGATGTTCGACTGGGCGCGGCTGCCGCACCGGCTGCCCGCGCACCGGGTGCGGCAGCTGATGGGCGTCCTCTACGGCGCGGGCCCGTTCGGCTTCCGTGGCCCGGCCGTCGACCGGCTGCCCGCCCACCTCACCCGGCACGACCGGGGCGTACGCACCACGCAGGTGATCGCGCCGGGGCTGGCCTGCCCGTCGAACGTGTTCTTCGCGCGGGCGGTCGCCGAGACCGGGGTGGACCACCTCCACATCACCTCGGCGAACCGTTCCCGGCACCTGACCGGGGTCGCGGAGGAGCCGGCGCACTGGAAGGCCGACGGCATCGCCGAGGACTTCGCCCACCTCGACGACCTGGTGGTGCTCGCGCACCGGGACGAGGCGGCGGCCCGGGCGGCGCACCCCGGGCACCTGCCGGCCTCGGTGACGCTGCTGTCGTTCCACGCCCCGGCCGGGGAGCCGGAGGAGCCGCCGGTGCTCACCGTCGACCGGCACGGCTCGCTGCACGTCGACGACGTGCGCCGGGCCGCCGCGCCGCTCGGCCTCCAGGTGCGGCTCGGCCCCACCGCCGGTCGGCGCCTGCGGGTCCGCGGGTACGCGGAGGCGCTGGTCTGACCGGGCACCGGATCGGCCGGTGGTGTCCGGCTCCCACGAATGCCGCCCGGTGGCTGGTCGGCCTCCGTCCGGAATGCCCGACGTCGCGGCGTCCGGGTGAGCGGACGTCGCGACGTCGGTGGCATCGGGTGGATCCTGTCGTGGCGCCGTCCCGGCTCGCCGGGGAGCGGCGTCCGGGGCCGCCGTCGGTGCGGCGGCCCCGGGGTCAGGCGTCGTCGCCGCCGGTCGGCAGCGCGGCGGCCGCCTCCTGCGGGGCGCCCGCGAGCACCTTCGCCTGCTGGGGCCAGGTCGCCAGGCTCGGCGCGGCCCGCAGCCCGGCTCCCCGGATCGTCTCCCGCAGCGCGGCCTCGTCCAACTCCGCGAGCTGCCCGTACGTGCGGATGCCGGCGGCCTGCAGCGCCGCCGCCATCTTCGGGCCGACGCCCTGGATGCGGCGGAAGTCGTCGGCGTCCACGTCGGCCGCCGACCGCACCGGCGGAGTCGCCACCGCGCCGCGCGCGGCGGGCACGACCACCGGTTCGGCCGGTTCGTCCACCGGGTCGGCCGGCTTGCTCGGTTCGTCCACCGGGTCGGCCGCCTTGCTCGGTTCGTCCACCGGGTCGGCCGCCTTGCTCGGCTCGTCCACCGGCTCGGCCGGCGTGGTCGCCGCCGGCGTCGCGTCCGGCCCGGCCGGGGCGGCGGGGGCCGGCTCCGCCGGGCCGGCGGCTGCGGGGACCGGCTCGGCCTCGGGCTGCGCCTGGGCGGGGACGGCGACGGTCCGGACGGGTTCCGGCTCGGTGGCCGGGACGGGCTCCGCCCCGCCGGTGCGCGCGGGCTCCGGCTCGGCGGCCGGGGCCTCGATCGGGGCGGCGGCGGCCGGCACCGGCTCCGGTTCGGTCGCGGCGACCGGTTCCGGCTCGGTGGCGGTGGTCGGCTCCTCGGCCGGCTCGCGGTCGACGGGGCCGGTCACCCCGGCAGCGGCCGGCAGCACGACCTCGGCGTCCGGCCGGTCACCCGGGGCGGTGTCGCTCGGCGCGGCCGTCGCCACGGAGTCGGTGTCGGGCGCCGGCACCGGGTCGCCGGTGAGCGCCATGTCGGCCGGGTCGATCTTGTCGGCCCGCCCGGCGTCGGTGGTGACGACGGTGACCGGGGCGGCGTCGGCGTCGGCCGGGGCGTCGGGGGCGGGCACGGGGTCGGCGACGGCGTCCGGGGCCCGGTCGAGGGTCGCCTCGGGGCGTACCTCGTCGGTGGTGGCGGCGGGCGGCGGGTCGACCACCACGGCGGTCATGCCGGCGACCGGATCACCCTCCACCGTGGGCGAGCCGTGCCCGGCTGCCGCGCCCTGCCGGCCGCGCCAGAACCAACCGGCCGCCACACCCACCAGCAGGGCCACGATCAGTATCAGCCAGTGCCCGAAAGACCACGCCACGGCAGACCTCCTATTCGTTCGCGTCGAAACTTCGAGAAAAACTCGCCGCAGCTTCGCACACGCGTCGTTCGGGCGGCAGGCAGGATCGGCCGGTCACGGCGCATGTGGGACGGGTTGCACCGGCGGTGTCCGCCGGGCGACGGACCGTCGTCGCCCGGCGCCGTCCACGCACGGGGCGGGGTGGGCACGCGGGGACCCCGGCGCCGGGCGGGCGCCGGGGTCCGGGTCGGACGATCAGTCCTCCTCGCCGCGGTAGGTGTAGAAGTCGTTGACGAACTTGCGCGCCAGTCGGGGCACCCGGCTGGTGACGCCGAAGTAGCCGCGTGCGCCGAGCAGCGCGAGCCGGCCGACGACGGGCTTGTACATCCGGTCGTCGCCGTTGGTGCCGCTGCGGTTGAGCGAGTCGGCGACCCGGGCGAAGCCGTACGGCACCATCGCGGCCTCGTAGTCGGCCACCGCCTGGAGCAGCGTCTTGTCGCCGGCCGCGGCCAGCCGGAGCTGCCGGCAGAGCAGGGCGGCGTCGCGCAGCGCGGTGTTGGCGCCCACGCCGCGCCCCGGGGTCATGGTGTGGATGGCGTCGCCGAGCAGGGTGACGGTGCTGCTCTTCCACGGCGGCACCGGCTCGCTGGTGGACACCCGGATCGGCAGGGCGCTGCCCGGGTCGCTGCGGGCGAGCAGTTCGCGCAGGTGGGGGTGCCAGTTGCGGGTGAGTTGGAGGGCGAGCAGGACGAGGTCCTCGCCGCGGCGCTGCATGACGTCGGGCGGGAACCGGCGGGCGGTGCTCCAGATGACCAGGTTGATGTTGTCGCGGGTGGTGTCGTGGCGCAGTCCGGGCCAGTCGCGCAGCAGCACGGCGTCGGCGGGGTCGACGCCGGGTTTCAGCGTGCCGTCGCCGTTCCACTTGAACTCCATCACGTGCAGCACGCCCATCATCCCGCCGGTGCCGAAGATCAGCGAGATGCCCTGCTCGATCCGTTGCGGCAGCAGCTGGCGGGTGTGCGGGGTCAGGGGGATGCGGGTGGCGATGTTGATCGTGCCGGCGTCGCGGGTGACCGCGTGCGGCAGGTACTGGCGGCGCACGGCGGAGTGCGTGCCGTCCGCGGCGACGAGCAGGTCGCCGGTGGCGGTGCTGCCGTCGGCGAAGTGGGCGGTGACGGTGCCGTCGTCGCCTTGCTCGTACCGGGTGAAGGTCTTGTCGAAGTGGACCGCGTCCTCCATGCCGGTGAGCAGGACCTGGCGCAGGGTCATCCGGGCCACGGACCGTTCGGTGTCCACCGGGTCGGTGTCGGGGCGCAGGGTGAACGAGGCCGTCTGACGCATCCGCTGGGTGATGACGTTGAAGTAGCGGGGGGATCGGGCGCAGGTGGCCAGGTAGGTGTCGAACAGCCGTGGCGGCAGGCACTCCCGTAGGGCGCGGCTGCCGGTGGGGCCGATGCCGACGCGGTAGCCGAGCAGTCCCTCGCCGCGGGTGCGGTACTTCTCGTAGACGGCGACGCTGATTCCGGCGCGACGCAGGCCGTGGGCCAGGCACAGCCCGCCGGTGCCGGCGCCGATGATCAGGACGTGGGGTGGCCTGGGTGACATGGGCCGCCTCCGCTCAGCCGGCCGTGTGCGGGGACGGCGCGTCGGCGGCGTCCCAGCGGTAGAAGCAGCCGGCGATCGCGTCGCGTGGCGAGCGCCAGGTCGGCAGGTACGGCGAGGTGTGCGCGGACAGGCGCTCGTTGACCTGGCGGTACAGCGGGTGGTTGCGGGCGCCGGCCAGGGCGTCCGGGTCGACGTCCGCGGTCTCCATCAGGTGGACGCACAGGTCGTGCAGGCAGTACAGGGACCGGTGCTGGACCCCGGTCAGGGCGGGCAGTTCGGTCGCGTCGGACTCGGCGAAGATCTGCGCGACCCGACCCTCCGCGCCCGGGATGATCCTGCTGACGATCAGTAGACGGCTCATGGGACCCCTCTCGCCGGTGGCGCTCCCCGAGCGGTGTCGGAGGCCACGGACTGTTGTGCGGCCAACCCTGCCCGGGCGGCTGTCACCTGCCCGTCACGCGCGCGGCCGCGCCGGTGACGCCGGTTCAGCGGGCGCGGGGCGCGACCCGGGCGGACGGCGTGCGGCGCGGCGGCGTCGGGGTGTCCCGGGTGGCCTCCCGGATGGGCGCGAGGGTGTCGTCGAGCAGCGCGGTCATGGCTGCGGAGGGTTCGAGTCGAAGTTCCCGCAGCAGCAGGTCGCGGTAGACGTAGAAGGCGTGCACGGCCTCGAAGGCGTTGCCCTCGGCGAGGTGGATGCGCACCACCAGCCGGTGCGGGGTCTCGCGCAGGGGCTCGGCGGCCATCGCCTCGAGGGCGGCCTCCAGGGCCTGCCCGTGCTGGCCCGCCGCCAGGTGCTGGCCGGCCAGTTCCTCCAGCATGTGCAGGCGCAGCTGGCGCAGCCGCTCCCGGTCGGCGAGGACCCAGTCGTCGTACCAGCCGGGGAGCAGGTCGTGCCGGCCGGCGGCGAGGGCGGCGGCGCACGGGTCGTCGCCGTCGCGCACCCGCGCGGCCGTGCCGATGAGGGCGTCGACGTCGACCTGGACGGTGGGGCCGAGGCGTACGGTGTCGCCGACGGTGGTGAGCGGGCAGCAGGGGTCCTGGCGCAGCCGCCACAGCGCGGTCCGCAGGGACGACAGCGCGCGGTCCTCGGGGGCGTCGGGCCAGAGCAGCCCGGCGAGGTGGCTGCGGGTGGCGCCGGGGCGCAGGCCGATCAGGGCGATGACCCGTTGCAGGCCGCGTGGCACCACGACGGGGGTGTCGCCGTGCAGCAGCCGGAAGCCGCCGAGCAGGTGCAGCGATATCTGCGTGCCGGGGCGGCGCCCGGTGGTCGGCATCGACGGATCAGCGGCCACGGCGGCACCCCCTGCGGAACGCTCGTCCCGACTCCTCTGCTGTCCCGGCGCGGCTGCCCTTGACCCCACTGTCGGGTCGCTCCGCCGCGGCGCGGCGTCGCGCGCCGCGGTCGCCGGGCTGACCGTGACGAAGATTATCAATCGCGGTCACTCTCGGTCAATATTTCAGGCGAGATCCGACTGTCGGCGACGCGTCCACGAGAACGGTTCTGAACTGCGGATAGTCCACCGTGGTGGGCGGTTGTTGTACAGCGGATACACAGCCTGCGTCAACGCAGCGTCACGAAGTGGCGTCGCCGGGCGGCGGGCTGCGGTGACGCCGCCGTGACGCCCGTGGCCGCATCGTGTCGCCAGTCGTCCGGCTCGGCCGGCGCCGTCGTCACCGACGTCGGACGTCGTGGAGGGAGGTCCACCCATGGACCGTTCGCTGATCGTCGCGAAGGTGGTGCCGAGCGCCGAGGCGCGCGTCGCCGAGATCTTCGCCGAGTCCGACGCGACGGAGCTGCCGCACCTGGTCGGGGTGCGGCACCGGTCGTTGTACCGGCTGGGTGACCTCTACGTGCACCTGTTGGAGACGGACGCGCCGGCCGGGGCGGCGGTCGAGGCGGCCCGGGGGCACCCCGAGTTCGTGCGGGTGAGCGCCCGGCTGCGCCCGTACGTCTCGCCGTACCTGCCGACGTGGCGGGAGCCGCGCGACGCCATGGCCCGGTGCTTCTACCGCTTCGACGCCGCGCCCGCCGGGCGGCCGTCGTGACCGCCACCGCGCCCCGGGAGGGGCAGCTCTGGTCCCGCTGCGGCGGCTGCGCCACCCTGCTGTACCGCAAGCGGCTGCGCCGCAACCTCGACGTCTGCCCCGAGTGCGGCACGCACGCCCGCCTCGACGCGCCGGAGCGGCTGCTCCAGCTCGTCGACCCGGGGTCGTTCACCGCTCTGCCGGACCGGCCGGCGGAGGTCGACCCGATCGGCTTCGTCGACCTGCTGCCGTACCCGCACCGGCTCACCGCCGCCCGGGCCGGCACCGGGCTGGCCGAGGCGGTCGTCTGCGGCACCGCCACCATCGGCCGGCATCGGTGCGCGCTCGCGGTGATGGACTTCCGCTTCCTCGGCGGCAGCCTCGGCTGCGCCGTCGGGGAGCTGATCACCCGGGCCGCCGAGCGGGCGCTGGAAGACGGCACGCCGCTGATCCTGGTCACCGCCTCCGGCGGCGCGCGGATGCAGGAGGGCGTCCTGTCGCTGATGCAGATGGCCACGGTCAGCCAGGCGATCGCCGCGCTGCGGGAGGCGGGGCTGCTCACCGTCAGCGTGCTCACGGACCCGACGTACGGGGGAGTGGCGGCCTCGTTCGCCACCAACACCGACGTGGTGCTCGCCGAGAGCGGGGCGCGGATGGGCTTCGCCGGTCCCCGGGTGATCCGGCAGGTCACCGGCCGGCCGCTGCCGGAGGGCTTCCAGACGGCCGACTTCCTGCTGCGGCACGGGCAGGTCGACATGGTGGTGCCCCGGCACGCCCTGCGGGGCCGGCTGGCGGCGCTGCTCGCCGCGGCCCGGGCGGGACGTCGGCCGGCGGTGCGTCCCGCCGTACCCCGGCAGGAGCCGTCGCCGGTCGTGGCGCGGCCGGCCGGCGGGGCGGGTGCCGCGACGGCGCCGGGCCCGGCCGACCCGCCGGGCGGCGACGCCTGGGAGACGGTGCGGCTGGCCCGGCACCCGGGCCGGCCGACCACGCTGGACTACCTGGAGTCGGCGTTCGACGGCTTCGTCGAACTGCACGGCGACCGGCTCGGCGCGGACTGCCCGGCGGTGGTCGGCGGACTGGCCCGGCTGGACGGCCGGCCCGTCATGGTGATCGGGCACCAGAAGGGCCACACCACCGCCGAGCTGGTCGCCCGCAACTTCGGCATGGCCAGCCCGGCCGGGCACCGCAAGGCGCTGCGGCTGATGCGGCTGGCCGCCCGCCTCGGCCTGCCGGTGGTCACCCTGGTCGACACGCCCGGGGCGGATCCCGGCGTGGGCGCCGAGGAGCAGGGGCAGGCGGCGGCCATCGCGGAGAACATCCTCGCGCTCGCCGTGCTGCCCACCCCGGTCGTCGCGGTGATCACGGGGGAGGGCGGCAGCGGCGGCGCGCTGGCCCTCGCGGTGGCCGACCGGGTGCTGATGCTCCAGCACGCCGTCTACTCGGTGATCAGCCCCGAGGGCTGCGCCGCCATCCTCTGGCCGGATCGGGGTGCCGCCCCGCAGGCGGCGCGCGCCTTGCGGTTGACCGCGCCCGACCTGTGCCGCCTGGGGGTGGTCGACGACCTCGTGCCCGAGCCGGCCCCGGCCGCGCACCACGACCCGCAGGCGGCCGCGCGGGCGTTGGGGGCGGCGGTGTCGGCGGCCCTGCTGCCGCTGCTGGACGTGCCCCCCGCCACGCTGGTCCGGCGCCGGCGGCAGCGGTTCCGGCGCTTCGGCGCGGCCCGCCTCGGCGCCCGGGCGGGTGTCCGGTGAGCGCGGGCGGTGCCCCGGTCGACACCGCGCCGGCCGGCGCGGAGTCGGCGTCCGGGGTGGACGCGGTGCTGGCCGGGCTGCGGCGGCACGCCCGGGACCTGGTCGCCGAGCTGGCCGGCCCGGTCCGCCGGGTGCGGCTGCGCAGCGGCGACACGGTGCTGGAGGTGGAGTGGCACGGCGGGCCGCCCGCGGAGACGCCGGAGACGGTGCCCGCCCGGCCCGCGCCGCCGCCCGTGGCCGACGGCGAGCCGGGCCGGTACGCGGTGCGCTCGCCCATCGTCGGCACGTTCTACCGGGCGCCGGAGCCGGGCGCCGCGCCCTTCGTCGCCGTCGGCGACCTGGTCCGCCCCGGCCAGGTCATCGGCATCGTCGAGGCGATGAAGCTGATGAACGAGGTGACCGCCGACCGGGGCGGCCGGGTCGCCGAGGTCCTCGCCGCCGACGGGCAGCCGGTCGAGTACGACCAGCCGCTCGTCGCGCTGGACCCGGTCTGAGGCGGTGCGTGATGTTCGAGAAGGTGCTGATCGCCAACCGGGGTGAGATCGCCCTGCGGGTGCTGCGCGCCTGCCGCGAGCTGGGGGTGCGTACCGCCGTCGTCTACTCCACGGCGGACGCCGACTCCGCCGTGGTGCGCCTCGCCGACGAGGCCGTCCTGATCGGTCCGCCGGCCAGCCGGCGCAGCTACCTCAACGCCGCCGCGATCGTGGAGGCGGCCCGGCAGGTCGGCGCGCAGGCGGTGCATCCCGGCTACGGGTTCCTCTCCGAGGACGCCGACTTCGCCGAGATCTGCGCCGACAACGGGCTGACGTTCATCGGTCCGCCGCCGGAGGTGATGGCCGCGCTGGCGGACAAGTCCTCGGCGCGGGCGCTGATGCGCCGGGCCGGGCTGCCGCTGCCGCCGGGCAGCGTCGCGCCGGTGCCCACCGCGGCCGCGGCGGCGGAGGTGGCCGCCGAGGCGGGCTACCCGGTGATCGTCAAGGCGGCGGCCGGCGGCGGCGGCCGGGGCATGACCGTGGTCGCCACCCCGGCCGAGCTGCCCCGGGCGTACGCGCGGACCAGGGCCGCCGCGCAGGCCGCGTTCGGCGACGACCGGGTGTACGTGGAGCGGTTCCTGACCGGCGCCCGGCACGTCGAGGTGCAGTTGCTGTGCGACTCCCACGGCAACGGGGTGCACCTGGGCACCCGGGACTGCTCGGTGCAGCGCCGGCACCAGAAGCTGGTGGAGGAGGCGCCCGCCCCGGCGCTGTCCGCCGGCACCCTGGCGGCCATCGCGGAGTGCGCCCTGCGCGGTGCCCTGTCCGCCGGCTTCACCGGCGCCGGCACGGTGGAGTTCCTCGTCGACCCCGACGAGCGGTTCCACTTCCTGGAGATCAACTGCCGGATCCAGGTCGAGCACCCCGTGACCGAGATGATCACCGGGATCGACCTGGTGCACGAGCAGCTGCACATCGCCGCCGGGGTGCCGCTGCGCTGGCGGCAGGAGGACGTCCGCCCGCACGGGGTCGCCATCGAGTGCCGGGTCAACGTGGAGGACCCGGACCGCGGGTTCGCGCCGACCCCCGGCCGGCTGGACCGCTTCGTCCCGCCCGGCGGCCCGTTCACCCGGGTCGACACGCACGGCCACGCCGGCTACCTGTTCGGCCCGTACTACGACTCCCTGCTGGCCAAGGTGGCGGTGTGGGCGCCGGACCGGGAGCTCGCGCTCAACCGGCTGGAACGCGCCCTCGACGAGTTCGACATCGCCGGGCCCGGCGTCCGCACCACCATCCCGTTCGTCCGGCGGGTGCTCGACGACGCCGGGTTCCGCAAGGGCCGCTACTCCACCGGCCTGGTCGACCAGTTGCTCGCCGGCCCGTCCGACGCACACCACAGGAGGCTCCGTTGACCGTCACCCATGGCCGTCCGCTGACCGCCGAGATCACCGACATCCTGGTAACCAACTGCGGGCTGGACGCCGACGCGGCCGCCCGCGCCCCGGCCGCGTCCCTGGAGGAACTCGGCATGGACTCGCTGGCGCTGCTCGAACTCTCCGCCGTGGTCGCCGACCGGTGGCAGGTGCAGATCCCCGAGCAGGCCGGGCAGCTCAGCATCGCGGGCGTCGCCGAGCTGGTGGCCCGCCGCGCCGACCCGCCCGGACACACCGAGAACAGCGTGCTCATCGCCGCGCCGCTGCCGCTGGTCTGGGACGTCACCAACGACGTCGCCGGCTGGCCCGAGCTGTTCACCGAGTACGCCCGGGCGGAGATCCTGGACCGCGACGGCGACACGGTGCGGTTCCGGCTCACCATGCACCCCGACGAGAACGGGGTGGCGTGGAGCTGGGTCAGCGAACGCACCGCCGACCCGGCCACCCGGCAGGTGCGCGCCCGGCGGGTGGAGACCGGGCCGTTCGAGTACATGCGCATCTACTGGAGCTACGCGGAGGAGCCCGGCGGCACCCGGATGACCTGGGTGCAGGACTTCGCGATGAAACCGACCGCGCCGGTGGACAACGCCGGCATGACCGACCGGATCAATACCAACAGCGCCGTGCAGCTCGCCGTCATCAAGGAGAAGATCGAGCGGTTGGCCGCCGCCGACGGCGGTCGGGCCCCGGCCGGTGCCGACGGGTCGACGGGAGCCGGCGATGAGTGAGGACACCCTGCGGCTCGTCGCCGCCGCCGACGTCGCGCCGGACGGCCGCCGCGGCGGCGAGCTGCGGGTGCTGCTCGGCCCGAAGACCGTCGGCAGCACCTCCGGCTTCATGGGGGTGGCGACGCTGCGCCCGGGGGAGCGGATCGCCGAGCACTACCACCCCTACAGCGAGGAGTTTCTGTACGTCGTCCGGGGCACGATCACCGCCGACCTGGACGACGAGGCGGTGCCGCTGGCCGCCGGGGAGGCGCTGTTCGTGCCGCGCAACGTCCGGCACCGGCTGCGCAACACCGGCGACGAGCCGGCCGAGGTCGTCTTCCACCTGGGACCCCTCGCACCCCGGCCGGAACTGGGCCACGTCGACACCGAACTCGTCGAGCAGCGGGGCGGGTCGTGAGCGCGAGGAGTGAGCCGGTGTTGCGAGCCCCGCAGTCGCGAACCGAGGTGGCGTCGTGAGCGCGAGGAGTGAGCCGGTGTTGCGAGCCCCGCAGTCGCGAACCGAGGTGGCGTCGTGACCGGGCGCCGCACGGTCGTCACCGGCGTCGGGGTGGTCGCGCCGGGCGGCGCCACCCGGGACAGCTTCTGGAAGACCGTGACCGCAGGGCGTACGGCCACCCGACGGATCACCTTCTTCGACCCGTCGCCGTTCCGCTCCCAGATCGCCGCCGAGTGCGAGTTCGACCCCGACGCGGCCGGCATCACCCTCGCCGAACGGCAGCGCGCCGACCGGTACGTACAGTTCGCCCTGGCCTGCTCCATCGAGGCGCTCGCCGACAGCGGCCTGGAACTCACCGACGCCGAACGGGAGGTCACCGGCGTGGTGCTGGGCACCGCCGTCGGCGGCACCATGGCGCTGGAGCAGGAGTACGTGCGGGTCAGCGACTCCGGCCGGCGGTGGCTGGTCGACCACGCCCTCGGCGGGCCGTACCTGTACCCGGCGCTGGTGCCGAGCACCCTCGCCGCCGACGTGGCCGTCCGGCACGGGCTGCACGGCCCCGCCCAGGTCGTGTCCACCGGCTGCACCTCCGGCATCGACGCCATCGGCTACGCCCACCAGCTCGTCGTCGACGGGGAGGCCGACATCGTGCTGGCCGGGGCGTCGGACTCGCCGATCTCCCCGGTCACCGTCGCCTCCTTCGACGCGATCAAGGCGACCAGCCCGGACAACGACGACCCGGCGCACGCCTCCCGCCCGTTCGACGCCGACCGGCACGGCTTCGTCCTCGCCGAGGGCGCGGCGGTGCTGGTGCTGGAGGAGTGGGAGCACGCCCGCCGCCGGGGCGCGCACGTCTACTGCGAGCTGGCCGGGTACGCCAGCCGCGCCAACGGCTTCCACATGACCGGGCTGCGCCCGGACGGGGTGGAGATGGGCCTGGCGATCACCGACGCGCTGCGCCAGGGCCGGCTGTCCCCGCAGGACGTCTCCTACATCAGCGCGCACGGCTCCGGCACCCGGCAGAACGACCGGCACGAGACGGCGGCGTTCAAGCGGGCGCTCGGCGAGGCCGCGTACGGGGTGCCGATCAGTTCGATCAAGTCGATGGTCGGGCACTCGCTCGGCGCGATCGGCTCGATCGAGATGGCCGCCTGCGCCCTGGCCATCGAGTACGGCGTGGTGCCGCCCACCGCCAACTGGGCCACCCGGGACCCGGAGTGCGACCTGGACTACGTGCCCAACGTGGCCCGGGAGACCCCGGTGGACGTGGCCCTGTCGGTGGGCAGCGGCTTCGGCGGCTTCCAGTCCGCGATGGTGTTCCGGCGGCTGGCGGCGGCGGCGTGAGCGCCCGGGCCGTGGTCACCGGCATCGGGGTGGTGGCCCCCAGCGGTGTCGGCGCCGACGCCCACTGGCGCACGGTCGCGGCGGGAACCCGGTGCACCGGCCCGATCACCCTGTTCGACCCGGCGGACTACCCGACCCGGGTCGCCGGTGAGGTGCCCGGCTTCGACGCGACGGCGTACGCCGACACCCGACAGCTCGTGCAGACCGACCGCTGGACGCACCTGGGCTTCGCCGCGACCAGGCTGGCGTTGGCCGACGCCGGGCTGCCCGAGCGGGCCCCCGAGCCCTACGGCTGGGCGGTGACGCTGGCCAGCTCGTCCGGGGGGAACCTGTTCGGGCAGCGGGAACTGCAACGGCTGTGGGGCGGCGCCACCCGTACGGTGGGGGCGTACCAGTCGATCGCCTGGTTCTACGCCGCCAGTGTCGGGCAGCTCTCCATCCACCACCAGTTCAAGGGGCCGTGCGGGGTGCTGGTCGCCGAGTCCGCCGGTGGGCTGGACAGCCTCGCCCACGCGGTGCGCACCGTGCGCCGGGGCACGCCGGTGGTGATCGCCGGGGCGACCGAGTGCCCGCTGAGCCCGTACGCGCTGACCTGTCAGCTCCGCTCCGGGCTGCTCAGCGACGTCGCCGACCCGGAGGTGGCGTACCGGCCGTTCGACCGGTCGGCCGGCGGCTACGTACCGGCGGAGGGTGGGGCGGTGTTCGTGGTGGAGGAGTTGGGGCACGCGCTGGCCCGGGGCGCCCGGGTCTACGGCGAGGTGACCGGCTGGGGCGCCACCCACGACGCCGCGCACACCGGCCCGGACGCCGGCGGCGACTCCGCCCGGTACGCCCGGGCGATGCGGCTGGCCCTGGACCGCTCCGGGGTCACCGCGGACGAGGTGGACGTGGTGGTCCCCGACGCCCTCGGGGTGCCCCGCTTCGACCGCGCCGAGGCCGAGGCGCTGCGCGCGGTCTTCGGCGACCGGCCCCCGCCGGTGAGCACGCACAAGGCGCTGACCGGCCGCGCCCACCAGGGCGGCTCCGCGTTGGACGTGGCCACCGCGCTGCTCGCGTTCCGCCACGACACGCTGCCCGCCTCCGCCGGTCCCCGCGAGCCGGCGCCGGGCTGCGAACTGGACTTCCTGCGGGCGCCCCGGCAGCCGCACAGCCGGCTGGCGCTGGTCTGCGCCCGGGGTTTCGACGGTTTCAACAGCGCGCTGGTGCTGCGCGGAGCGCCACCGGCACCGAGGGGAGCAGCGGAATGAGCGGGACACGGGCTCGGGTCGTCTTTCTCGTGCGGGTGGCCGAGGAGCGGACGGCGGACTTCCTGCGGGCGTACGAGGCGGTGCGTCACCTGGTCGCCGACGGTGTGCCGGGGCACCTGGTTGACCAGGTGTGCCGGTCGGCGGCGGACCCGGAGCAGTGGCTGATCACCAGTGAGTGGGAGTCCCTGGCCGACTTCGAGGCGTGGGAACGCAGTCCCGGGCACCGGGAGCTGGTGCGGCCGATGCGGGAGTGTTTCACCGACGCCCGCTCGCTGCGTTTCGTCGTCCACGCGCAGACCCCCGAGGTGGCGCGCGTCTGACCGCCCGGCGGCACGCCGTGCCGCAGCATCACCGGCGTACGTCTTCCTGCTTCTCGCGATCTGGTGCCGAGGTCCTCGGCACCAGTCTGCTCAGGGCGACCGACGGGTTCACCCGGCTCTGGCCGGCGCTCGGCCTGGCCGTGCTCAACGTCGGCGGCGCGCACCAGGGCGACGCGCGACGGAACCGGAGGGAGCGCGCCCGCACGCCCGTCGGTCGGACAGGTCCTCGGCCGCCTGGGCCTGAGTGGGCCCCCGGCGGTCGCCGGGCTCCCGTCGCCGGGTGAGACCGTTTGTCAGTAGTTGCGTGCCTACTGCGCTACTGCAACCCGGGCGGTCGCCGGGGTCCCGTCGCCGGGTGAGACCCCACGCGACCCGTGGGCCTGCATGCCGTGCGGACGGGCCGGTGGGCCAATGCCGAGCTGCGGACGCAGCTCACCCATAGTGAGCGGCGCGCTGCCGTACGCGCCCGATACTGCCTGTCCGATCGAGGGTCTGCAATCCGGCCAGCCGCTTTTTTTGATCTAGCCATTTGCATCTAGTAATGGTTCTCGCGGCTGTCGTAGTGTTCCCGCAGCACCCCGAAAGATGCACCCTATGGGCGTACTCGCCCTATTTCAGGCTGGGCGGTGGACGGCGGTGAGCATGGATCGTCCGACGGAAAATCCTGCGGCAGGGACCCCGGAATGGGTCGACGACGTGTTGCTCGCAGGTCCTGCGAACGACATTTGTCTGCGACTTCCGGAACCGGTGGAGCGGGGCACGTTGCGGCGTTTGGTCGGCGATGCGCAGACCCGTCTCGCCGCCGCCGGACTGCGTCCCGGCGGGGCCGCCGCGCTCCGCCTGCCGCCGTCACTGGCGTACGTGGTGAACCTGCTGGCCACCTGGCGCACCGGGGCGCAGGCCGTCCTGCTCGACCACCGCCTCACCGACCACGAGGTGGACCGGGCGCTGGAGCGGCTCACCCCGCAGGTGGTCGTGGCCCCGGTGCGCAGCGGCGGCGGGGCGCTGCGCATCTTCGTCGACGTCACCGAGGGCGTCACCCCGTACGCCGACCGCCCCGCGGTCAGCGGGCACGCGGTGATCCAGCTCAGCTCAGGCTCCACCGGACCGTCCAAGGTGATCGGTCGCACCGCCGACGACCTCGTCGCCGAGGTGCACCGCTACACCCGCATCGACGGGGTGGCGCTGCCCGGCGAACGGATCATCCTGCTGCCCTCGATGGTGCACGTGCTCGGCCTGGTCGGCGGCCTGCTCTACGGCCTGCACGCCGGCGTCGAGCTGGTGCCCCCGGAGCGGCTCAGCGGCGACGCCGTGCTGGCCGCGATCGCCGCCGGCGACTCACCGGCCACCGTGCTCGGCGTGCCGTTCCACATCGGACTGCTCGCCTCCACCCGGCCCGCCGGGCCGCTGCCGCAGTTCAAGCGGATGACCACCGGCGGCGAGCTGGTCCCGGCCGCCGTCGCCCGCGCCTTCACCGACCGTTACGGCGTGCCGCTGGGCAACATGTACGGGATGACCGAGGTCGGCGTCATCGGCACCGACCTGTACGGGCGGCACCGCCCGTCGATCGCCCCCGCCCCCGGCATCGAGGTCCGCGAGGTCGACGGCGAGCTTCGGGTCAGCTGCCCCGCGTCGCCGTACGTCGGGCTGAGCGACCCGACCCGCTGGGCCGACGGCTGGCTGCACACCCGCGACGCCGGCACGGTCGACCCCGACACCGGGCTGGTCACCGTGCGCGGGCGGCTCGACTCGCAGGTCTCCGTCGGCGGCCTGAAGGTCGACCTCACCGAGGTGGAGACGACCGTCGCCGGGCTGCCCGGCGTCGCCGCCGCCGTGGTCGTCTGGGACAACGGCATCACCGCGTACGTGCAGCCGGACGGGCCGCTGTCGGAGGAGGTGCTGGACAAGCTGCTCGCCGAGCGGCTGGCCGGCTACAAGCGGCCGCGCACCCTGCACCTGCTGGATCAGCTGCCCCGCACCACGACCGGCAAGCTGGTCCGCTCGGTCGACACGCTCCGGGCAGCGGCGACGTGACCGCTCCGCGGCGCCGCCCCGATCGTCCCGTCCCCGTCCACCTGGACCTCCAGCACCTCGACCGGCGGCGCGTCGGCGCCGACCACCGCGACCGCCACGACGAGGCCCCCGCCGACCGGCGGGTGCCCGACGCGCAGCCCCGCCACGCCGGGCACCGGCCGCAGCTCGCCGCCCGCCGGCGGTGCGGTGTCCGCGCGCCGGGGCGTGCCGGCAGCGGCGGGCACCGGCATCCGCCGGCGCAGGCCGCCGTCGCGCAGCCCCACCCCGAGCGCCTTGCCCACCGCCTCCTTCGCGGTCCACAGCCGCAGGAAGTCCGCCGCCCGGCCGCCGGCGGGCCGCCCGGCCAGCCAGGCCGTCTCGGCCGGGGCGTACCACCGCCGGGCCAGCGCCAGGGCGGGCAGCGGCCGGGACCGCTCCACGTCGACCCCGACCGGGCCGGCCAGCCGGGTGGCGACCACCACCACCCGGTCGGCGCGGCTCACGCTGACCGACACCTGGGCGTCCACATCGGACGCGCTGACGAGCGGTCGCCCGTCCGGGCCGTGGCCCACCACGATCTGCGCCTCCGCGCGGCCGAGCAGCGTGGCACCCGCCCGCCGCAGCAGCCGCCCGGCCGGGATCGGCCGACCGCCGTCCCCTCGGCCGACCCACACGTACACGGTGTCCCGACCGGGCACCGGTAACTGGCTCACGGAGAGAGGTTAACCATGCGAGCCGAGATCCGCGCCTTCGTCGTCGAGCAGCTCGAGGACATGAACTACGACGTCGAGGGCATCGACGACGAGACCACCCTCGGACCGTCCGGGGTGGACCTGGAGTCGTTGGCCCTCGCCGACCTGGCCGTGCGGGTGGAGGACCGCTACGGCCTGAAGTTCGCCGACGACGAGTCGGAGAAGCTGGCCCTGATGACGGTCGGCGAGTTCACCACGATGGTCGCCGACCGGGTCGCCGGGGCGACGAGCGACGACTCCTGATGGCCGGTCAGCCCGACCTGGGGCGAGCTGACCTGGTGACCATGCTCGCCGAACTCACCGAGAAACCGGCCGCCGAGGTCGGCGACCGGATCGGCTCGATGGAACTGGCCTGGCTGGTGCACCTCGTCGAGCAGCGCTACGACCGGCGGCTCGACCTCACCGACGACCAGCTCGCCGGCATCCGTACCGTCGACGACGCCCTGGCGGTCTTCCGGACCTCCCTGACCGCCCCCGCCGATGGCTGAGCGGGCCGCCGTTCAGCTCACCGGCGTCCACGCGACCAGCGCGCTCGGCAGGGGACCCGACGCGCAGCTCACCGGCGTCCTGGCCGGGGCGCCCGCGTTCCGGCCGGTGGACCGCTTCGACACGGCGTCGCGGCGGGTCGACGCCGCCGCCACCCTGCCCGACGTCGGCGACCTGGCCGACGAGCTGGCCGAGGCGGTCGACGCCGCCTGCCGAGCCGCCGGGCTCGACGCCGGCCGCCGGGCCGGCACGGCGCTGCTGCTGGCCGTGCACGGCGGCGCGGGCGTGCCGGCGCTGACCACCGGCCTGGCCGCCCGGACCGGGCTCACCGGCCCGACCCGGGCGTACACCACCGCCTGCGTCTCGGCCAGCAGCGCGGTGGCCGACGCCGCGGCCCTGATCCGGCGGGGCGACGTCGAGCGGGCGGTGGTCGCGGCCGGCTACCTGGTCGAGCCGGACCAGTACGCGCTCTTCGACGCCGGCCGCGCCCTCGCCACCGACGGCGCGGTGCGCCCGTTCAGCGCCGGCCGCACCGGGCTGCTGCTCGGCGACGGGATTGCCGCGGTGGTGCTGGAATCGGCGGCCGTCGCCCGGGCGCCGGTGGCCGACCTGCTCGGGTGGGGCCGGGCCGGGGACGCGTTCCACCCCTGCCAGCCGGAGCCGGGCGGGCGCGGCCTGGCCCGCGCCGTCGCCGCGGCGCTGCGTCGGGCCGGGCTGGCGGCGGAGGCGATCGGGTACGTCAACGCCAACGCCACCGGCACCGGCTACAGCGACGCCTCCGAGGCGGCGGCGCTGCGCGCGGCGCTCGGCGCGGCGGCGGCGCGGACCCCGGTCAGCTCCACCAAGGCGCTGCACGGGCACGCCCTGGAGGCCTCCGGCCTGCTGGAACTGGTGGTCACCGTGCTCGCCCTGCGGCGCGGGAAGCTGCCCGTCAACGCCGGCTGGCTCGGCCCCGATCCGGCCTGCCCGGTCGACGTCATCCGCGACGCGCCCCGGCCGGCCGCCACCGGGTACGCGCTGAGCCTCAACGCCGCCTTCGGCGGTGCGAACACCGCCCTGCTGGTGGGCGCCGCGTGAACGCCGGAAGCGGGCCCGCCGGCACGCGCCCGGACAGCGGCCAGGCAGTCGCCACCGGCCGCCTCACCGTGCTGGCCGAGGCGGCCTGGCCCGAGCCGGGCGACGGCGCGCCGCCGCCGGTGCCCGGGTTCGTGTACTCCAGCTTCCCACCCCTGGTCGCGGCGGTCGCCGAGCGTTGCCTTACCCGGGCGTACGACGGGCGACCCGCACCCGACGGGGAGCGGACCGCGGTTGTGCTGGCCAGCGCGGCGGGGGACCGGGCCAGCGCGGCGCAGGTGCGCGCCACGGTCGCCGCCGGCAACCGGCCCGGGCCGCTGTTCTTCTTCCAGTCGGTGCCCAACAGCGTGGCCGGGCACGTGGCCGCCCGCTGGGGGCTGGGCGGGCCCGTGGTCTGCCTCGCGCCGACCGGGGACCCGCGCGACGAGGGGATTGCCGAGGTCGACCTGCTGCTGCACGACGGTGACGCCGACCGGGCGTTGCTGGTCCTGATCGAACAGGCACCGGACGACGGCGGTGCGCGGGGCCCGGGCGGGGAGCCCGGCGCCCGGGCCGTCGCGGTGCTGCTGGGGGGAGGAACGCCATGAGGACCAGGGGACTACGCGGGACACTGGCCACCGACGAGGGGATCGGCGCCGGCAACGTGCTGGCCCGGGTGCTGGCGCACGGCGCCGACCCGCAGGGGCCGGGGCTCACCTTCGACACCGCCGTGGACGGCCACCCGGCCGAGCGGCCGCTCACGCTGGGCCGGCTCGACGAGCGGGTCGCCGCCCGCACCGCGTGGCTGCACGAGCGGGGGATCAGGCCGCGCGACCCGGTGGCCGTCTGGGCCACCGCCGCCGCCGACATGGTGCTCAGCTACCTCGCGCTGACCCGGCTCGGCGCGATCCCGGCGCTGATGAACGGCAGGCTGCGCCCGGAGATCGCCGCCGAGTACATCCGCCGGCTGCGCGGCGTCGGGGTGCTCGCCGACGACGCGCACACCGCGCTGCTGGCCGGGCACGACCTCGGCGTGCCGGTGATCGGCACCCCCGCCGAGGCGGGCACGGGCGACCCGGCCGCCGCGCCGGCGCACTACCGGCACCACGCCGACGACCCGGTCGTCATCACCCACACCTCCGGCACCACCGGGGTGCCCAAGGCGGTCCTGCACTCGCACGCGAGCCTGTTCGCCGCCACCCGGCACCTGCTCGCCATGCCACAGGCGCAGGGCACCAACCGCATCCTCAACGCGCTGCCCGCCCCGCACACCGCCACCGTGCTCATGGTCAACCAGGCCCTCGGCAACCGGGCGGAGATGTTCCTGCTGTCCGACCAGGGCGGTGAGCGGGTGCTGGACGCGATCCAGCGCTGGCGCCCCGACGGGGTGTTCGGCTTCTCCGTCACCTGGGCGGAACTGGCCCGCTTCGACCTGTCCGCGTACGACCTGGACTCGGTGTCGCTGTGGTTCAACACCGGCGACTGCTCACACGAGCCGCACGTGCGCCGGCTGGTCGCGGTCGGTTCCCGGGACGTGGTGACCCGCGACGGGATCACCCGGGTGCCCGGCTCGGTCTTCATCGACGGGCTCGGCTCCAGTGAGATGGGCCACTCGATGTTCCACATCACCCACCGCACCGACACCGACCGGTACGGCCGCTGCATCGGCCGCCCCTACCGGTTCGCCCGGGTCGCCGTGCTCGACGCCGCGGGCGAGCCGGTGCCGACCGGCGAGGTGGGCTGGCTCGGCATCGACTCGCCGTCGCTGTTCCGCGGCTACTGGAACGACTCGGTCACCACCCACCGCTTCCGCCGGCGCGGCTGGTACCTGACCGGCGACCTGGTGTACGCCGACGACGAGGGCCGCTACTACCACCTGGACCGGGCCGTCGACTCGGTCGACGCGGGCGACGGCCGGCGGTTCTACACCGCGCTGTCGGAGGAGCGGATCCTCGCCGCCTGCCCCGACGTCACCGACTGCACGGTGGTGATCGTCGCCGAGGCCGGCCGGGTGGTCACCGACGTGCTGCTGGAACTCGCCGCCGGCGCCGACGACGCCGAGGACCGCACCGCGCGGGTCCGGGCGGCCCTCGGGCCGGACGTCGGCGCGACCCTGCGCCGGGTGGTGCCGGTGCGGCCCGCCGACCTCCCGGTCACCGTCACCGGCAAGGTGCGCAAGGTGGCCCTGCGGGAGCGCTATCTCACCGAGGCGCCGTCATGACCGCCGTCATCACCGGGATGGGGCTGTTCACCCCCGTCGGCCGGGGCGTCGCGGCGACGTTCGACGCGCTCCGCACCGGGCGGTCCGGGCTGACCCGGCCGCCGGCCGGGCACCCCGCCGCCGGGTCGCTGGAGGTCGCCGGCCTGCTCCCGGAGATCGACCCGCGCACCGTCGCCTCCGGGCCGGAGACCCGGGTGCTGGACCGGATCGTCGTGCTCGCCCTGCTCGCCGCCGCCGACGCGCTCGCCGACGCCGGCATCGAGGTGGGCCGGGACGTGGACCCGGGCCGGATCGGGGTGATCGTCGGCGGGGTCGGCGGGATGTCCACCCTGGAGGCGCAGGTGCTGGCCCGGGCCGAGCGGGGCCGCGCCGCCGTCAGCCCGTACCTGCTCACCGGAATCCTGCCGAACATGCCGGCGGCGCGGATCGCCATCGCGTACGGCATCCGCGGCTACACCTCCTCGGTCGGCACCGCCTGCGCCTCCGGCGCCCAGTCGGTCGCCGACGCGGTCCGGCTGATCCGTGCCGGGGAGGCCGACGTGGTGCTCTGCGGGGCCAGCGAGGCGCCGCTGTTCCCGACGTTCGCCGACACCTTCGGCAACGCCCGGGCACTGGCCCGGGGTTGGGACGACCCGACGGCGGCGAGCCGGCCGTTCGACGCCCGCCGCAACGGGTTCGTCCTCGCCGAGGGCGCGGCCCTGCTGGTGCTGGAACGCGCCGAGCACGCCGCCGCCCGGGGCGTCACCGGCTACGCCGAGGTCGCGGGGTACGGGGCGACCACCGACGCGTACCACCCGACCGCCCCGCGGCCCGACGGCGCCGGCGCGGCGGAGTGCATGCGGCGCGCGCTGGCCAGCGGCGGCGTGCCCGCCGCGCGGGTCGGCTACGTCAACGCGCACGGCACCGGCACGAAGCTCGGCGACATCGCCGAGACCACCGCCCTGGCCGAGGTGTTCGGCGACGGCGGCGTCCCGGTCAGCTCCACCAAGGCGCTCACCGGCCACCTGCTCGGCGCCTCCGGGGTGCTGGAGACGGCGGCCACCGCGCTGGCACTCGGCCGGGGCCTGCTCCCGCCGACGCACAACCTCGACGACCCGGACCCGGCCTGCCCGGCGGACCACATCCGCAAGGAGCCGCGGGCGACGGACACCGGCTACGCGCTGACCAACTCCTTCGGCTTCGGCGGCCAGAACGTGAGCCTGCTGCTCGCGCGGGCCGCCCGGCCGAGGGCCTGAGACACGCTCCACCCCGGGCGGGGCGCGCCCGGGCGGCAGACCACGGGGGACCCGTGGAAAGGGCTGAGGACATGGACATCCGTGGAATAGACCACATCGAACTCTACGTGGGGGACGCCCGGCAGGCGGCCTTCTACTTCGGCCGGGCGGTCGGCTTCCACCTCTGCGGCCAAGGCGGTCCCGAGACCGGGCTGGCCGACCAGCGGTCGCTGCTGCTGTGCCACGCCGACATCCGGATGGTGCTGACCTCCGGGCTCACCGCCGAGCACCCGGCGTCCCGGTACGTGCAGCGGCACGGCGACGGCATCGCCGTGGTCGCGCTGGAGGTCGACGACGCCGCCGACGCGTACGCCGAGCTGGTGGGCCGCGGGGCGGCGGGGGTGACGCCGCCGACCACCTGGACCGGGCCGGCCGCCGAGGTGGTGACCGCCGAGGTGGGCGGCTTCGGCGACGTGCTGCACCGCCTGGTGTCGCGGCGCGGCGACCGGACCGAGTTCCTGCCCGGGGCGGTCGAGTTGACGCCCCCGGCCGGCGGCAGCGACGACAAGCTGCTCGCCGAGATCGACCACCTGGCGGTCTGCGTGCCGCCGGGCCAGCTCGACGAGACCGTCCGGCACTACCGCGAGGTGTTCGGGTTCGCGGAGATCTTCGAGGAGCACATCGAGG
Source organism: Micromonospora sp. NPDC049139 (assembly GCF_055586845.1). NCBI lineage: Bacteria > Bacillati > Actinomycetota > Actinomycetes > Micromonosporales > Micromonosporaceae > Micromonospora > Micromonospora sp. NPDC049139. The sequence goes on along the minus strand of NZ_JBVJHK010000018.1, from coordinate 5,630 downwards.
TCGCCGGGCAGGCGATGAACTCCAAGGTGGTGCAGAGCCCGTCGGGGCGGGTCACCCTGGTGCTGCTGGAGCCGGACCGCAGCCGCCGGCCGGGGCAGATCGACGCCTTCCTCGACCAGCACGCCGGTGCCGGGGTGCAGCACCTCGGGCTGCGCACCGACGACATCGTCACCGCCGTCGGCACCCTCGCCGACCGGGGGGTGCGCTTCGCCGGCACCCCCGGCAGCTACTACGACACCCTCGAGGCGCGGGTCGGCCGGGTGGACGCGCCGCTGGACCGGCTGCGCGACCTCGGTGTGCTGGTCGACCGCGACCACGGCGGGCAGCTGCTGCAGATCTTCACCGAGTCCATGCACGTGCGCCGCACGCTCTTCCTGGAGCTGATCGAGCGGCGCGGGGCCCGGACGTTCGGCAGCGGCAACATCAAGGCGCTCTACGAGGCCAAGGAACGGGAACTGGCCGCGGCGGGGGCGAGGACCGCCGTCGCGGCCGCGACACCGCAGGAGGTGCGGGCGTGACCACGACCGAGTTCGAGCCGACACTCACCGCCGAGGAGGAGGCGCTGCTCCCGTCCGACGAGGACGTCGCCTTCTACGCCGAGCACGGCTGGTACCTGTCGAAGAAGCTGTTCACCGACGACGAGGTGGACGCCCTCACCGCGGCGTCCGACCGCTACTACGACGGCGAGCGGCACCGCCGCCTGCCGGTGCGCCCGCCGAAGCTCGCCTACTGGGAGCCGTCGAAGGGCGCGGTGCAGCGGCACAACGACTACGTCCACCACGAGCACGACGGGCTGGGCGCGATCCTGCGCAAGCCGCTCGTCGGCGCGGTCGCCGCCCGGCTCGCGCGGGCCACCGAGATCCGCGTCTTCCAGTCCACGCTGATCTACAAGCCGCCGATCTCCGGCGAGCCGTCCAACATCGTGCCCTGGCACTTCGACAAGCACTACTGGGCGTCGTCGTCGTCGGAGAACATGCTCACCGCGTTCATCCCGTTCCACGACTGCGGGGAGGAGACGGGCACCATCACCATGGTCGACGGCTCGCACCGCTGGCAGGAGATCGGCGCGGACGACACGGTGGTGCGCCACTTCGCCGACCGCGACCGCGACCAGCTGGAGGAGATGCTCGCCGAGAACGCGGCCCACAACGGCGCCGAGATCCGCAAGGTGCCGATGGTGATCCCCAAGGGACACGTGAGCTTCCACCACTGCCGCACCTACCACGGCAGTGGCGCCAACGTCAGCGGCCGCCCGCGCCGGGCGATCTCGCTGCACCTGCAGGACGGCGACAACGCCTGGCGGGAGTACCCGCTCTCCGACGGCACGCGCGCCGCGTACAACCACGACGTGCTGGTCCGCCGCACCCCCGATGGGCGGCCGGACTACGCGGACCCCGAATACTGCCCCGTCATCTGGCGCCACCGCGCCCCACAGGGAGGCTGACATGTCACGGTACGACTGGGGAAGGACGCACCCGGGCATCGAGCGGTTGGAGAAGGCGGTGACCGACCGCCGCGACGTGGTGGTCCGGCACCCGCTCTACGCCAACCTCGACACCCACGAGGCGCTGGTCACCTTCATGGAGCACCACGTCTTCGCCGTGTGGGACTTCATGTCGCTGCTGAAGTCGTTGCAGCGGCAGCTCACCTGCGTCACCGTGCCGTGGATCCCGACCGGCCCGACCGGCAGTCGCCGGCTCATCAACGACATCGTGATGGTGGAGGAGAGCGACGAGCTGGGCGACGGCTACATCAGCCACTTCGAGCTGTACGTGCAGGGCATGCGGGAGGCCGGCGCCGACACCACGGCCGTGGAGAGGCTGATCGACCTGCTGCGGGCGGGCCGGCCGGTGGCCGAGTCGCTGGTCGAGGCCGGCGTGCCCGGGCCGTCCGCCGCGTTCGCCGCCACCACCTGGCGGATCATCGAGGAGACCCCGGTGCACTGCCAGGCGGCGGCGTTCGCCTTCGGCCGGGAGGACCTGATCCCCGACATGTTCACCCAGGTCGTCGCCGTCAACGAGCGCAGCCGCAAGCTGAACACGTTCGTCGACTACCTGGAGCGGCACATCGAGGTCGACGGCGAGCAGCACACCCCGATGGCGATGCAGATGCTCGCCGACCTGTGCGGCGACGACGACACCAGGTGGCAGGAGTGCGCCGACACCGTCAACACCGCGCTCGCCGCCCGGGCGAAGCTCTGGGACGACATCCTCGCCGCCGTGAAGGAGGGGCGCGAGCGGTGACCGACGCCGACCCGGTCCGGCTCTACCGGACGGTACGGCTGATCCGCCGGTTCGAGGAGCGGGCCGTCGAGCTGGTCCGCTCCGGGCACGTCGTCGGCGGCATCCACCCGTACCTCGGGCAGGAGGGGATCGCCGCCGGGGTGTGCGCCGCCCTGGGTGCCGACGACGTCGTCGCCGGCACCCACCGGGGGCACGGGCACGTGCTCGCCAAGGGCGCCGACCCGGCCCGGATGCTCGCCGAGCTGTGCGGCCGGGTCACCGGCCTCAACGCCGGCCGGGGCGGCTCGATGCACGCCGCCGACTTCGGCGTCGGCGTGCTCGGCGCCAACGCCATCGTCGGCGCGTCCGGGGCGATCATCACCGGCGCCGTGTGGGCGCGCCGACGGCGCGGCGACGACACCGTCGGGGTGAGCTTCTTCGGCGACGGCGCGGTCAACGAGGGGATGCTGCTGGAGGCGTTCAACCTGGCCGCGCTGTGGCGGGTGCCGGTCCTGTTCGTCTGCGAGAACAACGGCTACGCCACCACCATGCCCGTCGCGGGCGCGGTCGCCGGCAGCATCCCCGGCCGCGCCGCCGCCTTCGGCATCCCGGCCGCCGTCGTGGACGGCCAGGACCCCGAGGCGGTACGCGACGCCGCGGCGGCCGCCGTCGACCGGATGCGCGTCGGCGGCGGCCCCGAGCTGATCGAGGCCCGGACCTACCGGTTCGACGCCCACCACACCTTCGAGCACGCGGTACGCCTCGACTACCGCCCGCCCGACGAGGTGGCCCGGGGCCGGTCCCGGGACCCGGTGGACATCCAGGGCGGGCGGCTGCCCGCCGACGCGCGGGCCGAGGTCGACGCCGAGGTCGAAGTCACGCTGGACGCGGCCGTCGAGTTCGCCCTCGCCGGCGGAGAGCCGGACCCGGCCGACGCCCTGGCGCACCTGTACGCCAGCGGGCTGACCGCCCGCACCGGAGGTGGGTAGATGCCCAGACTGTCCTACCGCAAGGCGCTCACCCGGGCGCTCGCCGACGAGTTGGCCCGCGACGAGTCGGTGTTCCTGCTCGGCGAGGACATCCGGGTGGCCGCCTCGAACGTCACCGCCGGACTGTTCAAGCGGTTCGGCCCCGAGCGGGTGCTCGACACCCCGCTGTCGGAGCAGGCGTTCACCAGCTTCGCCACCGGGGCGGCACTGGCCGGGATGCGGCCGGTGGTCGAGTTCCAGATCCCGTCGCTGCTGTTCCTGGTCTTCGAGCAGATCGTCAACCACGCGCACAAGTTCCCGCTGATGACCGGCGGGCAGTGCGCCGTACCGGTCACCTACCTGGTGCCCGGCTCCGGTTCCCGGACGGGCTGGGCTGGCCAGCACTCCGACCACCCGTACAGCCTCTTCGCCCACGTCGGGGTGACCACCGTGGTGCCGGCCACCCCGGCCGACGCGTACGGGCTGCTGGTGTCGGCGGTGCGGTGCGACGACCCGGTGGTGGTCTTCGCCCCGGCCGGGGCGCTCGACGTCCGCGACGACGTGGACCTCGCCGCGCTGGCTCCGGTGCCGCTGGGCCGGGGCCGGGTGCGCCGCTTCGGCGACGACGTGACCGTGGTGGCGGTCGGGCACCTGGTGCACGACGCCCTCGCGGTCGCCGAGGAGCTGGCCGACCAGGTGTCGGTGGAGGTGTTCGACCCCCGCACGCTGTACCCGTTCGACTGGGACGGGCTCGCCGAGTCGGTGTCGCGCACGGGGCGGCTGGTGGTGGTGGACGACTCCAACCGTTCCTGCGGCATCGCCGGGGAGATCATCGCGACCATGGTCGAGCGGGTACGCCTGGTCGCGCCGCCGCGCCGCGTCACCCGCCCCGACGGCGCGGTGCTGCCGTTCGCCCCGGCGCTGGACCGGGCCGTGCAGCCGAGCCGCGAGCAACTCCTGGCCGCCATCCAACACGTGATGAAGGACTGATGTATGACCGACGTCGACTACCGCTGGCCCTCCGCCGCGCAGGCGTGGCTCGACCTGCCCGCGCCGATCCGCGCCGAGATGGTCGCCGCCGGGGCGGAGTCCTGGCGGGAGATCTTCGACGGCCGGGCCACGTACAACAAGCAGTGGCGGCTGGCCCGGCCGCCGGTGATGGACGAGACCTCCCTCGGCGTGCTCAACGCCGTCTCCGACCGCCTCGCCCAGCTCGTCTTCGAGGCGTGCCGGCGGCGGGCCGGCACGGCGGGGGAGCTGCGCCGGCTGCTGAACGTGCCCGACGGCGAGACCCGGCTGCTCGACGACGACGAGCCGCTGACCGAGGCGCTGCTGGAGGCGTTCCGGCCGGACGTGCTGCTCTCCGACGGGGTGCCCCGGTTCGTGGAGTACAACATCGACAGCAGCCTCGGCGGGGCGTTCGACGCGGACACCACCGTGCGTCGCTTCGTCGACGTCTACCGGCGGCGCGGCCTCACCGACCGGGTCCGCCTGGCGGCGGCCCCCTCGGCGGTGGACCAGCGGTTCGCCGCGATCCGCGCCGGGCTCGGCCTGCCCGAGGGCGCCCGGGTCGCCATGCTGATCGACTTCGACGCCGAGTACCCGGGCCTGGACGACCCGCAGCGGTTCTTCCGGCTGCTGTCGCCGGTGGTCGAGCGGGCCGCCGCGTCCGGCATGGACCTGGTCATCGCGCCGGTCTCCCAGGTGACCCTCGACGACGGGAAGCGGCTCGTCGCCGGGGGCGCCCCGGTCGACGGGGTGTTCCGCCTCTTCGTGCCCAACCGGGTCACCCCGAGCGCCGGGGTGGACGCCCTGGAGGCGGGGCTGGCGGCCGGGACGGTGCCGATGTGGGTGTCGGCGGCGGCCTGGCTGATCGCCAACAAGCGGGCCTTCGCCTGGCTGTGGGAGGATGCCGCCGCGCTGGCGCCGGCGGACCGGGACCTGGTCCAGCGGTACGTGCCGCGGACCTGGTCGCTGACCGCCGACCTGCTCGACCGGGCGGTGGCCGACCGGCCCGGCCTGGTGGCGAAGCCGGCCGACGGCTCCGCCGGGGTGGACGTGCTGATCGGCCGGGAGACCGACACCGACGCGTGGCGGGACGGGCTGACCCGGGCCGTCGAGCGGGGCGGCTTCATCCTCCAGGAGTACGTGAAGGCCGACGACGTCCCGCTGGACTTCGTGCACATCGAGACCGGCGAGACGGTCAGCGCCGAGGTGCCGTACAGCATCGCCCCGTACCTGTTCGGCCGCCGGGCCGCCGGCGCCTGCATCCGCACCGGCTTCCCCGGCTGCGACGGGGTGCTCAACCTGGCCCGCGGCGTCCTCCTCTCCGGCCTCCTGGTGGTCGACTGATTCCCTATCGGGGATCGGCTGTCAAGGTGCTGGCTGGCTTGACGGTGTAGGTCGGCTGGTTGGACGATCGCTGGTGGGGGAGGTCGCC
>NZ_JBVJHK010000017.1:0-181307 GCF_055586845.1 Micromonospora sp. NPDC049139 | reverse complement strand
CTTCCGGCGCGACCAGCCCCTCGACAGGCAAGGCGAAAACGAAACCGAAGACGACCCGCAAACCACGCCCAAGCCCAACAGGTTAAAGATCAAGCAAGGACTTCGCCGACAAGCACGACAAGCAGGTCGACCAGGGCATGGAGAAGGGCGGCGACATGGCCGACAAGCGCACCGGCGGGAAGTACGACGACCAGATCGACAAGGGTGTCGACCAGGCCCAGGCCCGTACGGGCGAGGGTGACCAGGTCCGCTGACCTCCTCGGTCCGCTCCCGGGTCGCCGCGCGGTCGGCGGCCCGGGATCGTCGTTTCCGGCCAATCGACGGTCACCGCTAGCCAAGCATCGACCACTCTCGCTACTATCCGCAGTCGGAACATGACTCACCGTAGAGTCACCTTCGGCCGGACCGGCGTCCCCGGGGACGCCGCGACGAGAGGAAGTCAGCCGGTGACCGAGGCACCCGAGACGACCGTCCCTCAGCGCTATCCGTTCGGCGACCCCGACCGGCTCACCCTCGACCCGCGCTACGCCCGGCTGCGCGGGGACGAACCGCTCACCCGGATCCGGATGCCCTTCGGGGAGCCGGCCTGGCTGGCCACCCGGCACGCCGACGTGCGTACGGTGCTCGGCGACCCCCGGTTCAGCCGGGCCGCCTCGGTGGGCCGGGACGAGCCCCGCAACTCGCCACGGCGGCAGGACTCCGGGATCCTGTCCATGGACCCGCCGGAGCACACCCGGCTGCGCCGGTTGGTGGCGAAGGCCTTCACCGCCCGGCGGGTGGAGGAGCTGCGCCCACGCACCAGGAGGGTCGCCGACGAACTGGTCGACGGCATGCTCGCCGCCGGCCCCCCGGCCGACCTGGTGGAGCGCCTGGCCACCCCGCTGCCGATCCGGGTCATCTGCGACCTGCTCGGCGTGCCCGTGGCCGACCAGGACCGCTTCCACACCTGGTCCGAGGCGATCGTGTCGACCACCTCGCTGAGCCCGGAACAGGCCCAGCAGTACATCGACAACCTGTTCGCGTACATGGGGGAGCTGATCGCGCGGCGGCACCGCGAACCCACCGACGACCTGCTCGGCGCGATGGTCCGGGCCCGGGACGCCGACGACCGGCTCGCGGCGGACGAGGTCGTGCGGCTGGCCGCCGGGCTGCTCGCCGCCGGGCACGAGACGACCGTGACCCAGATTCCCAACTTCGTGTACGTGCTGCTCACCCACCCGGCCGAGTGGGCACGGCTGCGGGCCGAGCCGGCGCTGGTGCCGGGCGCCGTGGAGGAGCTGATGCGCTTCGTCCCGCTCGGCGCGTCGTCGGCCTTCGCCCGCTACGCCCTCGAGGACGTCGAGCTCGGCGGCGTGCTGGTGCGTGCCGGCGAGCCGGTCGTGGTGTCGATTCCGTCGGCCAACCGGGACGAGACGGTCTTCGCCGAGCCCGACCGGCTCGACCTGGCCCGGCAGGCCAACCCCCACCTCGGATTCGGGCACGGGGTGCACCACTGCGTCGGCGCCCAGCTCGCCCGGATGGAGCTCCAGGTCGTCCTGGAGACCCTGATCGCCCGCACCCCCGGCCTGCGCCTGGCGGTGCCCGAGTCGGAACTGACCTGGAAGAGCGGCCTGCTGGTGCGGGGCCTGGTGGCCATGCCGGTGAGCTGGTGACGCGGTGAGCGGGTCGGACGAGCAGTGGCGCGTGCACGTGGACCGGGCCCGGTGCATCGGGTCGGGGATCTGCGCGGGCACCGCTCCGGGGCACTTCGTGCTGGTGGACGGGCTGTCCCGCCCGCTGGCCGAGCGGGTGGCGCCCGACGACGCGCTGGTGGACGCCGCGGACTCGTGCCCCATGGAGGCGGTCATCGTGTCCGAGGTGGACAGCCTGCGCCGGATCGCGCCGGATCCGTGAGCCAGCGGCACCAGCTCGAACGGCAGCGGCGAGCCCGCGTGCGCGTGCCGGAGCCGCGAGCCGCGTGCACGTGCCGGAGCCGTGCGTCCGGCGGGCGTGCCGGCGGGACGAGCCGCCGGCACGCCCGTGGTCAGTATCCGGGGTGGCGAACCCCGTTGATGTTGACGCGGAGCGCGTAGAGCGAGCTGGACGCGCAGACGAAGAGGTGGTTGCGCTTCGGCCCGCCGAACGTGAAGTTGGCGACCACCTCGGGCAGGCGCAGCTTGCCCAGCAGCGTGCCGTCCGGGTCGAAGCAGTGCAGCCCGTCGTACGCGGCAGCCCAGATCCGGCCGGCCGCGTCGAGGCGTACCCCGTCGAAGGTGCCCGCGTCGCACTCGGCGAAGACCTCACCCCCGTGCAGGCTGCCGTTCGCGCCGACGCCGAAGCGTCGCAGGTGCCGGTGCCGGGTGTCCGCCACGTAGAGCGTCGACTCGTCGGCGTCGAACGCGAGCCCGTTCGGCTGGCCGAAGTCGTCGGCGACCAGGCGCACCTCGCCGTCGTGCGGGTCGACCCGGTAGACGTGGTTGCCGCCGATCTCGCTCTCGGCCCGGTGGCCCTCGTAGTCGCTGTCGATGCCGAAGCTCGGGTCCGTGAACCAGATCGAGCCGTCGGAGTGCTCGACCACGTCGTTGGGGCTGTTCAGCCGCTGCCCCCGGTAGCGTTCCGCGATGACGGTGTCGGTGCCGTCCGCCTCCGTGCGGGTGACGCGCCGGTTGCCCTGCTCGCAGCTCACCAGCCGCCCGCGCCGGTCGACGGTGTGTCCGTTGGCGTAGCCCGCCGGCTGCCGGAACACGCCGACCGCTCCGGTGGTCTCGTCCCAGCGCAGCAGCCGGTCGTTGGGGATGTCGCTGAACACCAGGGAACGCCCGGCGGGGAAGTACGCCGGCCCCTCCAGCCAGCGGCCCCCGGTGTGGAGCCGCTCGACCCACTCGTCGCCGTTGACCCGGCGGAACCGTTCGTCGAGGACCTCGAAGTGAGCTTTCACCCGGTCGACCATGAGACGCCCTCCTGACTTCTGTTCGGCTGTACGCTAACACCACTGAACGACAGTCGGGAAACGATGTGAATCGCCGAACAAGCATCGGAGGAGCGCGTGGACGACATCGACCGGAGGCTGCTGGCGGAGCTGCAACGGGATGCGGCCCAGCCCTACGCGGCCCTCGCCGCCGCCGTCGGGCTGTCGACCGGGGCCGTCCACGAGCGGGTGCGGAAGTTGCGCGAGCAGGGGGTGATCCGACGCACCACAGTGGACGTCGACCCCGTCTCCGTGGGCCGCGGCGTGCTCGCCTTCGTGATGATCGAGGCAAACGCCTGGATGGGGGACCCACCCACCCACGAGGCGCTCGCCGCGCTGCCGGAGGTCGAGGAGGCCCACGTGGTGGCCGGCCCGGCCTCGCTGCTGGTAAAGATCAGGGCGGGGTCACCGGAGCAGCTCCAGGCCAGCCTGCGGCGACTGTTCCAGGTCGAGGGCGTCACCGGCACGCAGACCATCGTGGTGCTGGAGACGTTCTTCGACCGCCCGCCGGATCCGCTCGGCCGCTGAGACGCCGGTGGCCGCACCCCCGAGCGGGGCGCGGCCACCATCGGCGGGGTGGGGTCAGCTGCTTCTCGCGCAGCTCCGCCATCGACGTGGGCCGGCCGCTGAGCGCGTCCCGCAGCCGGTCCACCAAGCCCGCGTCCGGGCCGCTCCCCCCGCCTCAGTCGAGGATCGCGTCCAGGGTGCGGCGGGCGGTGTCGGCCATCACCGGGTTGGTGTCGACGTAGTAGGGGAGGGCGCCGACGGCCTGGACGATCGCCCAGCCCCGCCCGCGCGCCCAGGTAGCGTCATCGGTTCCCAGCGCCCGGCGGTAGGTCTCCCGGGCACCGGGCGGCAACAGGTTCCACGCCGGCATGAGGTCGACCGCCGGGTCGCCGACGCAGACCGCCCCGAGGTCGATGACCGCGGCGAGCCGGCCGCCGCGGACCAGCAGGTTGCCCGGCATCAGGTCGGCGTGGATCCACACGTCCGGCCCGTCGTGCGCGGGCGCGTCGCGGCACTCCGCCCAGACCCGGGCGACCCGGGCGGTGTCGGTCAGGTGGGTGCTCTCGGCCAGGCAGCTACGGACGTACTCGTCCCGGGCGGGCAGCGGGCCGCCCCGGGTGCGTCCGTTCCACGCCCGGCCGCCGGTCTCCACCTCGTGCAGCGCGCGGACGAACCCGGCGAGGTCACGGGCGAACTCGACCGGATCGCCGATGCTCCGGTCGCCGGCGGTCTCCCCGGGGATCCAGCGGTACGCCGTCCACGGCCCCGGGTAGCCCTCGCCCGGCTCGCCGAGGGCCACCGGCTCGGGAACCGGCAGCGGTACGTGCGGGGCGAGGCGACGCGCGTCCTCCTGCTCGCGCCGCAGGTCCTCGCGGAGTTCCGGGTCGACGCCGGGTTGCAGCGGGAAGCGCAGCACGATGTCCTCGCCGAGGCGGAACAGCGCGTTCACGGTGCCGTACGAGGTGACCGGGCGCACCGGGAGCCCACGCCAGCGGGGGAACTGGTCGGCGACGAGGGCGGTGACGACGTCCGCGGTGACGTCGACCTGGTCGGCATGCATCCTCACCGGGCCGATCCTGCCGCCGGCCCGGGGCCAGGGCGACCGGTTTTCACCGGGCATGCCGAGGGCCGGTCCCCCGTGCGGGGAGACCGGCCCTCGCCGGTGCGTCGGATCAGGACGAGTAGCCGCGCTCGGCGATCCAGTTGGCGACCTTCTCCAGGGTCATCCAGTACTCGCCCTCGGGAGAGGCCGGGTCGGCGATCCGGATGAGGTCACCGCCGTCCCGGTAGCCCACCAGGGTCAGGTAGTGCCCGCCCTCGTACGACTGCGGGTGGCCGTCGGTGTCGACCGCGGTGCCCTTGACGTTGGCCACCACCGGCCGGCCCTCGTCCAGGGCGGCGACCACGTCGGCCCGCAGCTTGTCGACCTGCTCCGGCTTGGCCACCGGGCCGGAAATCTCCGTGGTCCGGTACCGGCCGCCGGTCAGCTCGTTGAGCACCCGCGTGGTGTCCAGGGCCGAGTCGGTCCCGGCCTCCGTGGTGCCCAGCAGCTTCGCGACCTCGTCCTGCGAGAGGATCTTGCCCTGCGCGGACAGGGCCATCCGCGTCGCGGCCGGGCCGCAGTAGTAGAAGTTGGGCTGGGCCTGGTACTCGATGCCCACGGTGCGCTCGGCCCGCTTGTCGGGGCGGCCGTTCTTGTCGGCCTTGTCGGCCCGCCCGCCCTTGTCGGTGTGCACCGAGGCGACCGGGGCGGTGGTCACCGGCGCGGCCTGGGCGGCCATCGCGGGTCCGGCGATGCAACCGCCCGCCACCAGCAGGCCGGCGACGGAGAGACCGCTCTTGTGGATGATCGGCTTCATGGTCGGGCTCCAATCGGGGGTTGACGCCTCCGGGAGCCGGAGGCGCAAGCACCGGGACAGGCGCTCGCCTGGAGGGATTCGACGGCCCGGAGCGCGTCCGTGGCCGGGCGTACCAGGGATCCAACGGCCCTGCTCCACGGGGCATTCCGGGGCAGGGGCCGGGGGTCCGGCGGCACGATGGGATGCAACGGCGCCAGGGGCAGCAGGATTCCGGCGTACGGATGCGGCTCGTCACACGACGTGCGACGGGCTCCTCGTGCTCGTGCCGGCGGTTCCCCGGACGGCGGTGGTCGGCCGTCTACCGCAGCCGATGTCGGCAGGCCGGGCGAGCCGGCGGCGAACAGGTCAGACCGTCACAGACTTCCCAGCAGGCGCGTCACGGTGATCTCGATGACGACCCGGTCGGGATTGGGGCGCGGTGTCCGGTACCGCTCGGCGTACCGGCGCTCGGCCTCGGCCACGGCGGCCCGGTCGGAGCGGACGACCGCCCGCCCCTCGATGGTGAGCCACCGCCGCCCGTCGACGTGGCAGACGGCCACCGGGGCGCCCACGGGGCCGGCTGCGGCGACGTGTCGGGCCTTGCGGGACGTGCCGCTGGTGATCACCCGGGCCAGGCCCGCCGCGGCGTCGACGGTGACGCCCACCGGCACGACGTGCGGGGTGCCGTCGGCCCGCAGGGTGGTGAACGTGGCCAGGTGCCGTTCCCGGCAGAACGCGGCGACCCGCTCGTCCTGCGGTGCCAACCGGTGGTCGGGCATGTCCGTCCTCTGTCTCGCGGTCAGCGTGCCGGTCAGGGAACGCGGCGGCGGTTCCGGTCCGGTTCCGGCGGGGTGACCGGTCGGCCGGGCAGCGGGGGACTGCCGGCGCGACGGTGCCGGACCAGCCGACCGAGGTAGATCAGCGCGCCGGTCAGCACGGCCATGTCGTCGAGGTAGATCGGGTCGGGCAGCACGTCGATCGGGAGCACGGTGTAGAGCAGCGCCCCGTAGAAAGCGACCTTGCCCTTCACCCCGAGCGTGCCGAGCAGCCGGCGGGTGCGGATCACGCGAACGGCCAGCAGCACCGCGCCGACCAGCGTGACGACCGCCACGACACCGACGAGGACCCACGCCTCCCTGGACATACGGCCACGCTAGCCCAGCCGGGCCAGCTCCGCCCGAATCCGTCGGCCGGCCGGTCGGTACGCGGCGACGGCCACCCGGTCGTGCCGGTCAGTACGCGGCGACGGCCGCCCGACCCCGGGCCACCGGCGGAACCTCCCGGCCGGACACCGCTGGAAGTTCCCGGGTCTGCTCCACCGGCCCCTCGATCAGCGGCAGCAGGGACGGCGCCTCCTCGGGCTGGTGGTTGACCGCGGCGAACGCCTCGTCCCGCAGGCTGCGCGCCGACTCGGCGGCGAGTTCGGCGGCGCGCCAGGCGGCCTGCTCCCGCTCCCGGGCGGCCTGCTGCCGGGCGAACAGGTTGTCCCGTACCGCCCGGCGCAGCACCAGCTCCTGCTCGACCGGGTGCAGCCGCGGGTCCCATCCGTTGCGGTGCGCGAAGACGTCGCTGAGCTGCTCCACCGACAGCTCCTTGCGCCAGTACGCGTCCAGCGCGGCCCGGTGCAGGAAGCGCTCGCGCTCGGCGTACTCGGCGGGGGTCCGGCCGGTATGCGGCAGGGGCATCGCCTCGGCGTTCGCCAGCCGTCGGACGTCCGCCTCGGCGGCCTCGTACGCCTGCCAGGCCGTCTCGACCGCCTCCTGCGCGGTCAGCCACTCTGCCCGCAGGCGGGCGGCGGTGGCGGCGGCCCGCTCCGCGGCCACCGCGACCTCCTCCGCGTACCGGGACCGTTCGCGCTGCTCCTCGGCCCGTTCCAGCTCGCTAGGCATCGCCGCGCGGCGGATCAGGACCCCCGCGTCGAAGCGGAGCCGGCCCGGCCGCAGCAACAGGCCGGCGACGGTGACGGCGACGACGCCGAGCAGGCTCAGCCAGATCACGGCGGCCCGCGGCACATCGAGCAGGACGGAGGAGAGCACGGTTTGCATGGTCAGCACCTCGCGGTCGATCGGCGGAAATCGACGTTGGTCGTGCCCGGCGGACGGGCGGGTGGGCATCGTGGACGCTTGCGGCGTACCGCGGCAGGTGGTCGTCTCGGGCGGGCCGGGAACGGGCGGGACCGGTGTCGAGGCGGGTACGGCCGGGGCGGCGTGCCGCCCCACGCGGTAGGCGGGCCGGAGCCGTGGCGGCCGGAGTGCCGAAAGGCGGCCCGGTCGGACGGCCTCGTGCGGCGGGAGGAGGTCCGCCGCAGCGGCCGATCGCCTCGGGACGTGGCCGACGGGTCAGGCGGTCGGCGGACCGCGCCGGGTGGGGACGCCCCGACCGGGGTCGCGGGTCGGCACGTCCAGGCGGACGATCGACGCGACCGGGTTCTCGGCCCGGCGGACGGCCGGCGGGGTGGCCGCGTCGACCGTCCGCTCGGCAGCAGGCTCCCGGCGCGGCAGCGGCCGGTCGACCGGCGCGTTCGCGGCGACCGGTGCGTTCGCGGCGACGGGTGCGCCCGCGGCGACGGGTGCGCTCGCGGCCGGGCCGAGGGTGGGGACAGACGGAGCCGGTGCGGTGGTCACGCCGCCGAGGCCGACGGCGAGCACCAGCGCGGCGACGGCCAGTCGGGTCAGCTCGCGCAGTAAACGCAGCGTGGCCGACCAGAACGGGTCGGTGGACGCTACGGACGGCACCCGTCCAACCTATCGCCCGTGCGCGGCCGGCGCAGCGCGGCGGCGGCATCGGACCGGGTGACCGCCACCACGTTGTCCGGAGTGGACGCTGTCCCGTCCGGCGGGAGCGGCGGCGGCTGTCTTTCCCGCTGTCCCGGCCCGCGGCAACAGCACGTTCGCCTTCCTCTCGGACTCGCGGCCGGGCCGGGCCGCGGCCGGGGCCGACCCGCAGATCACCGACATCATGATTGACTGGGTGCGGGCTTGCAGTTCTACCGGAAGCCACCGGAAACAAGTGACGTTAGGTTGCGCTGATGATGTGGATGTCGTGGCTCTTCGTGGCGTCACTCCTGGCGGTGACGGTGGGCCTCCTGCTCGGCATGTACGAGCGGCTCCGCCCCTCGGTCGCGCTGAAGCGGGCGTTCCACGTGCTCGTCCTGGCCGGGGCCGGGCTGATGCTGCCGGTTTTCGTCGTCGCCGGGTTGGACGAGCCGGTGAACTGGATCCCGGCCGCGCTGCTGGCCGGGATGCTTGCCCTGACACCGTGGATGTTGCGGGACAAGTCCCGGTCACGGTCCTGATCCGACCGCGTGGGGCGACCGACGCCGGACCAGTGCTGCGCGCGAGAACCACGTCAGCACCGAGATGAGCAACGCCAAGGCGTGGAACTGACGCAATCGCCGACGCGGCTCCGGTCCGACGACGGTGGTGCCGGGCAGGACCGCGGCTACTCCAGAGCGGACGGCGCGGGTACCGCGCCCGGGACGGCGGGCCGGCTCTGTCCCGCCCGCTCAGAAACTGTGGTCTGAGGGCGCAGCGGTCTTCGTCCGGCAGCCGGGTGGCGACGCCGCTCGTCAGCGGGGGCGAGTGCTCAGCCGGCGTGACCCGCCCGGTGCTGTGGGCGCCCGTGCGTCCCGGCCTCGGGGCGTACGGTCACGGGCTCACTGGCGGTCCTGGTGTCGCGGCCCGGTCGCGGTGGTGGCCTGCTGCCGCCTGACCAGCGCGTACAGCCCGGTGCGACGGAGAGCGGAGCGGTGCCGCCGGGCCGTGGCCGCGCCAGCCTGAGCGACGGTACGGCCGATCCGCCGCGTCGGCTCGCGTCGGCGGCACCGGAGCGCCGGGGAGGGCGGAGGATCGGTACGGTGGAGCGCATGATCCTGCCCCCCAGCCGTACGAGCGCGGAGGCGCACCTCTACATGGACCTGCGGCCCTGCCCCTGCGGGGAGACGCGGTTCGCCCGGCAGAGCGCGGTCGTGGCGCTCGAGGACGGCGACCTGGCCGCCCGCTACACCGGTGCCTGCCCCACCTGCGGCCAGCCGCGCGAATTCACCTTCCGGCTGCCGGCCGAGCCCGCCGTGGCCCCCGCCGGTGGCTTCCGCTACGGCGGGGACGAGCCGTCGCAGCTGCTCGATCCCGGCGAGTGGCTCCGGGTGGCCGACACGTACGCCAGGTCGGTGCCGGCGGACGGGGACGCGGGGCAGCGGGCCCGGGCCACGCTGATCCGGGCCGTCGCGGCGCTGGACGAGGTGCTCAAGTTCATCCCGCCCGGCGAGGACGTGGTGCCCGCCGCAGCCTGCACCAGCGAGTGGGGACGCGACCTGCGCCGGCGGGAGCCGGGCCGCTTCCGGCGCGGCCGGCTGGCCGCGGTCCGCGACACGTACGCCGGGATGCTGCCGCAGGCCGTCTGAGCGAACGCCGCGTCGTCCTCGACAACCCCCCCACGGCACCGGCGCGACCCGCGGCCGGGATGCCGGCCGCGTCACGCCGAGCCCTTCCGGCAGCGATGCCGTCCAGTGCGGTCGGTTCTCAGGCCCGCCAGGTCCCGGGTGCGGCGATCCTCACCGGCGGGCCTCGTCGAGACAGGCGGCGTTCGCGCCGACCAGCAGGGGGAGGGCGGCCAGGAACTCGCGCAGCACGTGCCGGGGGTCGTGCTCGCGGGTGTCCACCACCTCGGCCCGCGCGCCGGCGTCGGCGAAGACCTGACAGACGTCCCAGAGGCTGGCGCCCACACTGCTCCACTGCCACACGTCGTGCACCAACGCCGGCAGCCGCAACACCGGCGCGGTGCCGAAGAGGCCGATGCCGTAGCGCAGCGGGTCGTCGGGGGTGTTGCCCAGCGACACCATGAGTGGGAGCACCCGATGCGCGCGGGCGAAGTCCACCACGTCCGGCGCGTCCGGCGTGATCTCCACCAGCAGGCCGTCCTCCAGGAACTCCGCGACGAAGCGGTCCGGGTCGGCCACGCCGAGCTGCCTGGCGGCATCGGTCACGGCGGCCCGGTCCCAGGTGGCGTCGGGCCGGTCCACCGGGCGGTGCGCCGCGGCCCAGACCGCGAAGGCCTGCGGGTCCTCCAGGGTCACCGAGAGACGGCCGATGCTCAGCGAGTAGTACTTCACCGGAGCGCCCACGGCCGGGTGAAACTCCCCGGTGTAGCGCCCTACCGGCAGGATCAGCGGATCGGCCATCTCGGGGTTCCTCGTCGTATCGGTCACGGCAGCGGCTCCAGGTAGACGACGCTGGCCGCGAGCAGCAGGTGGGCGGTACGGAGGAACGCGGTGAGCAGCCGTTCCGGGTCGACCAGGTCCGGGTCGGTGCCGCCGGCCTCCCGCTCCTCGTCGGCGAGGGCCCGGCACATCGTCCAGAGGCTCTCCCCGGACGGGCACCGTTCCCAGAGGTCGTAGACGGTGCGGGTGACGCTCACCACCGGGTGCTCGTAGAAGCCGATCGACCAGAGCCAGGGCTTTTCGGCGCTGTTGCCCAGCCCGAGCATCCGGGCGCCGACCCGGTGCCGACGAGCGAACTCCACCGCCTCGCCGGCATCGGGGGCGACCTCGACGGCGAGCCCTTCAGCCAGCAGCCCGTGCAGCAGCGGGGCGCTGTCGACACCGGGCAGTTGCGCGGCGGCCGCGTCGCGTACCGCGGGCAGGGTCCAGGGCTGCTCGGCCGGTTGGTCGCCGGCGCCGTGCGCCAGCGCCCACAGGGTGAAGCGCTGGTCGTCCAGCTCCCACACCTCGTCGCCGAGGCGGACCCGGTGGTAGCGCTCGGTCGAACCGGCCACCGGGTGAAAGGTGCCGAAGAACTGCCCGACCGGCAGCAGCAGGGCCTGCGCGGTGTGTGTCGTCGTCATCGCTGCTGATCCTCAGGTCGCGTGGCCCACCACGGCTGGTCGTCATGCTGGGAGTGGCCGGGCTCGCCGGGCCGGATGATCTGCGCCGGCGGCAGGTCGGACAGGTCGATCGGAGTCAGCTTGCCAAGGAAGTGCCCGAACGAGCGGGCCACCGGAACCAGGTGCCGCTCGCGCCCGGCGGCACCCTCAGGACCGATCGCCCCGCCCAGGCCGGACTCCGGCAGGAAGTACACGCCCTCCTCCGCCATGTCGCGCGGCCGCAGCGAGAGCACCAGCAGACCGCCGGAGAGGTTCGCGATGACCAGCCAGGTCGGCGACAGCCAGGGATCCCGGTGTACGCGCTGAGCGTGCACCAGGTCGAACGGCGGGTACTGGGGGTGAACGCCGAGCAGGGGACGTTCCGGCAACATGCTGAAGGGCAGGCCGGGGACGTGGTGCTCGACCTCGGGCTGTGCCCCGTTGTTGTCACGCAGCCAGTCGCGGTAGCTCGGCGGCAACGAGATGCCGAGTTCGGCCTCCACTGCTTGTAGCTGCGCTTCGTCGAGCTGACCGTAGGGCCGCAGCCGGGCGGACTTCCAGACGTGGCCGGTTGGTGGCGTCATCACCTCGTTCTCGTCGACCCGACGGACGATCACCCGCCACTCGTCCGCGCTCTTCATGTCGACGTCCGCGAAGCGCCAGGTCTCGTCGCCCACCGGGAAGGTCTCGCCGAGAGCGACCTCGTAGTGGGGGGATTCCTCGCTCCAGTGGGGCATGACGGCGATTTCGCACCGGACCGGAGGGCCCTCGTTGATCCACCGAACGCCGAGCCGGGCCGGCCCGATGTCCGACGGCACGTTGTTGCGGATGGACATGACGTCCGTGTAGGAGCGCAACGGCTCTCCTCCCAGCTCTCTTCTCGGCACGGTCACCCGTTCAGCATGTCGTGCAGCGTCGCCTCGTCGGGCAGCGAGAAGCCGAGCACCTCCCGGGCGATCCGCTCGGCCTCCGCCCGGCCGACCGGCAGTGAGCCCCCCGGACCGGGCGGTGCCCCGCCCGCCGTCCAGTGGGCCGAGCGCTGCCCCCGCTCAGACGACTCGACCACTCCCAGGCCACTCACCGTACCGTTGGTGGCCAGCAGGGCGTAGTAGACGAGGGCGTAGCGCTCGTCCTCCAGATCGGTGCGGCCCAAGGTGTGCGGGTCCGACGTGGCGATCGGCGGCGTGGGGACGGCCGGCGGTGCCGCTGGCGGACCTGCCATCGGTGGCGGCGGAGTCGGCTGCGGCTCCAGGTGGGCAAAGCCCCTGCTCATCAGGTCGAGGAATTCCCGCACGGTCATCGGCGTCGGGTGGTCCCTGTTCCACGGATTGCGCAGCTGCACCTGACCGTTGCCGACCGCGACCACCTCGTAGGCGTGACCGGCGTAGAGCCCGTGCGGAAGCTTCTTACGGATCGATGCGGGGTATTCCGTTTCCGACTTGGTGCCGGTGATCACCGGGCTGCCGGCGGCCAGCAGTGCGGCCAGCCGGGCTTCGACGGCTGCCTCCCGCCCCGGCGTCGTGTCGAACTGTTCGGCGCGACTCGGCACTCCGGTGAGCTGGGTGAGCAGCTCGGCCTGCATCCGCGGGGTGCTGCCGACGTCCAGCCGGGCGTAGCCGGTCGGCGCGGCCACGTGCGGATCCTTCGGGCTGTGCCACGACCGCCAGTCGCGCTGCCACTGCTCGTGCCGTTCGGTGCTCCAGGTGCGGTCGACCGCCGCGAGCGCCTTCTCCAACAGCGACGCCCAGGAGCTGCCGTTCACCGACTGATCAGCGTAGGCGGTCGCACCGTTGTAGCCAGGGCGAAGCGGCACGTCCGGGTGCACAGTGATCCGCAGTCGCCGGCCCGTCGGGTTGATCGAGTCCCCGAGCAGGGCACTTTCGTGCAGCAGCACGTCGACCGTGCCGTCCGGATTGGGCTGGAACAGCCCGGCGATGGCGTCCGGACGGTGGGCGGCGACGGCGGCCATGCTGGCCAGCATCCCGCAGTCGCCGAGCATGCCCTGCCGCACCTGCTCCCGGCGGGGCGGCCCGTCGAAGGTCGGAACGGTCTGGCCGGTCTGCGCGTGGTGTGCCCGGCCGTACTCGGGGACGGGCTGGCCCGGCTCCGCGGCCGGCAGCGTGACCCGGTCGGCGACCACCACGGTCTCGCCGGCCGTGACGGTCGCGTCGACCTCCACGTCCACTGGCGGTGCGCCGGGCACCGACGCGCGCAGCGCGCGGGTGAGTACGTCCGGCACCAGGGCCAGCACCCGGGCGTTGGTCAGGTAGTGGAAGTCGTGCGTGTTCAGCACCGCCATGGCGGCGGGGTTCGCGCCGTACTCGGCCCGGAACGCGACCCGGGCGCGAACCCGGTCCTCGGCCAGCAGCGACTGGCGCCCCGCCTCCGTGCCCAGGTCGAAGGCCGACCGCGACTCCGCCAGCCAGAACTCCGGCGCGCGGTCGAGCACGTACGGGCGCAGGTCGAACCGGCCGGTCAGGTCGACGTACACGCCCTCGGCGGCGATCCGGTCGGCGAGCTGCGGATCCACCTGCCGGATCAGGTCCAGCTGAGCCGGCGGCATGGCGATGATCTGCCCGGCGCAGGCCGGCATCCGGGGCAGGCTGGACTGCGCCTGCTCACCCTGGACGGCCAGCTCACGCAGCCGGGCATCCACCTCGGCGGCCGAGGGCACCTGGGAGCCCGTAGCCAGCCGGGCCCCGTAGTCGATCGCGCGGAAGCGCTCGACGGTGCTCGCCGGGATGCCGCCGAGCACATCGGTGATCGACTCCGGAGTCACCAGCGGCACGCTCAACTGCATCAGGTGGGTGGCCACGTCGCCGGGGAGGACGCCCCAGCGGGCGGGCGCGTCCGGGGTGCCCAGGCGCAGCCCGAGATGGTCGACCAGGGCGTCGATCTCGGCCCGGAGGGTGAGCCGGGTCGCCGGATCCGCGCCCGCGTACGACGCGGCCAGGATCCGCAGCTCCGCCAGCCGGCCGTGGTCCTGCGCGGTCAGACCGGCCGGGTCGATCGGCCCGTCGCGGTGGTCGGCGTCCAGCTGACCGACCAGAGCCTGGCCGGACTCGTGCAGCGCCACCAGCTCCGCCACCTCGTGCGCCAGCGCCCGGGTGACCGCGGCGTCAGTCGCCCGGTCCGACACGGTGAGCGTGAACGAGCCGTCCAGGTTCCGCACCGTCTGGGCCACCACGCCGTCGGCGAGCGGGCCGGCCGCCACGTTCAGCGACAGCGGGTCCAGGCCGGCCACCCGCACCTCGAACCGGTCCGGGGTGACCGCGACGATCTGGTCCGCCCGCGCAGCGCCAGCCACCGTGGGCAGCGCGGCCCGGGCCGCGTCCACCACCGCCGCGGCGTCAGCCGTCGGCCGACCGAGCCCGTCGAACGACGAGTTCGGCACCGCGGTGGTAGTGGTACGGGCCAGCTCGACGTGCGCGTACCAGGGGCTCATCAGGTCGAGGAAGGCGCGCACCGACATCGGCGTGGGGTGGCTGCTGTTCCACGGGTTACGCAGCTGCACCTGACCGTTGGCGACGCCGACCACCTCGTAGGCGTGCCCGGCGTACAGACCGTGCGGAAGCGTCGCGGTCTGGTACGCCGACGCCGGCCGGGTGCCGGTGATCACCGGACTGCCGGCGGCCAGCAGTTCCGCCAGCCGGGCCTCGGCGACCGCCTCCTGACCGGGCGCGGTGTCCAGCTGGTCCACCGACGTCGGCAGGCCGGTCAGCTGGGTGAGCAGCTCCGCCTGCACCAGTCGCGAGCTGCCGTTGTTCAGCCGCGCGTAGCCGAGCGGGGCGGCCTGGGTGTCGGCCACGCCGGGTCGGTTGGTCCACTGCTGCTGCCACTGGTCGTGGCGTTCCTGCGTCCAGGTCCGGTCGATCGCGGCGATCGCCTTCTCCAGCAGCGAGGCCCAGGCCACGCCCACCGACGACTGGTCCGCGTAGGCCGTCCGGCCGTCCGGGCCGGGTCGCAGCGGTACGTCCGGCTGCACGGTGATCCGCAGCCGCCGCCCGGTCGGCGTCACCGACCGGCCGGGCAGGCTGCTCTCGTGCAGCAGCACGTCCACCGTTCCGTCGGGGTTGACGTGGAACAGGTCGGCGAGTGCGGCGGGCAGGTGGCCGGCCACCGCGCCGATCACCGCGATCATGCCGCAGTCGCCGAGCATGCCCTGCTGCACGTCCTCGCGCTTGGGCGGCCCGTCGAAAAGCGGCGGCGGCTGGCCGTTCTGGCTGTCGAGCGCCTGCCCGTACGCCACGGCCGGGGTGCCCGCCTCGGCGGCCGGCAGGGTGACCCGGTCGGCGACCGCGGCGGTCTCCGCGGGGCCGGAGGCGGTGGCGGTGGTCTCCCCGGTCGTCGCCTCGGCGATCGGGCTGAACCCGTGCAGCACCTGGGTCAGCGCGTCCGGCACCAGGCCCATCACCCGGCCCGCGCCCAGGTAGTGGAAGTCGTGGGTGGCGAGCAGGGGGACCGGCTGGCCACCGGCGAGACCACGTAGCGCGGCGCGTGCCCGGACCCGGTCCTCGACCAGCAGGGCCTGCCTGCCGGCCGGCGTACCCAGGTCGAACGCCGGCCGCGCGTCACCCAGGTCGATCTCGGGCTGGCTGTCCACCGCGTACGGTCGCAGGTCGAACTGGCCGGTCAGGTCGACGTACACGCCCTCGGCGGCGATCCGGTCGGCGAGCTGCGGATCCACCTGTCGGATGAGGTCCAGGTGAGCCGGCGGCATGGCGATGATCTGCCCGGCGTACGCGGGCATCCGCGGCAGGCTGCTCTGGGCCTGCTCGCCCTGCATCGCCAGCTCGCGCAGCCGCGCGTCGAGTTCGGTGGTCGACGGCACCTGGAAGTCCGGGGCGAGTCGGGCCCGATAGTCGATCATCCGGAACCGCTCGACGTCGGTGAGCGCCGGGCCGCCCTGCAGCACCTGGGTGACCGACTCGGGCGTCACCGACGGCACGCTCAGGCGCACCAGGTGCGTGAACACGTCCCGCGGGATGGCGGCCCACCGCGCGGGTGCGGCGAAATCGCCCACCCGCAGGCCGAGGTGGTCGACGAGGGCGTCGATCTCGGCGCGTACGGCGAGCCTGGTGGCCTGGTCGCCGGCCTCGTACTCGGCGGCGAGCAGGCGGATCTCGGCCATCCGGCCCCGGTCGTGCGCGGTGAGGCCGGCCGGGTCGATCAGCCCGTCGACGTTGCCCGGGTCGAGCGGTCCGACCAGGGCCTGCCCGGACTCGTGCAGCGCCACCAGCTCCGCGACCTCGTGCGCGAGCGCCCGGGCGATGACGCCGTCCACGGCCCGGTCCGAGACGGTCACCGTGAACGACCCGTCCGGATTGCGCGTCGACTGGGCCACCACCCCGTCGGTCAGCGGGCCGACGGTCAGCTCCACCCGCAGCGGGAACAGGCCGGCTGCGCGCACCTCGAAGCGGTCCGGCGCGACCGCCGCGACCTCGTCCACCCCGGCGTACGGGGCCACCTGCGGCAACGCGGCCCGGGCGAGGTCCAGCACCGCGGCCGGGTCGGCCGCCGGCCGCCCCAGACCGTGGAAACCCGAGTTCGGTACCGCCGCCGCCGTGATCCGCCCAGGGTCGGCGCCGTTGTCCGGGTCGCCGCTGCCCTCCGGGTTCGGGCCGGCCGCCGGGCCGGTGCCGTTCTCCGGACCGGTCGCGGCCGGGTCCGTCCGGCCGCTGCCGACGGTGCCGAAGAGGCGGGAGAGCAGACCGGTGCGGCGGTGCGTCTCCGCCAGCCGCTCGGCCAGCCGGCCGGTGGTCGACTCGGCGGCGCTCAGGCGGCCCTCGAGCCGGTCGGCGGCCCGCTCCAGCTCGGCGATCGGCTCGTTCAGCCGGTCAACGACCTGGTCCACCCGGTCGGCGGCGGCCCGGGCGTCGCTGCGCGCGTCGAACCGGCTGCGCACGTCGTCGGCGGCGAGGCCCTGCCGCTTGGCGTGCCACTTCGCCACCCCGATCACCGGCGCGGCGGCCACCGCGGCGATGGGGATCACCGGCGCCAGCGGACTGGCCACCGCGACGGCGACCGCGGTCGCCGCGGCGGCGGTCGCCCCGGTGGTCAGCACACTCGACACGAGGTAGGTGCGCAGGCGGGGAATGCCCGGTGGACGGGCGTCCTCGGCGGCCCGCCGTTCGGCCCGGAGCGTGCGGAGCTGCCGCGTCCGGCCGGCGCGGTCGCCGCCGAACTCCGCGACCACCTGCTGGGCCTCGGGGGGCAGCTGCGCGATCCGGTCCGGCGCCCCGAGCATGCCATCCCGCAGACCCAGCCGGTCGATCACCGCGTGCAGTTCGCGCAGGGCCGGCTTCAGGGAGACGGGATCAGCGGTACGCACCTGGTGCGCGGCCGTCTGCAACTCCCAGGCGTCGGCCCTGCTCAACCGTTCCGGACCGGTCGCATCGGGCGTCCCGCCCTGGTCCGGTGCGGCTGCCGGGTCCGGTGTGGCTGCCGGATCCGGCGCGCCGGCGGCCGGGTCGGGCGTGGTCGTGCTACCGGGCGTGGTCGAGGTCTCGGTCGACCCGGCCGAGGCGGTGTGCCTCTGCGCCAGCCGGTCCATGGTCGCGTTGATGTCGTCGAGGCGCCGCGAAGCCGCGTCGAGCTGCCGGGCGGCGTCGGTCACGGCCGTCGCCGACGGGCCGGCGAGCCCCTCCACCCGTGACGTCGGGTCCGTCGCCGGGTTGGGGTTGGCCAGGTCCCAGGTCCGGCGGGCGTCCTTGATCCGGGCCTCGACGCGCTTGAGCAGCAGGTCGCGGAGCGGACCGACGAGCCCACCGGCCAGCATGCCGACCGGCCCGGCCCCGGCGGCGACCTGGAGGACCTTGGCCACCCCGACCGTCGTCCCGGCCTGAACCAACGGGCCGGGCGTCTGCTCGACCGCGTAGACCCCGATGCTCGGCACGTTGCTCGGCCGTTGGGCGCTGTCCGTCGCCTGTGCCGGCGGGCGGGTGAGCAGCCGTGCCGCCCGGTCGGCCAGGCCCGGACGCCCGTGCCGCTCGACCACCGGCCGCAGCTCCGCCGGCAGCAGCTCACGGCGCTGATCCGCGCCCGGCGTGCCCTCCCGCAGACCGAGCTGGTCGACCAGGACCCGCAGCTGCCGGGCCACCGACGGGCGGGCCAGCAGGCCCGCGGACTCGTGCCGCGCGGCAAGCTCGGCAAGCCGTCGCAGCGAGGCCGTGTCGCGCGGGTCGCGGGACCCGGCTGCGGCCGGGTCGGTCGACGTCGCCGGATCGGTTGACGTCGCCGGGTCGGTCGACGTCGCCGGATCGGTTGACGTCGCCGGATCGGTTGACGTCGCCGGGTCGGTTGACGTCGCCGGGTCGGTCGACGCGCGGGGCCCGGGGGTCGTCGTGACGTCCGGCGCGGCCAGCCCCGCCCAGGCCGGGTCGCCGAAGAGCAGGCGGCGGAACGAGTCGGCGAGGCCGTTGCGGCGCTGCGACTCGGCGAGTCGGCGCTCCAGGTCGGCCAGGCGCTGCTCCAGGTCGGCCGTCCGTCGGGCGGCGGTCGCGGCGCGGTCGGCCACTGCGCCGATCGGGTCGGCGAGCGCCTCGGCCGCCTGGGACAGCAGCGCCTCCGCCGGCAGCGCCGGGTGTTCCGCGTCCCAGGTGTCCCGGGCGTCCTTGGCGGCGGCCTCCTTGCGGGAGATCACCGGGTCGACCGCCGCGCCGGTCGCCGCTGCGGCCAGCGCGCCCGCGATGCCGAACCAGCCGAACTTCAGCTGGCCGAGGAGGTCACCGACCCCCGCGATCGTGGCGGCCGTCAGCAGGTTCGGCGCGGTCTCCGCCACCGAGATCCACCAGGGCGCGACCTTGCCCGGCCGCTGCCCGTCGGCCGGTTGGCGGCCGATGACGACCCGGGCCCGCTCCCGGACCGCGGTCGTCCGCGAGTCGCCGAACCGGTCGACGAGCGGCCGCACGTCGGCCGGCAGCAGGTCCCGGCGCTGGTTCGCACCCGGCGTTCCCTGCCGCAGCCCGAGGTTGTCGAGCAGCGCCCGGATCTCCCGGCCCGTGCTGAGCCGGGACCACGGCCGCGCCCCGTCGTGACGGGCGACGAGACTGCGCAACTCGGCGAGCCGCCCATGTTCGTGCGGGGTCAACCCGACGACGGGCGGACCACTCTGGCCGTCGGTCGACGTCGGCGTACCGCTGCCGGGGCCGCGGCCGGTCGCCGCCGAAGGGTCCCCGCCGACCGGCCCGAACCGGCGGGGCCGGCCCATCAGCCGGTGCCGGCGCTCGTTCTGGCGCAGCTGCTCCTGGACGGCCGCGGCCTGCTCGCCGAGCCCGGTCACCGCCTCGCCCAGCTCCTGAAGCGCCGAGGTCGCGTCGCCGGTGCGGGCGGCGAGCGCCTCCCCGGTGGTGGTGTCCGTCTCCGCGGCGCTGCGGGCGTCCTGACGGGCGTCGTACCGCGCCCGCCGGTCCTCGGCAACCAGGCCGGCCCGCTTGGCCAGCCACTTCGCCGGTCCGGTGGCGATCGCCCCGACGAGCGCGCCGGCGCCCAGCATCAGGGCGACCTCCGGCCGGCCGCCGGCGTCCAGGGTGAGCTTCGCCGCCAGCGCGGCCAGGAGAGAGTTCACGGTGAGATGCGTGACCAGGTACGTCCGCATCCGGGGCAGACCGAGGGGGCGGGCATTCGATTCCGCCTCGGCGGCGCGGCGGTCGGCGCGCAGCCGGGAGCGCTCGCTCGTCCGGGCCGAACGCTGGCTGGTCGCGTCGGCCAGCGCGGCCCGCGCCTCGGCGGGCAGGGCCGCGACTCGCTGCTCGGCGCCGAGCATGCCGTCACGCAGGCCCAGCCGGTCCACGATGGCGGCCAGCTCGCGTCGCGCAGCCGACCGGGACCACTTGTCCGCGGTCCGGACCTGGTGCGCGGCCGTCACCAGCTCGGCCACGTCGGCGCGGGTGAGCGGCGTGACGACCGACGCGCCCTCCGCCAACGGCTGCCCGAGGGCGGACAGCTCGGCAACCTCGTGCGCCAGCGCACGCCCGATCACCGCGTCGGCAGCCCGGTCGGAGACCGTCACCACGGCCGTACCGTCGGTGTCGAACACGCTGCTGGCGGCCGCATGGTCGGCGACCGGCCCGCTGGTCACCCGGAGGTTGAACTGACTGCCGTCGGCGCGGGTGACCTGGTACGTCCCGTCGGTCAGGGCGGTCACGGCCTGCACGCCGGCGTGGGCGGCCACACCGGGCAGCGCGGCCCGCGCCTGGTCGAGGACGGCGTCCGGATCGGCCTGCGCCCGTCCCTCGCCGTGGAAGGCCGTGCCGGGCAGTGCGCTCGCGGTGATCGGTTCGCTCGTCGGCACGCTGCCGTCGGTGGACGTGTCGCTGTTGCCCGGGGTCGCCGGCTGCGCGGTGTGGTCGGTGTCGGTGTCGACGCCCGGTGCGGTCGTGTCGGTGTCGACGCCCGGTGCGGTCGTGTCGGCGTCGAGGTCGACGTCGGTTGAGGTCAGTCCGGTTGGTCCACCTTCGGCCACACCTGCCGCCCGGTCACCCGGCCCTGCCGGCGTGCCGCCGCGTACCGCTTGATCACCAGGGGTGGCGGCAGGCTGGGATGGGCCGTCACCACTCCCGTCTCGTCGATGATGAAGACCCCCTGGCCCAGATGCCTGCCCTGCGCCCGCTCCTGCGGAGAGAGCGTCTCCTGGGCCGCCCAGCCGAACTCGAACGGGAACACCGCCACCGGGTTGCTGGTCCCCAGCAGGCGGGTCATCAGTTGCCGGGCTTCCTCCCTGGTCATCGGCATCGCTCGGCTGCACCTCCATCGACCACAGGTCGTACGTCCCATCAACATAGTCGCCGGGCAGCACGTCCGAGATGGTGTCGCCCTGCTGCGGGTCCCACCAGACCGGCCCGTCCGCGCCCTCGGGGTAGACGATCAGGAAGGCGTGTTGCGCGGCCCCGCGCACGTTGCCGTCCTCGTCGAGCTGGGGCTCGCCGGTGTTCTCGTCGAAGGCGAGCCACTCGACGACGACGACCGCGGCCGACCCCGGACCGGCGTCGTGGATTCGCTGGTAGAGCTGCTGGTACCGCTCGGTCACCGCCGCAGCGCGTTCGGTGGGAGTGGACGGCAGCGCGTCGCTGTCGCCGGTCCACTCGCCGCCGATCCAGCTCTGCACCCGGCCGAAGCCGTCCAGTTCGCCGGTCGCGGTGTCGACAGAGCCGTCCTCGAGCTGGTCCGGCCAGCGCGGCAGGGCCACCTGCGGATCGCCGAAGAAGCTGGCCAGCGCCGCCAGGGAGCAGTCGATGCAGTTGTTGCTCCGGCCGGGCTGGCCCGACCCACCGTCGTTGATCAGCTGGCCGTACGGGTGGGTGGACGGATCCGCGAAGACGGCGTACCCGTCGGGGGTCCAGAGGCTGTCGGCGACATCGTCCTGGAACTGGGGATCCTCCAGCGGCGCCAGCTCGTCCGGCCCGAAACGCCGGGTGTCCGGCATCGGCCAGCCCTGCATGTCCGGGTAGCCCTGGGCCTGGTCGTCGTCCCCGGGCGGCTCCTCGACGGTCTGCTCGCCGGCCGTCTCCTCGGTCGACGTGTCGGCCGTCTCCTCGGCCGCCGGGTCGTTGACGGTCAGGTCGCCTGGCGGCAGATCTCCGTCAACTCCGCTTCCGTCGGCAGCGGAACCGTCGTGAAGTGGGCCGTCTCCCGTTCCGCCGTGGCCCGGTCGACCGCTCGGGTCAGATGACGCTCCGGATTCGCGTACAGGATCGCCGTCGCCACGTCCGGTCGGAAGTTCCACGTTTTGGTCGGCCGATCCCAGATGACGGCCTGGGTCGGTCCGCTGCTCCGGAGCAGCGCGATCACGTTGACCGGCACTTCCGGATTGTCCGGGCGGAACAACAGGTGGTATCGGAAGTTGGGTTCGGCCATCTGTGCTCCCCAGAGAGGCGGGATCGAAGCCGGGCAGGTCGGAGGCGTCCAACCCTCGCTCGGCGAGGGCTTCCTGGAACGTACGGCCCTGCGCGGCCAACTCGGCGGCGTACTCCTGCAAGAGATCCGCCTGGGCCGGCTTGGCAGCCCAGGCCGCGAAGCTGGTGTCCTTCGGCGTACCGAATCGCTCCGGCCGACTGTCCATGCCCCCGGGCATGGCCGCCGCCGCACCGTTCGCCTTGTTGATCGCCAAGATGTCGAGGTACGCGTGGACCTGCGCGACGACGGGCGAGGCGGGATCCCGCATCACCTCGTACGGGACGTGGGTCTGCTTACCGATGGCGTAGCTGGTCGCTGTCGGGAACTGCAGTTCGAAGGTACGGCCGTTCGGGGACACCAGCGTGCAGTTCAGCCCGAAGAACCGGTTACCGGAATGCCAGAAGTTCTTCAGGTCGGTGACCTGGTAGCCGCTGGCTTCCAGCGTGCTGAGCAGTTGGTCGACGGCCGGCCCGTACGCCTCGGACTCCGGGCCGCGAACCGAGAAACGCACGACGTCGTTGACGGTTTGCAGCGCGCTGTCCAGGTCATAGCCCATCGGCGCCAGCTCGGTGCGGAACTTGCGGGCCAGCGATTCCGCGCCCTTGACCCGGTGTTCCTCGCCCAGCGTCCGCAGCGCGTCCTCGCCGGTCAGCCCGAGCTGCGCGTTGACGTCGGCGGCGACGCCCTGCAGTTCGGCGAGGATCTGGTCGGCGTCCTGCTGGGCCGCGGCGACGGCGTCGAGCAGCGTTGCCCGTTCGGTGCCCGACAGCTCGCCCAGGTAGTCGCTCTCTGCGGCGCCCGACTGCTCCTGGGCGGCCGT
Organism: Micromonospora sp. NPDC049139; assembly: GCF_055586845.1. NCBI lineage: Bacteria > Bacillati > Actinomycetota > Actinomycetes > Micromonosporales > Micromonosporaceae > Micromonospora > Micromonospora sp. NPDC049139. Next base: position 158,443 of record NZ_JBVJHK010000017.1, on the reverse strand, counting down.
GGGGTCGCCGGCGCTCATCTCGGAGTTCTGATCCGCTGGTGCGGTGGAGTGTGGCGGCACCGGGTCCGGTCCGGCGGTCGGGGCGTCCGTGTCGGTCCGGGTGACGCCCGGCGTGATCGGGTCACCTTGGGCATCGAGCGTGATGGACCAGACGTTGTCGACACCGGCGCTGTAGATCGGGCCGGTGTCGGAGACCGTCCGCGCCTGGACGTCGACCCACACGATCGTCCCGTGGTGGTTCACCGCGTTCCAGGTGTGCGCCCGGCCGCTGGAGTCCGTGGAGGTGGTGATGATCAGGGCAGCCGAGCCGTGGCCGGCGTCCTGAAGAGCGGCGGCGATCTCGGCCAGTCCGGACGTGCCGGTGCCGCGGTGGCTGAAGGTGGTGCGCAACGCCTGTTCCTGCCGGGCAGTGCTGTTGCGCTCGACGGTCGTCGCGTCCGCCGTGGCCGCTGCCACCTCCGGCCGACCGAACCAGGTGGACAGGAAGGATAGACCGGCGTCGGCGCAGTTCCGGTCCCGGCCGGGGACCGTCGGGCCCCCGTCGTTGACCAGACCCGCCCAGTTGCCCACGCGGGGGTCAGGGTGCACCTCCGGCCGGCCGGTGTCCGGGTTGCGGGGCACGGCATCGTCCAGTGCCTGCTGGTCGGCCTGGTCCGGTGGCACCAGGCCCTGCGGATCCCCGTACGGACGGGAGTCGCTCAGCGGTCGCCCGTTGCCGACCACCCCGGGCACCGGCGGCTGGTAGACCGACGGCGACCTGTCCGGATCCGTGATCGGATCGACGTTGAACTGCGGCAGGAAGTGCGTGCAGGAACGGCACGGGGACCGGTAGTGGCCCAGGTCGTACCGAACCCCAGTGTCATCGAAGCCGGTGGCGACCTGGTGCGTGACGATCTTCGACCCTTGGAAGGCGTCCAGGGCGTACTGCTCGAAGGTCCCTGGCTCGCCAACCGTTCGCCACTGCTGTTCAAGCCGGTAGAGCTGATCCGATACCAGCGCGACCTCAGCGCACTGACCGTGGCCGGCGCCAGTCCTGTTGCCCAAGGCGACTGCGGTCCGGCCGAGGGCAGCCTGAGCGAGCGGGTGCACCGCCGGCTGGGTCGGCGGCGTGGTGCCCTTGTCGGGCCTCATGCTGGTGTGGGTGGTGATGTCGCCGTTCGGCATCATCAGCGCGCCCGCCATGCCCGGCATCTTGCCCTTGGAGATCGTCTTGGCCTTGACCGCAGTCCGGACGGTCTCGGCCAGCGTCCGGGACGCCTCGATGAGCATCCGCTCGGCGTCCGGGCCGCTCGGGTCGCCGGGGACGGTGATCGGGTCGAGGTGCCAGCTGTAGGTGCCGCGACCGGTCGGGCTGGTGGAGCGGGTCAGCGTGGTCGGGTCGACCGTCCCGTTGTTGGCGTTCGGCGCGGTCGGAGTGCCGCTGTTCGGACCGTTGCCGGTCGACACCGGGACGACCACCACGCCGTCGGCGGAGGTCCGCTGGGCCGGAACTGCATCCGCCGGGTCCGTCGTCGCGTCGGTGTTGGCGTCCGGGCCTGCCGACGGGTCCGGCGTGCTCGACGGGTTGGTCCCGGTCGCGTCGGGGACGGCCGGCGTGGCGTCCGGGCGGGTCGAGCCGTCCGGCGCCGCGGCGACGTCCGTGGGCCCGACACCGACCAGCGGGGTACGCCCCTCCGGCCGTCCGGACGGGCTGGCCTGGCCGGTGTCGGGCTGGCTGGTCGTGCCCTGCTGCGCCGGGGTGCCCGGCTGGTTCGGGGTGCCCTGGTTGGTGCCGCTGGCCGGCGCGGTGCTCGTCGTCGGGGCGCTGGTCGACGGCGTGGTGGCGGGCCCCAGCGAAATGGAACCCGCCGAGTTCGCCGTGGTCGGGTTGACGGTGGGTGTCGGGCGGCCGGTGGTCGGCTGTGTGTTCGTACCGGTGTTGGTCGCCGGCGCGGCCTGGGTGCCCGTCCCGGTCTGGCTGCTCGTGTTCGTGCCTGGCGCGTTCGTGGTGGGCGCGTTCGTGGCCGACGTGTTCGTGGTGGGGGCGTTTGCGGTCGACGCGTTCGTGGCGGGAGCGTTCGTGGTGGCAGTGGGCTGTGCGGTCGTCGCTGCCGTCGACCCGACCACGGCCGGGTTCGTGGTGGTGCCGCCGCTGCTCGGCGCCGTCGGCACGGTGCCGGGAGGTCCACCGGCTACGGAGGTGCCCACCGTCGTGCCAGGTACGACCGCGGGTGCCTGGTCGCCGGCGAGCGGATCAGCCGCGGAGTCCGACGTGGTGTCGCTCGTCCCGGAGTGGTCGGTGGTCTGCGACGGCGGAACATCCACGGTGGACTCGGAGGACGGCCCCACGGAACTGCCGACGTTGGTCGTGGACGACCCGTCCTGGATGCCGCCGGTGGTCGAGGAAATCGAGTCGGAGCCCGTGCCCGTACCGGCGTCGGCGGAGCCCTGGTCGGTGACCAGGCCAGTGCCCGGCGCATCGGCGGTGACCGGGGTACCGGCGGCCGGCGTACCGTCGCTCGTGCCCGGATCGGTGCCCTGGCTGGTGGCCGACGTGTCGGACGTGCCCGTGGCCGACGTGTCGGACGTGTCCGCGGCCGGCGGGGCGCCGGCGTCGGCCGTCGGTGGGGCGAGCGAGATCGATCCGGACCCGGAGGTCGGCGCGTTGCTCGGGCCGGCGTCGGCGCTCCCGTCGCCCTGGCTGCTGCCGCTCGAACCGCTGCCCGAACCCGAACCGGACCCACTGCCCGACCCTGAACCGGAGCCCGAGCCGGACCCACTGCCCGAGCCGGACCCACTGCCCGAGCCGGACCCACTGCCCGAGCCGGACCCACTGCCCGAGCCGGACCCACTGCCCGACCCCGAGCCTGAGCTGCTACCGGAACCCGAACCCGAGCCGGACCCACTGCCCGACCCTGAACCGGAGCCCGAACCCGAGCCACTACCCGACCCCGAACCCGACCCGCTGCCCGAACCGGAACCCGAGGTCGAGCCCGCGCCGCCGCTGCCGGCACCGCTGCCCGTTCCCGTGCCGGCGCCGGTCCCCGTGCCGTTGCCGAGGTTGCCGAGGTTCGCCCCGCCGACCGTCGGGTTCCCGGTGCCGGTGCCCGTCGTGGTGCCGGTACCGATGCCCGTCGTGGTGCCGGGGTCGAAGCCGGCGAGCCGGTTGTGCAGGTTCGCCATGCCGCTACCGAGGTTGCTGGCCGCCATCGTGGCCCCGCCGCGACCGGCACCGCTGGCGAAGCCGCCGAGGAACGCGTCAGCCCCGGGCATGTTCCACTGCCCGGTCATGGTGGCGTTGGCCAGAACGCTGGCGGCTGGCGAGATGACCGCGTTCTGCAGGCCGGCGGCGAGCGAGTTGCCACCCCAGCGGACGACCCCGGCGCCCCGGAAGTTCATCGCGGGGGGACTGAACGAGACCGGCATCCGGGGCGCCACGTTGTTGCGGGCGAAGCGGGTGCCGGCGTTCAGGCCGGTGCCGAGGATCGCGCCGTAGGCGCCGCCGATGCCCGCGGTGGCGGTACGCTTGACGTCCCACTCCGTCCGCGTGCCGGCGTTCATCTGGTACGCCTGGGCGCCGATGTCGATGATGAGTTCCTCGCCGACCTCCTCGGCGAGTTCGAGGGCGAACCGCCGCCCGGCGTTGCGTAGCGCCTCGCTGGTGACCCGCCGAGTGATCTGGGTGCCGACGGTGCGCAGGGCCGCCTGCATCCCGGCGCGGGTGAGGAGTTGCCGGCCCATCTGCGCGATCAGCCGCCGGAACGCGACCGTCACGGCCTGCCGGCCGGCGGCGAGGATGCCCGGGATCGCTCCGGCCGACACCCCACCCAGCCAGGCCATCAGCAGCGCCACGAAAACCGCGATTACGGTGATCATCACGGCGATGAGGACCGTCAGCTTCGCGTACTCGATTTCCATGGCCGCGTTGTCGCAGCCGCTGGCGAAGGCGGACGCTGCCTCCTGGATCAACGGCAGGCCGGTGCCCGGATCGACGCCGAGCTGGTTCCAGAGCTGGCCGAACGCCTCGCCGGCACCGCCGCCCCAGTTCTGGAGGATCTTCATGGCGGCCGGGTCGGCGTCGGCGAGAGCGTCGTTGATCGTCTCGGCGAGGCCGTTCCACGCGTCGGCGAGGTCGCGCATCCGGTCCTCGTCGCCGGTGGGCCACGCCTCACCGGCGCTGACCCAGCAGATGGCGTCCCAGACCCACGCGTACTCGCCGAGCGAGGCCTTGGGATTCGGTACCGCCACCTGTTGTGCCTCTCTGCCCTGATCTGACCGCCCGAGAGTGGGAGGTTACTTGTCCTCGCCGCCGAACCACTTGTCGACCATGTCGTCGACCTCGACGGTGCCGTCGACGGCGCTGGTCACGTCGGGACCCAGCACCTTGACCAGGTCGACGATCGTCTTGCCGCCGGTGAGGACGCTGGTGGCGGGGGCGTCCTTACCCTCCAGGTAGTGCTTGTTGAACTCCTTGCCCGGCTCGTCGGTGCCCCAGGGGGCCGAGGCGTTGAGCGAGGAGATGGTGGCCGCGTGCTGCGCCCAGCGGCTGGCCAGCGTCGAGCCGGCGACACCGAGCCGACGGCCGCCGTCCCGCGCGCCGTCGGGGTTGACGAAGGTCTCGTTCGGGTCACTCATCGGTCGTCCTCCCGTGGAAGTTCGCTGTCCAGCTGACGGAAGATGCCGTCCAGGTCGTGGTCCATGTACGCCTGGAACTGGCTGTCCGGCACGAAGGGCCGCAACAGCTCCTCGACGTCGGCCATCGCCTTCTCGGTTGCCCGCCGGATCGTGTCGGTGACCGTGGCGGAGAGTTCCTTCGAGTTCGGCCGCCGGTAGATGCGTGGGTCGAACTCCACCTTGACCACCTGGCCTCGGGGGCCCACGGTGACGGTGACGAACCCGTCGTCGGAGGTGACGGTGGCGTTCACGGCCTTGAGTCGTTGCTGGAGGTCACCCACGCCCGAACGCATCCGCTCGAACTGGGCCATCAGCTCGTCGGCCCGGGCGCGCATCGCCTGCGTGTCCATGGCGTCCTCCCCCTGCACGTCCACGTGCCGCCGCGATCCGACCGACGGCGTGACAGGTCGACCATACTGAACCGGCGCGACATCGGGGTATCCGGTCCAGTTCCGAGGATCGCTACGATGCACCGACGCCGTGCAGACTGGAGGTGAGCGCGGAATGGCCCTCGGCCGTCGTACGTCCGCTGCTGCCCTGGTGGTGGCGCTGACGGGCACGACCATCCTCGGCACGCCGGCGCGGGCCGTGGCGGCCCCGGCGGTCTGTGACAACCCGAGCGATCCGGGGCAGGTCATCAGCGCGACCCCGTGGCACCAGCAGTGGCTCGCGCCGCAACGGGTGTGGCCGTTCAGCACGGGCGCGAGGGTGCGGGTGGCGGTCATCGACTCCGGCTCCGACGGCAACCACGCCCAGTTGAGCGGCCGGGTGGCCAAGGGCTTCGACGCGCTGCGCGGCACCGCCGGCGGCGACGTCGACTGCGTCTCGCACGGCACGGCGGTCGCCAGCCTCATCGCCGCCCGTCCGCAGGACGGCGTCGGCTTCCACGGCCTAGCCCCGGACGCCACGATCGTCCCGATCCGGGTCAGCGAACGGGCCGGCAACGAGGGCGGGGAGGACCAGGGCGGAAGCGTCTCCACAGCGGTCTTCGCGCAGGCCATCCGCCGGGCGGTCGACGATGGCGCGGACGTGGTGAACATGTCCGTGACGCTCTACCGCCCCGACCCCGCCGTCGAGAGCGCGATCCGCTACGCGCGGGAGAAGGACGTGGTGCTGATCGCCGCCGCCGGCAACCTGCACCAGGACGGCGAGCGTCCCGACCCGGTGCCCTATCCCGCCGCCTACGAGGGTGTGATCGGGGTCGGCGCGATCGACCAGCAGGGCGCGCGGGTGAAGCAGTCGCAGGTCGGGCCGTACGTCGATCTCGTGGCGCCCGGCGGCGCGGTGGTGGCGGCGACCCGTCTCTCCGGCCACGCGGTCTGGAGCGGCACCAGCTTCGCGGCCCCGCTGGTGAGCGCGACGGCCGCCCTGATCCGCTCCGCCGAGCCGGGCCTGTCGGCGGCGGAGGTCACCCGTCGGCTGGTCGCGACGGTGGACCCGGCGCGCGGGAATCCGGAGCAGGGCTACGGACAGGGCGTGCTGAACCCGTACCGGGCGGTCACCGAGCGGCTGACCAAGGGGGCTCCGGTGGCCCAGCCCCCGCTGCCCGACCCGTCGTACGACCCGGCGGCGCAGGAGCGCGCGCAGCGGTGGAGCGTCTTCGGCCGGGTGGCGCTCTGGGGCGGGCTGGTGGTGGCGGCCATCGCGCTCGCCATCGGCGCGGCGGCCTCGTTGCTGCCGCGCGGACGTCGCCTGCGGTGGCGGCCGACCCGGCCGGCAGCGCCGCCACCCCCGGTCCGGGAGGTCGACGAGCCCGAGGAGGCGTTCTTCCGGGTGCCCACCTCGCTGCCCCGCGGCTGAAGACAACCCCGAAGCCGAGCCTGCGTCGTCAGGGCACGCCCGAAGCCGAGCCTGCGTCGTCAGGGCACGCCCGAGGCCGGGCCTGCGTCGTCAATGCGCGTCCGAAGCCGGGCCTGCGTCGTCAGACGATGGCGGGAACGACGATGGCCCGGCACGGGGCCGGGCCATCGACACTCAACGGTTGGGCTCAGTCGCCGAACTTCGCCCGGTTCGCGGCCTCGCGGGCCTGCATCTTGACCGCCGACTCGCGCAGCGCCTTCTCGATCCGGCCGAGCAGGTCACGCAGGTCGTTGGCGGCCGCCTCCCAGTCGTTCTGCCGACGGAAGTACGCCTCGCGGGCGTCACCGTCCCAGGTCGCGAGCAGCGGCGCGATGCCGGACTTGAGCCCGTCGAGCTCGCCGGTCAGGTTTCGCATGGCACCACCGCAGCTGTCCGCCGCGGCGTTCAACGCACCGAAGTTGTAACGGATTTCCATCTCGGAACCCCTCCCCGTCAGAGCTTGAGCGCCGCGGTGATCTGGCCGGCGGTGGCACCGGCAGAGTCCATTTCGGACCGGATCTCCTCGTCGCTGACGTCGTAGTCCTTACCGGCGGACCCGACGGCCTCGGCGATGGCACGCAGTGCCACGTTCAACCGGGCCATGTCCTGGTCGAACCGCTCGCGAACCTGCTGGAACGAGCCCGCACCAGCACCCTTCCACTGGTCGTACAGCGGCGTGAGCTGGTCCATCAGCCCGTTCAGGTTGCTGGTGAGCCGGTCGGCGACGGCATCTACGTCACCCTCGGTCTTCACCATCAAGCCGGTGTCGGTACGCATCGTCATGGTGGAGTCACCCCCGTCCTCGTCGATCGCCCCGCGTCGCTGGGGGCAGCCATTGTTACGGCGCTCGTGCACCATTTCTCGTACGAACCGTAACGGGTCGCGTCCAGCCGACGCTAGGCCGGTCTGCATTCGAACCCGCAACGTGCGCCACTGTGGCGGGTGCGGTCACTCCGGGTCCAGCGCCCGTTTCGCACTCGCCGGGTCGAGCGCGGGGCCGGCCGGTAGCCGGACGACCAGACTCGCCGGCAGTTCGACGGGCCGCACACCCTGGTAGCCGAGCATCCCCGGCACATCTTCGGAGGCCAACGGATACCGGTAACCCAGGTCGGTGACCAGATTCAGGGTGCCGGTCGGGGCGTCCGGCGACGGCATGGCGGCGACCAGCACGCCGTACCCGGGTTCGATGACCACCCGGTCGGCGAGCGGGATGCCGTCGCCGGTCTGCTCGCCGGTGCGTACCGGCTCCTTCACCGGCTGCACCTGGGCGTCCAACAGCAGGGTCGGCTCGTCGTGCCCCGGTTGGTAGCCGGCGCAGACGGCCGGCTGGTCGCCGGTCAGCCGGGCGACCTCGGGGCGTTGGTCGGGCGCGCGGTGAGGCCCCGCCGCAGGGACCGACGCCTTGGGAGCGGCTGCGGCGGTGCCGGCCGCGAGCGGTACCGCCCGGGGCGTCGACCCGTCCGGATACGACCCCCGCGTCTCCGGGTCGGCCAGCAACACGTCGGCCTGCAGCGGAGTCAGCGGAGCCAGCCGCTCCCGGTCGGCGAGGTAGTACTGGCGGCTGCCGTTCTGACTCTCCACGACGAAGATCTGGCCGACCCGGGCATCCCGCAGCGCGTCCGACGGCTCACCCCGGCCGGCCACCGTCCGGGTGCCGATCGGTTCGCCGGCGGGCAGCGCGTTGAGCCACGCCCCGCCCACCTCGACCACCGGCTCCGCGGTCATGATGAGCCCTTCGAGGACGATCTTCTGGTTGCGGATCTCGTACCGGTGGTCGTGCCAGATCAGGTGCAACCGGCTCGTCTTGGTGTCCCGGACCAACAGCGCGGTATCGCCCATCTCACGTCCGCCGCTGGGGGCCCGGCCGACGGTGAGCACGGTGGTGGCCACGGTCCCACCGGCCTGGTTCCGGGCCGGTTGGGTGCAGAGCGTCCACGGCCCGGAGAGGATCCGCTTCGGGTCGGGCAGGGCGTCCGGTGCGTCCGGAATGCCGATCCGGGGGCCGCGCGGCGTGCCGACCAGCGAGTTCCGGGAGACGGAGACGGTGGGCACCGCCGACCCCATCGCCAACAGCGCGGACGAGTAATTGACCACCGGGTGCAGCCGGCCCTCCCGGTAGACGTATCGGGTGCCGGTCTCCTTCTCGAGGACGACCGCCCCGCCCGCCTTCCACTTGGTGGCGCCACCGGGACGCAGCAGGCCGTAGACGCCCACCGCGGCGAGGCAGAGCACCGCGACCATGATGCCCGCGAAGCCGGCGCCACCGAGCCGCCGGAACGGCGCGGCCTCCGGATCAGGTTCGCGCGCCACGAGCGCGGACGTCATCCGCTGGACGAAGAACTGGTACGACTGGACCTGGTCCCGCCGCGACGGCATGGCATCCTCCCCTGGCGTACGGTCGGCACGGACGGAAGCGCCGGACCGCGGTGCCTACGATAGGCACCGCGCCGAACAGGGTGGTGCCGGCACCCGGTCGCAGCCGGCGACCAGGACGACCACGGCCCGAGGGAGTTCCGATGATCAGTCGTGAGGAGGCGCTGGCCCGCGCCCGGCAATGGGCTGCCGCCGGCCACCCCGGACCGGCACCGGAGGTCGACCTGTACGAGTTCGATCTGGGCTTCATCGCCTCTCGCCGTGAACCCGAGCCGGAGGCAGCGAACGGGCCACCCCGGCCACCGGCGGCAACCGGACAACCCACCGCGGTCATCGACCGGGAGACCGGGGAGCTGTCCCAGTGGCCGTCGATGCCCGCCCCGGCGATCGCGGAACGGTACGCGAAGCACCGCGCCGCCGAGGGTCGCTTCCCGCCGGACGTCCGCGAGGTGCTGGAGAAAGCCGGCTGGTTCCCCGGCCGCGACATGACCGCCGCCGTCGACCTGTGGCTGACCCGTTTCGCCGACGAACTGGCCGGGCTGGAGTTCTTCCCGGCGGCACGGGCCGCCCTGGTCGAATTCGGCGGCCTGCGCCTGCCCCAGTTCGGCGGGCACGGCGAGCCGGGAGGCGGCTTCGGGAGCGCCCTCCATCCCACCCGGGGCGGTGTGTTGGCGGAGGGCTCCGAGATCTTCGCCGAGGAGTACGGCAACCCGGTCTTCCCGCTCGGCAACAACGCCGACGGGCCCTCCGAACTCGTCATCGATGCTCAGGGGCGGGTCTTCCAGCTGCACTGGGCCGACGACTTCTTCCTCGGCCCGGACATCGACACCGCGATCGTCGCGCTCATCCGCGGCGGCAAGGCACCGGCGGTCAGCGACGTCACCCTGTGAGCCTTCGGCTCCCCGGACACCCTCGACGGACCGGTGGCTAGCGCCCGGCGTCAGCCGTTCAGCGCGCGCATGAACGCGTACAGGCCCAGGACGCTGCACGCCACCGGCACCACGGCCAGTTGCAGCAGGATGTCGAGAAGGTCCCCGAGGCGGGCCAGTCGGGGCGACGGGGCACGCCGGCTGTAGGCGAGCCCGGCGCTGACCGAGAACCCGGCCGCGACCACCGCCACCGGCAGCACGGCCAGCACCCGCAGCACCGTTCCGGCGTCTGCCGCGCCGACCAGGGGCAGCAGGGCCAGCCCGACCAGGCCCACGGCGAGCAGCGGCACGCGGTGCCGGACGGTCGGCACCAGCCGGGCCCGCAGCAGGTGACCGAGTGCGACCACTCCGGCCAGCAGCAGGGCGGCGACCGAGCCGTGTGCGGTGAGCACGGTCAGGCAGCCGACGGTGACCACGAACGAGCCGAAGATCATGCCGGTGAGCACCTCGTCGGCCCGGGCGGTGGCCTGATAGACCAACTCGCGCCGGGGTTGCGGCTCGTCGCGCAGCAGGTCCTCGGCGGTGCGGGGCAGCGCCGGCATCGGCATCTTGCCGAGCCGCACGGCGAGCAGCGGCATCGCCGGCAGCAGCAGGGTCACCGCGCTGACCACGATCGCCGCGCCCTGCGCCGCGTCCATCGAGCCGAGGGCGAAGAGGCCGCCGAGCATGCCCCAGAACCCGGCGAAGACCGCCGCCACGAAGACCCGGGTCGCGTCGCCCACACCGAGGAAGCCGAGCAGGCCGGTGAGGAGCAGGACGGCGGAACCGAGCAGCACGTGTGGCGCGCCGAGCGCCCAGACCGACTCTCCGGTGCCGATCACCAGGGTGCCGCCGACGAAGGCGTACGGCAGACCGGCGGCGGCGACCACGGCCCCGGCGAGGGAGTCGGCCATCGCCCGGGACAGCACGATCCCGACCAGCAGCAGCACCCCGGCGGTGCCGAGGGCGATCACGCCACCGAGCCAGCCGGGCTCGTCGGATGCGACGATGACGGCCAGGCCGAGCAGCAGCAGCGCACCGGCGACGATCAGACCGGTCAGCCGGGTCGCGAGCGGGTTCCAGGCCACACCACGCCGGCGGGCACCGTCCGCGACAGCCTCCATCAGATCGTCGTACGCCAGCTCGGGCCACTCGGTGCGGCGCGGCACCAGGTGCAGCGTCTCGCCGTCCCGGACGTTCTGCGCGGCGAGCGTACGGTTCAGGTCGACGGCGGTGCCGTCGGTGCGGCGCAGCATCCAGCCACCGTGTGCCGTCCCGTCCGACGGGTGCTCTTCCGCCTGCCGCAGCACCGCGGGGAGGAGCCCGACGAGCGGCAGATGCTCGGGCAGGGCGAGATCGAGCCGTCGGTTCGGGGCGACGACGGCGATGCGCACAAGTCCGGTTCCGGCCTGGGTGACCACTGATGACCCCTCGGGACGAGGAGCGGACCGGATAGGGCCCGCGGCTGTCATGACGAGAAGAGGCTACCTACCATGTGCCGGTGGCGTGGGCGCCGGTTCGGTCCGATCGGGTCCGGGCGCGCCAGCGGGGAGGTCTGATAGGTGAGCACGGTCGTCGTGAAACGTCCGGCCCGGCAGCCGGAGCCGGAGTACCCGTCCGGCGAGGTCCTGCTGGAGGCGCCACCTGAGGTGCCCGCGCCCAGTGGACGCGCCTGGGGCCAGATGCTGATGCTGCTGCCGATGCTCGCCGGCTCGTTCGCCATGGCGCTGATGTTCGCCGGCCGGGGCGGCAGCACCCTCGGTTACGTCACCGGCGGACTCTTCGGCCTTTCCGCGATCGGCATGCTCGCCTCCCAGCTCACCAACAACTCCGGCGGCCCGAGCAAGCAGGAGATGCTGCAGAAGCGGCGCGAGTACATGACGCACCTGTCGCGGCAGCGCCGCCGGGTGCTCAAGACGATCCGCAAGCAGCAGGAAGCGGCGTTCTACCGGCACCCGGATCCGGACGCGCTCTGGTCCGTCCCGCTCGGGCCGCGGCTGTGGGAGCGCCGGCGCGGCGACGTGGACTTCGCCACCGTACGCATCGGTCTCGGTCCGCAGGAGCTGGCCACGCCGTTGGTCCCGCCGCCCGCGACGTCGCTCGAGAAGCTGGAGCCGATGTGCGCGCTGGCGCTGCGCCGTTTCCTGACCACCTACGGCGAGGTGCCGGACCTGCCGGTGACGATGGCGCTCAACGGCTTCGCCCGGGTTCACCTGCGTGGCGACGACGATGCGGTGCGGGGGCTGGTCACGTCGGTGCTGGCCCAGGCCACCGCGTTCCACGCGCCGGACGACATGCTCGTCGCGGTCTGCGTGGCCGCCGACCGGCGGGCCGCGTGGGAGTGGACGAAGTGGCTGCCGCACGCGCTGCACCCGACCCGCACCGACGCGCTCGGTCAGCTCCGGCTGGTCGCACCCTCGGTCACCGGGCTCGAGGCGATGCTCGACGACGTGCTGGCGAGCCGACCGCGGTTCAACTCCTCCGGCGGTGCGCCTCAGGTGGGCGGGCCGCACGTCCTGGTCATCATCGACGGCGGCGACACCGCCGGATCGGACCACCTGATGACCGAGGGTGGCGTGGAGGGGGTCACCCTGCTCGACCTCTCCCACCCGGCGCCACGGGTGCTGGACCGGGCCCGGTTGGTGCTCGACGTGACCGCCGACCGGCGGCTGCACAGCACCACGGTGGACGGTTCGGCGGAGATCGGGCGGGCCGACGACTGCCGGATCGCGGAGATCGAGGCGCTCGCCATGCAGCTGGCCCCGCTGCGCCTCTCGGCCGCGTCCCGAGGGGGCGATGCCCCGCTCACCGCCGAGCTGGGTCTGGCCGAACTGCTCAACCTCGGCGACCCGTACGATTTCGAGGTCGATCGGGCCTGGCAGCCCCGGCCGAACCGGGACCGGCTGCGGGTGCCGATCGGTGTGGGCACCGACGGCGCTCCGGTCGAGCTGGACCTCAAGGAGTCCGCGCAGGACGGCATGGGCCCGCACGGCCTGCTGATCGGCGCCACCGGCTCCGGCAAGTCCGAGCTGCTGCGCACGCTGGTGCTGGCGCTCGCCGCCACGCACAGCTCGGAGAGCCTGAACTTCGTCCTGGTCGACTTCAAGGGTGGCGCGACCTTCACCCGGCTGGACGCCCTGCCGCACACCAGCGCGGTGATCACCAACCTGTCCGACGAGCTGCCGCTGGTCGACCGGATGACCGACGCGATCAACGGTGAGCTGGTGCGCCGGCAGGAGCTGCTGCGCGCGGCCGGCAACTACGCCTCGCAACGCGACTACGAGAAGGCCCGGGCGGCGGGCGCCCCGTTGGCGCCGCTGCCGAGCCTGCTCATCATCTGCGACGAGTTCTCCGAGCTGCTCACCGCCAAGCCGGACTTCATCGACATGTTCGTGCAGATCGGCCGGGTCGGCCGGTCGCTCGGCGTGCATCTGCTGCTCGCCTCGCAGCGGCTGGAGGAGGGCCGGCTGCGCGGCCTGGACACCCACCTGTCGTACCGGATCGGTCTGCGGACGTTCTCGGCGATGGAGAGCCGGGTGGTGCTCGGCGCCACCGACGCGTACGAGCTGCCCCGTTCGCCGGGCCACGGCTACCTGCGCTTCGGCACCGAGCCACTGGTCCGCTTCAAGGCCGCGTACGTCTCCGGCACCTACCGCAGCAAGACGGCCGAGGCGGTCGCCGCCGGTGACGGCGAGGAGCGCGTGCGCGAGTACAGCACCGTCTACGTCGCGCCGCCGGTGACCCGTACGGTCCAGGAGACGACACCGGAGCCGGCCGACACGGGCGGCGACAGCGTGCTGGACATCCTGGTCGGCCGGCTCGCCGGCCGGGGTGCGCCGGCCCACCAGGTATGGCTGCCCCCGCTGGCGGAGCCGCCGACGCTGGACCAGCTGCTGCCGCCGCTGACCGCGGACCCGGCCCGGGGCGTGACGGTCGCGCACGCCGGCCTGGTGGGCGAGCTGCAGGTGGCCGTCGGCGTCGTCGACAAGCCGTTCGACCAGCGCCGGGACGTGCTCTGGTTCGACCTGGCCGGCGCGGCCGGCCACACGGTGGTCGTCGGCGGCCCGCAGAGCGGCAAGAGCACGCTGCTGCGTACGATCGTCGCCTCGCTGGCGCTGACCCACACTCCCCGGGAGGCTCAGGTCTACTGCCTCGACCTGGGTAGCAGCGCGCTCTCCTCGCTGCGCGACCTGCCGCACGTCGGCGCGGTCGCCACCCGGCTCGACGGCGGTCTGGTCCGCCGGACCGTCGCCGAGATGCAACTGCTGATGGGCGAGCGGGAGCGGCGGTTCGCCGAGCGCGGGATCGACTCGATGACCGAGTACCGGCGGGCCCGTCGGCACGGCCAGCACACCGACGATCCGTTCGGCGACGTCTTCCTGGTCATCGACGGCTGGTCCACCATCCGCGCCGAGTTCGAGGACCTCGAGCCGACCATCAACGACATCGCCAACCGGGGTCTCTCCTTCGGCATCCACCTGGTCGTCACCGCCGGCCGCTGGATGGACCTGCGCCCTGCCGTGCGGGACGTCTTCGGTACCCGGCTGGAGCTCTGGCTGGCCGACGCGGGGGACTCCCTCCTGGACCGTCGGGCCGCGATGAACGTGCCGGAGAAGTCACCCGGCCGGGGCATCACCGCCGACGGGCAGCAGTTCCTCGCCGCCCTGCCCCGCACCGACGGCGCGCAGGAAACGGACACCCTGCCCGAGGGGGCCCGCAAGCTGGTCAACGACCTGGCCGGCGCCTGGCAGGGGCCGGGCGCTCCGCCGATCCGGCTGCTTCCGCCGGTGGTCCCGTACAACAGCCTGCCGGCCACCGGACGTCCCGGGGTGCCGATCGGCATCGCCGAGGTGGACCTCCAGCCGGTGCACCTGGACTTCTCCGCCGACCCGCACTTCCTGCTCTTCGGCGACGGTGAGTCCGGCAAGAGCACGTTCCTGCGGGCGCTGGCGCAGACCATCGTCGACCGCAACGAGCTGACCGAGGCCCGGCTGGTCATCGTCGACTACCGCCGCAGCATGCTCGGCGACATCAACACCCCGCACCTGATCGGGTACGGCTCGTCGGCCCAGCTCACCGAGGGCATCATCGCCGAGGTCGCAGGGGTGATGCGGGACCGGCTGCCACCCAACGACGTGACGCCGGACCAACTGCGCGCCCGTAGCTGGTGGAAGGGCCCGGACCTGTACGTCCTGGTCGACGACTACGACCTGGTGGCGGGCGCGGGCAGCAACCCGCTGACCCCGCTGCTGGAGTTCCTGCCGCAGGCCCGGGACATCGGTCTGCACCTGGTCATCGCCCGCCGCACCGGCGGCGCGAGCCGGGCGCTGTACGAGCCGGTGCTGATGCGGCTGCGGGAGATCAGCACGCCGGGCATCGTGATGTCCGGCAACCGGGACGAGGGTGTGCTGCTCGGCACCGTCCGCCCCGGGCCGCTGCCGCCGGGCCGGGGCTGGCTGGTCACGCGGCGGGAGGGCACCCGCCTCGTGCAGCTGGTGAATCTGCCGCCACGGACGTGAGCACCACGCGGGGTTGCCCGATGAGGCTATCGTCCACCAGAGTGGAAGTATGGCGTCGCGGCTGGGGGCACAGCCGCGCCGCTGGCGTGTGAGCGAACGGGGAGGCAGATGGGCGACGAGTGGCTCGTCGACGAGAACATCGACGTCGACATCCAGCAGCTGAAGGACTTCGCGAAGGCCATCCAGGAGGAGCTGGAAACCAATTTCCGGCCCAGCTTCGAGAACGGCGTACGCCCCATGCTCACCGTGCAGGCGCCGTTCGGCGGAGGTGGGCTCAAGGAGGGCAAGTTCTTCCGGGGCCGGCACGACGAGAGCCGCTCGGCGGTGGCGCACATGCTCGGCGACGCGATGAAGGGCCTGATCTCGCTCAGCACGGCCGCGGCGTCGATCTCCGCCGAGTACCTCACCGGGGACGCGCTGTCCCAGGCCACCAACGACGACGTCTACAACGCCTTCTCGGGTGTCGACGGGCAGAAGACGCTCAACGACTACTGGCAGCAGGGCGGGGACGAGAACAAGGACCCGGCCAGCACGGTCCCGCAGGAGGCCATGGACCCGGCGACCTACTACGGCCCGGACGTCTGCAGTGTGGACGACGACTCGGAGGAGACGCCGGACGTGGACAAGCCGGAGACCATCGGCGAGGGCTCCGGCTCCTACCGGGTCCAGGGTGACAACGAGCAGATGTACGGCGACGAGGTGGCACGCCCGGACGTGCGGTCCTGACGGTGGGCAGGGGACGGGAACCTGAGGAGCGGGGATGAGCGACAACTACTACGGATGGACGAAGCCGTACGACCCGGGTTACTCCGGCAACGTTGACGACTACGCCGCCGAGCGGTCTGCCCAGGCCGCACCCTACGAGCCCACCCAGTGGGACGGGGTCACCGTCGAGCAGATGTGGGAGTACGCCCGCAAGGAGAGCGACGAGCGTACCGTCGCCCTCGCCGAAACCTGGCGGCGGACCAGCAGCCTGCTGCAGACCACGCGGGAGAACCTCAAGCGGCACGCCGACGCGCTGGACGCCAAGTGGCGGTCGCCGGCGGGCCGGGTCTTCATGAGCAAGGTGGGCGCGGCCCTCTACTCGCTGGACGAGTGGAAGGATGTCGCCGACAAGACGGCCAGCGGCCTGGAGCAGCTCGCCGGCAAGATCCAGACGACGCAGACCGAGATGCGCGAGCTCTGGCTGGAGTACAAGGCCGAGCAGGAGCACCAGGCCCAGAAGGCCAAGGACGACGAGGGCGTGCAGTTCGGCGACCTGTTCGGGATGAACAACGCCAAGTCGTACGAGGACGTGCAGAAGGAATTCCACGAGCGGGCGAAGAACATCGTCAAGCCGCTCGCGGACCTCTACATCGACGTCTACATCTCGAACATCACGCGCGGCGGCATGTACAAGGGGCCGACGAACGCGGTCGTGCACACCCCCTCGCTGGCCCCGCGGCCCACTCGCCCCGGCGCACCGGCCGGGCCGAAGCCGGTCGCCCCGACCATGTCCGGCGACCGGCCGACCCGGCCGGACATGCCCAACCGCCCCGACACGCCCACCACGCCCACCCCCCCGCCGCCGCCGGGCCTGCCCGACGAGGTCACGCTCGCCGGCACCGTGACCGCACCTCCCGCGCCGCCCGGGCCCCCGCCCGCCGCGCCGCCGGTCACCGGCACGCCGGCAACCCCGCCCCCGCCCACCCCGGTGCTGCCGGTGGCCGGCGGCCAGGGCAACCCGCGTCCGAACGCGCCGAACACCACCAGCCGGCCGGGCACCCCGCGCACCACCCTGCCGGGTGCCGGGGCACCCAACCCGGGCACCCGCAGTTCGGCGCCGAACCGGCCCACCCTGCCGGGCGCCGGCAACCCCGGCCCCGGCGGGAACCCGGCGAATCGCGGCGCCGCGCCGAACCGACCCACCCTGCCCGGCAACACCGGCACCGGCCGGCCGGGTGGCCCCCGCTCCGGCGCGCCGGGCCTCGGCACTCGGCCGACCGGTCCGGCGGCCCCGCCGTCCAGCCCGCGTCTGCCGGGCAGCACCGCCGGCCCCAAGCGCGCGGGGGGCACTCCGGCCCGGCCGGCGTCGCCGCCGCCGAGCCTCGGCGGCCAGCGCGGCACCGGCCCGGCCACGCCCGCCACGTCCGGCCCGCGCGCCGGGTCCCCGACCACCGGCCGTCCCGGCACACCGCCGAGTGCCGCTCGCCCGAGCACCGGCGGCACCCGTGCCGGTGGTCCGCTCACCCCTGGCACGGGTGCCCGTCCGGATCTCACGGGCCGTGGCGCGGCGCGTCCGGCCCCCACCACCGGGCCGGCGCCGTCGCTGGGTGGACGCCGGGGAGGCCCAGCCGTCCCAGGCTCCCGCAGCGCCGCACACCGGGCTGAGGACGAGTCGGAGACCTGGGAGTACGGCGAGGGCGACGACGAGCTCTGGGCCACCGAGTCGGCCTCGGCCGGCACCATCGAGGCGCCGGTGGAGCACCGACCGCGGCAGCAGGGCAAGGCGCTCGGTCAGGGCTGACACACGGGCGGGCCGGTCACCACACCATGGGTGGCCGGCCCGTACCATGCGGTGACCGTGCATCGGCCGATCGACGGCCCACAGAGGAAGGTACGCACAGATGCTCCTCGCTCCCCGCCCGGCGGCCACGCTGGCCACGGCCGCGCTGAGCGTCCTGGCGGCCCTGGCCCTGGCGGGCACGCCGGCCCAGGCCGCCGACAGCCGCAAGGACGCCTGGCACCTCGACGCCCTCGAACTGACCGAGCTGCACAAGGTCAGCCAGGGTGAGGGCATCACGGTCGCGGTCGTCGACACCGGAGTGGATGCCCGGCACCCGGACCTGAAGAACAACGTGCTCCCCGGCGTGGATCTCTACGACGACAGGAGCAAGGGGCACCAGGACCGGCAGGGGCACGGCACCGCGATGGCGTCCCTGATCGCCGGGCACGGGCACGGCCCGGGCGGCCGCGAGGGCGTGCTCGGCGTCGCCCCGAAGGCCAAGATCCTGCCGGTGACCGTGCAGGGCGCCGAGGGCAAGGCGATCATCGCGCCGGACGCGCTCGCGGCCGGGATCGACTGGGCGGTGGACCACGGCGCCGACGTCGTCAACGTCTCCCTGGGCAGCTCGACCGACGCCGATCTGGACCGGGCGGTGAAACGGGCGTACCAGAAGAACGTGATCGTCGTCGCCGCTGTCGGCAACAAGCAGGACGCGATCATCGGTAGCCCGGCCCGGCACCCCGGCGCGCTCGCGGTGACCGGCACCGACCGCAACGGTCGCCCCAGCCGAATCGCCGCCATCCCCGCCGAGGAGACCGACCTCGCCGCACCCGGCGACGACCTGTTCGCCGCGCTGCCCGACGGGCAGTACACGATGAGCACCGGGAGCAGCGGCTCTGCCGCGCTCGTCTCCGGCGCGGTCGCCCTGGTGAAGTCGAAGTACCCGAACCTCAACTCGTACGACCTGTTCAAGCGGATGCTGGAGACCACACGCGACGCCGGCAAACCGGGTAAGGACCTCGACTACGGCTACGGCCAGCTCGACCTGCGCCGGGCGTTGACCGGCGAGCCGGACGGCCGAGGCGGCCAAAGCCAGGCGGCTCAGGAGCCCACGCTCGACCCGACGCTGGCCCGTGCGCGCGCGGAGAACTCAGGGACATCGAACAAGACCGTCGAATTCGTGGTCTCGTTGGCGGTCGTGCTCCTCTTCCTCGGCCTCGTGGTGACGGTGGTGCTGCTCGTGTGGCGGCGCCTCCGTCGGAAGACCGCGGCCTCCTCTGAGGAGGCCCGCCCCGCGGAGAGCGGAACCCCGTACCCGCCGGCACCGCGCGAGCCGTACCCGCCGGTGGCGGGAACGCATCCGGCCGGGCCGGGCGTGCCGCCGTCGGGCCCGGCGGGCGGGCAGCCGGCCCACCCCACCGACCCGACGGGCGACGCCGGCTGGCGCCGGCCGGGCGCCTGACGGGCAGGAGGCGAGATGTCGGCCCGGTTCCCCGGTGCCGTACCCCCGCCACCGCCCGGTGCCGTACCCCCGCATGCCGGACCGTCCGGTGCGCCGGTGCCGCCCACGGCCACCCGGCGGCCGATCACGGTGGTCGCGGCGATCCTCCTGATGGTGCCCACGGCCCTCACCTGGCTCGTCGCGGGCGTCGCCTTCTTCGTGGCGATGGCGAGGAGCGACGGAGACGGCAAGATCTTCCTGATCGTCATCGCCGTGCTGATCCTCGCGCTCTGCCTGCTGCTGGTGGCCATGACGGTGGGTGGGATGGTTTTCGCCTGGCGCCGGGCGGGCGCCGCGGGGCTGCGGACGCCGGCCACGTTCACCTTCGGGCTCTTCGTCGTCGCCCTGGTCGGCCTGCTCGTGCAGGGCAAGCTCAGCTTCCAACCGACGATGGTCACGCCGCTGGTCGTGGGCGGGCTCGCCGGGGTGGCACTCGCCCTGCTCAAGAGCCGGTCGGCCAGGGACTGGTTCGGCGGCGACCGACGCTGACGCGCTGCCGGCGCAGCCCCGGCCGTCCCGGGCTGCGGCTGCGCCAAGGCCACGAGCCGGCCGACGGTCAGGCCGGCAGCCAGCGCCCGCTGGCCGCGTCGAAGCGGGCCAGCAGCTCGTCGCGGCCGTCGTGGTGCAGGCAGTGCAGGCCCGTCCCGTCGGGTACCACCAACGACTCCATCCGCGGCTGGCCGCGCCCCCAGTCTTCGGGCGTGCCCTCGTCGGGTTCCCAACGCAGCACGGCCACCCATTCGTCGGACTCCGCGAACGGCGAGCCCTCGCCGAGCAGGCCGAGGCGCCGGTAGAGCCGGGTGGGCGTGTCCCGGCCCGGCCCGGCCCAGGCGTGCACCAGCCCGGCGGCCCGCTGATAGCCGTCCTCCAGATACGACGGCAGGTACCGGTGCGGGATGACCAGCTGCAGCCGCACCGGCAGGTCCGGGTCCGGCTCGTACTCGGCGTCGTCCTCGTCCGGCGCTGTCCGTTGTGCCGGTACGCCCACCGTGGCCGGCTCGGCGTACGCGGCCGTCTCCAGGCGCTGACGCTCCTCCTCGGTGGCATCGCTGACCGCCTGCCGTAGCTGACCGAGCCAGTCGCGCAGGGTCCGCACGGCCTCGCCGGGCAGCGCCGCCGCCAGCGGAGTGCCGGGGTTCAGCAGGAGCTGCCACGACGGGTCCGGCCACTGCTCGGCCAACTGGAGGCTGCTGACCGCGACCAGATCGTGGTCGCCGAGGGACTGTCGCAGGCGGGCCTCGGCGGTGAAGACCGGCAGGCAGGGCTGCCCCTGCTCATCCGGGAGGCACCACCACGGGAAGTCCGGATCGGACAGGTCCCGCGACTCGGACCCGCCCGGCCGCAGCGGCAGCAGCAGCTCCGCCCGGAGCAGGGCCGCCATCAGGGCGTCCGGCTCCTGCCGGCCGATCGCTTCGCGTAGCTCCCGCTCAGCATCGAGGGCGGGCGCGGCGATCGCACGCACCTCCCCGGCGGTGAGCCGGACGCCGATCGGCAGCCCGGCGTCGATCGCGAGCAGCCAGTCGTCGTCCGGCCAGTCGGTGGCCAGGTCCGCAAGGGCGAGCACGCGGTAGCTGACCGACTGCCCAGGCAGGCAGGCGGCTATCGCCCCGGGTGAGGTGAACGCGATGACGTGGGTCCGCCCGTCGTGCCCGGCCGTCGGCCACGCCACCGGCGCGCGGCCGGCTGCCGCCTCGGGGGACACCGGCAGCAGCAGCGGTCCGGTGGCCAGCGTCGCCAGGAGCGTGTCCCGGTCCCCGGCCTCGGCGGCGGCCAGCAGTGCCTCCTCCGTCGGGGTCGCGGGCCCCCAGTCGGTCACCAAGTGCCGTCCTGGCGTACCCGACGGGGCTGCCGGCCGAGCACCAACGCGGTGATCGCCTCGTCGAGGTGCTCGCCGAGACACCAGTCGCCGCCGTGGTCCAGCACGAACACGCGCCCCGACTCGTCGACCGCGAGGATGCCGGTGCCGTCGCCCTCCTCGCCCAGCGGCGTGAGCGGCGTGCCGATGGCCCCGGCCAACGCGGCGAGGGTGGCCGCCGAGTGGTTCACCAGGAACGGGTCCAGGTGGAACGTGCTCGGTGCGATCTCTTCTCCGTCGCCCTGCGGGCGCACCAGCAGGCCGCCGAATTCGGCGAATGCCTCGACGGCGGCGCGGACGACGGTGTGCTGCCGGCCGTCCGGCGCGGCGACGGCGGCCAGTCTCAGCGCCCACCGCCGGGCCCGCTCGTCGTCGCGGCGGCCGGGAACCCAGCCGGCGACCTGGAGCGTCTCGGCCACCAGGGGTGGGAAGCGTGCGGTCATGCCAGCGCCTCCACGCCGAACCAGTCGAGCAGGGCCGCGCACGAGCGGCAGGGCGGCTGCACCTCACCGTGGCGGGGGTCGCCCTCCTCCCGGACCCGGGTCACCCGCACCTTCGCGCCCCACAGCAGCGACCGGGCCCGGGCCGGGCTGAGCGGCCCCCCCTCGGCCTCGGCCGCGTACAGCCGGTCGGAGAGCAGGACCGACTCGGCGCACCAGCCGGCGAAGCGCTCCCGCTGGCCGCTCGGCAGCTCGTGCAGGAAGCGCCGGATGACCGGGTGCAGGTCGGGCGCGAGGTCGCCGCGGATCGAGGTGTGCGTGTGGACGGTCCCGTCGACCAGCAGCGCGCCCGCGGCGAGCGGCAACATCCGGAGTTCCGCCATCCGTCCTCCCGCTCTTGCGTACCGGCCATCGGTCCGGGTTCGAGCCTAGCGGCCCGTCACCGTGCCGCTCGGGCCGGCACCGGGCTGCCCGACCCGTCGTCGACCTGGCCCGGCCGCGCCAAACCTTCGCCGGCACCGCCGATCGGCGCCGCCAGCAGCCGACGCACCCGGTCCCGCTGCCCCGCACCGGACGGGTCCCGGGTGGCACGGTTCGGCTCGCGGCGACGGGGCTCCCGCCGTGTCGACCGCCTGGGATATCGTCGGCGTGCCCCTTCGCCGTACGAAGACCGGAGCCATGACGCGCACCCTTCTCGTCTCCCCGGACCAGCCCGGCGCCTATCCGTCCATCGGTGACGCGCTCGCGGTGGCGGACGACGACGCCGTCGTCTCGGTCAGCCCCGGCACCTACTACGAGGCGTTGTTCGTCAACGACCGTGGGGTCACCATCGTCGCCGCGCAGGGCGCCGGCACGGTCACCATCGACGCCTCGTCCGGGGCATATCCCACGGTGTCGTGCAACTCGGGCCGGCTGGAGCTGCGCGATCTGGTCCTCAAGGCCGGGGACGCGCCGGTCGTGGCGGCCGACCGGGCGGCGCTCACCATGACCGGATGTGAGCTGAGCGCCGGTTTCGGCCCGGCCGTCTCGGTGGCCAGCCGGTCGGAGTTCACGTTGACCCGCTGCCGCGTCACCGGCGCCCGCTACGGGCTGGTGGTCGAGGACTCCGACGGCACCGTGGAGGGCTGCGAGTTCAGCGACCTGAGCGAGGACGGCATCATCGTCCGGATCGGCGCCGCCCCGACGATCCGGACCAGCACGGTCACCCGCTGCGGCAACCGTGGCATCTACGTCTACCAGTACGGCCGCCCGACCATCGAGGCCTGCGACATCTCCCAGACCGGTCACGCCGGAGTCGCCGTGGTGCACCAGAGCGCGCCCGTACTGCGCCGCTGCCGGATCCGCGACACCCGCGGCCCGGCCGTCTCCTTCGCCCGCGGGTGTCAGGGCACGGTCGAGGAGTGCACCACCGAGAACACCGCACTGCCGGCGATCGAGGTCGCCGAGGGCGCCGCACCGACCGTCGTGGAGGGCACGGCCAGCCGGCGGGCCACTTTCGGGGCCGAGGCGGCGCAGGCCGCGAAGCAGCAGGACACCGCACGCACCGACAAGCTGCTCGCCGAGCTCGAGGCGATGGTCGGCCTGGAGTCGGTGAAGGAGGAGGTCCGCGCGCTCATCGACGAGATCCAGGTGAACGAGTGGCGGCGCAGTGCCGGCCTGCCGGTCGGCACGGTCAGCCACCACCTGATCTTCGCGGGCGCACCCGGCACCGGCAAGACCACCGTGGCCCGCATCTACGGCGAGCTGCTGGCGGCACTCGGCGCGCTGCCCGGCGGCGCGTTCCGGGAGGTGTCCCGGCGGGACCTCGTCGGCCAGTACCTCGGCCACACGGCCGAGAAGACGGCCGCGGCCTTCGACCTGGCCCGGGGCGGGGTGCTCTTCATCGACGAGGCGTACACCCTCTCCCGCTCCTTCGGCAGTGGTGGCGACTTCGGGCAGGAGGCCATCGACACGCTCGTCAAGCTGATGGAGGACCATCGCGACGAGGTGGCCGTCATCGCCGCCGGCTACACCGGGGAGATGCTCCAGTTCCTCGACGCCAACCCGGGTCTGGCGTCCCGCTTCGCAAAGACCATCGAGTTCGGCAACTACAGCCCCGAGCAACTGGTCGTCATCGTGGAGCGGATGGCCGTCGGCGACGAGTATCTGCTCGCCGACGGGGTCTCCGATCTGCTCCAGGCGCACTTCGCCACCATCGAGCGGGACCAGAACTTCGGCAACGCCCGCGAGGCCCGCAAGCTCTTCGAGGGCGTTCGCAAGGCCCAGGCGCAACGGCTGCGTCAGTCCGGTCAGCGGCCCAGCCTCGACGAGCTGCGTACCGTGACGGTGGCCGACATCCGCGCCGCGATCGGTCGCTGAGCGGGCCGGCCCAGGTGAGGAGGGACGCGAGGTGACGCATCCGGGTGCGGCACGGCCGGGTGAACCGGGTTGGCAGCACCATCCGGGTGTGGCCGCCCAACCGGCTCGGCAGGTGCCGCCCGCGCCACGGGTGGCACCACCGCAGCAGGCCGGCGTAGCGGCGCCCGCGCCGACGGTGAGCCGGGCCGGCAGCGGCCCGCGGCAGGACGGGGCGGCACAGCGCGGGCAGGGCCGGGCAGCCGTCGGCACCGCGTACATCAGCCAGGCGGCCAGTGCGGCACGGGCCGCGACGGCCGCACAGGCCGCCGCCACGGCGCAGGCCGCGCCGCCCCCGCAGGCCGCCGCCACTCCCGCCCCCCAGCCCGCCGCTGCCGCTGCCGCCGCCGATGTGGCGGTCGCGGCCACGGCCGCAGCCAATCAAGCGGTACGACCACACCAGGCCGCCCAGGGGATCGGCGGCATCAACGTCGCCCAACTGGTGGCATGGCAGGCTGGCGCAGCGGCGGTGCTCGCCGCCTCCCCGCACGGCGTGCCGCTCACCGCCACGGTGGCCACCGGGGCGGTGCTGCTGCTCACCCCGACGATGATCCGGTTCCGCAGCCGGTGGCTGTACCAGTGGATTTCGGTCTGGTGGGGTTTCCGGGGCCGCCGCCGGCAGCTCACCGCCGCCGGTGGGGACGCGGCCGCGCATCTGCTGGCCCACCTGGAGCGCGGCGTCGAGCTGGAGACCGTCGAGGTCGACGACCAGCCGGCCGCGCTGCTGACCCATCGGGGCGGGCTGAGCGCCGTCTTCGAGGTCGACCCGACCGAGGGCGCCCTGCTGATGAGTGCGCCCCAGGCCCTGCCGTCCCCGGCCTCGCTGTTGCCGGCGGCCGACGAGAAAGCGCCCCCGGTGGTGGTGCAGTTGCTGATCCAGGTGACGCCGGCACCGCGCGCCCGCTCCAGCGCGGCGGCGGTGGACCGGGCATACCGGGAGCTGACCAACGGGGACGTGCCGGCCAGCCGGCAGGCCTGGGTGGTGCTCCAGGTCGCGCGGACCCCCGACTTCCACGCCGACCGTGACCTGCGCCCGACGCTCACCGCGGCGATTCGGCGGATGCGGCGGCAGCTGCGGCAGGAGCGGGTGACCGCCCGGATGCTCAACCGGGACGAGGTGCTCGCTGCCGTCACCGCCCTCACCCACCTGACCGGCGGGTCGCCCGGCGCAGCGGGGGAGCGGTCGCTGGCCTGGGAGACCTGGCGGGGCTGGTCGACCCAGGGCGCCCCGCAGAGCTGTCACCGGATGCTGGCCTGGCCCCGCCGGCCGTGGGAGGTCGACCCGTTGCTGCGGGGGCTGCCCGCCGCCGCCAGCGTGGTGTCGATCGCGGCCAGCCGCACCGTCGGCGACGACGTCGCCGTGGAGGTGGCGTTCCGCCTGATGGGCACCGACCCGACCGCCCTCGCCGCCGCCGACCAGGCCCTGCACGAGGCTATCCGGGGCCACGGCGGTCGGCTGCAACGACTCGACGGCGAGCACGCGCACGGCGTGGCCGCCACGCTTCCGCTCGGAGGTTTCCTGCGGTGAAGAGCGTCGCCTTCCCCGGCAGCCGGATGGGGTTGCACGTCGCCGACACCGCCACGGTCGGCAGTCTGCACCTGGTTGCCGGGGGCGGCGGCCTGGTCGTCGGGCGCAGCCGGCAGCAGGAGCCGGTGGGACTGCGCCTGTTCCGGGCCGAACCGACGCGGCTGCTCCTGACCGGCGGCGTACGCTGCGCCGAGCTGCTCGCGTTCCGCGCCCTCGCGCTCGGTGCCCGGCTGTTCATCCAGACCGCCCGCGAGCAGGAGTGGGACAGCTTCCTGCGGCGCTGCGTCATCGGCCGGGAGGTCGCCTCGTTTCTACCGCCGGGCGTTGCGCCGCCGACCGCGGCCACCCCGACCGAGCCGCAGCTCGTCGTGATCGACACCGGCCCGGTCACCGGCCCTGACTCGGGCCTCAGCGCGCCCTGGCGGGCCACCCTGGTGGTCCGCGACGACCTGGCCGGCTGGGACGTCGACGCGCTGGTACGCAGCGACATCGTGCTGCTCCAGCGGTTGGCAGAGACGGAGGCCGCGACGGCGGCGAGCGCGCTGGGCCTGATGAGCGTGCAGAGCTGGTTCACCCAGCTGCACCCCGAGATGGTCGGCCTGATCACCAAGGGCAAGGTGCAGTGGGTGATGCTCAGCATGACCCCCATCGAACGTCAGCTGATCGGCCCCGTCGCCCGCGGCGGCTGATCGTCCTCCGTCGGCCGTCTCGGCCGTGTCGCCGGCGAGAGCCCTGACAGCCTGGCGACGGACGCGGCGCCGCCGATGTCGCGCAGGCGATGGGATTACCGTCGCGCGCCGACGGCGGGGCCTGCCCCCCGGGCCTCAGGTGCGGCCGGCGCTCTCGGGATCGTCGTCGGTGAAGAGGGCGAGCAGGTCGCCGACCTGCCGGTCGGCCTCGGCGGGGTGCCGGAACCGCCCGGCCGGGTTGAGCGTGTACTCGTTGCGCCGGCCCACCCGGGTGCGGTGCAGGTAGCCGCCCGCCTCCAGGTCGGCGACGATCGCCTGGGCGGCCCGCTCGGTGACGCCCACCTCGTCCGCGACGTCGCGTAGCCGGGCGGTGGGGTTGCGGGCGATGGCGAGCAGCACGTGCCCGTGGTTCGTCAGGAACGTCCAGTTGCGGGTGCTCCCGTTCTCCCCTGTCGTCGCCATGTCGTCATCGTATGGCGCGCCTTTCGGGTTTTCCGCCGCGCCCTCGCGCGGGAGGCCCCGCCCGACGTCTGCGGGCGGGCGCGAACATATGAAACGCATATCACGCATCCCTTGACGTATCTTCGGGTGCGTGTGACCGTGGGGGTAGCCCGCGCCCAGCGTCGGCCGGGGTGACCAGGTCGTTCGTGAGGGACGAGGTGAGGGAGATGAGTCGTCCCGGATCCCCCGGCGCTCAGCCGGGCCCGGAGCGGAAGTCGTCGGAGCCGGCACCGGAAGACCCGACCGCCGTGCGGGACGCGTTCCCCACCCCGGGCGGTCCGGAGCAGGCGCTCGCCGAGTTGCAGGCCGGCAACCGCCGGTTCGTCACCGGCACCCCCCGCCACCCCAACCAGGACGCCGGGCACCGTGCCGCGGTCGCGGACGGGCAGCACCCGTTCGCGGTGATCGTCGGTTGCTCCGACTCCCGGCTCGCCGCGGAGATCATCTTTGACCGCGGCCTCGGCGACCTCTTCGTGGTACGCACCGCCGGGCACACGGTCGGCCCCGAGGTGCTGGGCAGCGTCGAGTACGCCGTGACGGTCCTGCGCACACCGCTGGTGGTGGTGCTCGGGCACGACTCCTGCGGGGCGGTCCAGGCGGCCCGTACGGCGGACGCCACCGGCACGTCCCCGGCCGGGCACCTGGGCGCCGTGGTGGACGCCGTGGTGCCCAGCCTGCGCCGCGCCGCCGCCGAGGGCGTGGACGACATCGACCGCATCGTCGACATCCACATCGCGCAGACCGTCGAGGCGATGCTGGACAGGTCGGCCGTGCTCGCCGCCGAGGTGGCCGCCGGGCGCTGCGCCGTCGTGGGCATGTCGTACCGGCTGGCGGCCGGCGAGGCTCGGGCGGTGACCGCCGTGTCCGCCGGCGAGGCGCGGGGGAGCGCCGAGGTGGCCAACGGGTCGGGCGCGGTCGACGGGGCGCAGCCTGCCGTCAGTGCCGCCCTCGCCTGACCCGTTCCTTCGCTCGGCCCGGGACGCCGACGCCCGTCGACGGGGGCCAACGGACGCCGAGTGGGCCTCAACCGCCCACGGGTCCCAGAAGCGCCGAGAGCGCCGACCGGGCCCACAGCTGTCCGGACCGGGCCGCGCGACGCCGGAGCGGGTCGTAGAGACGCCTTACAGATGCCGGCAGGGCCCAGAGACGCCGACAGGGCCGCCCCGCAGGCGCGGGGCGGCCCTGTCGTTGGCTGCGTCAGAGCAGGGATACGTGCACGTGGTCCGTATGGTTCGACGGGCCGCTGTAGGACTTCCAGCCGGTCGCCGGGAACCAGATCTGCCGGTTCCAGATCACGTAGTAGATGCCGAGCCGGTCGGCGTTGCGGACCAGGAACGCGGTCAGGTTGTTGCCGTACATGTAGGTGTCGTCGTTGTGCCAGGGGGAGAAGCCGCTTCTCTGCAGCGACCAGTCGCAGGCCCGGCCCTTCGGATGCTCGTACGGCCCGCCGGAGCGGTAACAGCCGACGAAGCGGTTGAAGCCGGCCCGCTTGACCTCCTTGTACATGTGCAGGGTGCGCGCGGTGATGCAGCCGGAGGTGGTGGGGTCGTTCTCGGTGCAGGACAGGGGCTTCCAGTCGCCGTCGGCGGTACGACCCGGTGCCATCCGGGCCACCGGCGAGGTGGCGACCACCTTGCCGCCGGTCAGCCCTCTGCCGCCGACCAGTGCGAGCGCCTTCTCCGCGTCGCGCTTGCCGCGGGCCATCTCGTTGGTCAGCTTCTGCTGCTCGCGGACCTCGGCATCGAGCGCCAGCTTGGCCTGCTCGGCGCGGGTCTTGACCGCGTTCACCTCGGCGAGCTTCTTGGCATTGACCAGGTTCAGCTCGTCGAGGGCGGCGGCGCGCTTGACGAACGAGTCGGGGCTGGCGGTGTCCAGCAGCATCGACACCGCGCCGATCCGCCCGGTCCGGTAGGACTGGGCGGCGATCTGGCTCACCTGCGGGGCCAGTGCTGCCAGGTCGGCCTGCGCCCGGTCGACCTCCAGGGCCAGTTCCAGTTGGCGCTTCTTCGACTTCGCGAGCTTCGCCTTGGCCTGGACGTAGCTGCGGTTCCGCGTCTCGATCAGGTCGTTGAGCAGCTTGGGCTCGTCGTCCCCGTGGCCGGAGGGTTGGGCCGGTGGGGTGGGTGCGGCCGCCGCCGGGAGAGGCCCGGCGAAGACGGCCAGGGCGGCGATCACGGCCACCACAGGTGTCAACCAGCGGCGTAGGGGTGCCGTCACAGTTTTCCCTTCCGTCGACCGCCGACCGGGTTAGCTGACGGGTTCGGGGCGGAAGTGGCCCCTACCGCTGTCGCGGATTCACCCCACGTGCCTGGGTCCCCGGCTCGCCTGGCGGCGATTGGGCGGCGGCACCGCAGGCGCCGCTGCGCGCCTTCGGCGGTGACCGGCAGCGAGGTTACCCGAGAGCCCTCCCGGGGATCTACGTCCCTAAGCCGACTAAATGCGTTATTTCGTAACGGCGGAGGGTGACCAGTGACGCGTTTATCAGGCGGGACGTCCTGATCGGTCACGCTGAGGAGTTTCACCATGCGGTGTCCGTGCTCCCGTGTCGGTCGGGCCACCCGGCGGGGGCGGCGGAGGGGGTGCTTCCGGCGCGCGGCCCGCTGAGGGCCTCCAGCGCCTCGGACCGGTCGGCCGCCGGCCGGGGGGCCGGCGGGGTCGGGAGTGCGCCGCGGTCGGCGGACTCCCCGCCGCGCCGGCCGGCCGTGGTCACCACGGCCGCGAGCCCGGTGGTCAGCGGCACGGCGGCGATCAGGCCCAGGGTGGCGACCGCGCTGCGGACGATCTCCTGGGCCAGGAACTCGCTGGTCAGGATCTGGCTCACCGCCCGGGAGTCGGCGGTCAGCAGGAGCAGCACCGGCAGCGAGGCCCCGGCGTACGCCAGCACGATGGTGTTCACCGTCGAGGCGATGTGCGCGCGGCCGACCCGGGTGGCCGCGCGGTACAGCTGCATCCGGGACAGCCCCGGGTTGGCGTGCGCCAGCTCGGTGACCGTCGCGGCCTGTGTCACGGTGACGTCGTCGAGCACGCCGAGCGAGCCGATGATGATCCCGGCGAGCAGCAGGCCGTGCAGGTCGACGTCGGCCTGGAACATCGACAGCGTGGTGGCGTCCTCGGTGCCGAACCCGGTCAGGTGGGTCGCCGCGGTGGCGATCGTGCCGAGCACGCCCGTCAGCACCAGGCTGCCCAGCGTGCCGAGCACGGCGACCGAGGTCTGCGCGGTCACCCCGTGCGTCAGGTAGAGCACCACGAACATGATCAGTGCCGCGCCGACGACCGCGACCAGCAGCGGTGGGCTGCCGGCGCTGATGCCGGGCAGCACGAAGGTCAGCAGGATGGCGAAGCTGGCCGCTAGGCCGGCCAGCGCCGCGAGCCCCCGCCACCGCCCGAACGCGACGATCGCGGCGGCGAACAGCACCACCAGCCAGAGCAGCGGCTTGCCGCGCTGGTGCTCGGCGATGTTGTAGGCGCTCGCCGAGGGGTCGGCGGGATCGGTGAGCTGGACCAGGATGATCTCGTCGCCGACCGCGACCGTCGGCGCCCCCGGCCCTGCCGGTACGGGCGTCTCCACCTGCTGGCCGGCGTCGGGGCCGTCGTCGACGCGTACGGTCACGGTGCCGCAGGGGCCCTCCGGGGCACCCTCCGGCGCCTCCGGGGTGGGCGGGCACGGCTCCGTCACCACCCGGGTCACCGTGCCGTGGTGGCGGGGCGGATCGGTGCCGGGCGCGGCGTCCGGGGCGTCCCACGGCCAGAGCAGCAGGGCCGCGATCAGGGTGGCGACGAACAGGGGCACCACCGTCGCGACGAGGATCCGTCGCACCCTCGGTGGGGCGGACGGTGCGGGACGGGTGTGGTCGGCGCCCATCGAGTGTCTCCCAACGAGTCCAGGGCGGGGTGCGTGCCGGCGGGCCGGTCGGTTCGGCGTGGCCGGGTGACCGCCGCGGCGGATCGCCCTGGGGTGTCGGTTCGGTCACGCACCGCGACGGCCCGGCCCGGCCGGTCGCGGTCGCTCGAAACCGCCGCCCGGTCTGGGCGACGGTGCGGGCGGCGCGGAGTGCGGAGGGCCACCGGCCGAATGGTAGCCATCCCGATATCCGGCCGCAGGTCGTGAGGGCTGGTGTCGGCCGCGGTCCGTCCCGTCCGGCAGCCGCCGGTCACCACCATGTCACTGTCGGGTGGCGGCCGGGCGGCCCTCCCGTGGTGGCCTGATGGCGGTCTCGTTCGGGGCGGATTCGCCGTCGGGTGCGCCGGTCGCCCCCGGACGCACCGGCCCCGGGGACTACCGTGGTCGGTGTGCGGGCGGCGGCGACAGTGACGGCGGGGCGATGGGCCCGGCTGCTGCTGCTCGTCGGCACACTGTTCGGCCTGGCCGCGATGCACACCCTCGGCCACGGCTCGCACTCCGTGGGCCATCCCGCCGAGGTTTCCGCGCAGGCCGTCGCCGCGGCCGGTGGGCACGGCGGCGCGGCGCAGGCGCTGCCCCGCCACGACACCGCCGCGCCGCTCCGTCAGGTCACCGCCGCGCTGCCCCGCCACGACACCGCCGCGCCGCTCGGTCAGGACCCCGCCATCGCGTACGTCGTCCCGGCGGCGCCGTCCGGCGTGGTGGGCTGCCCGGGCGACTGCCCGCACGAGCGGTTCCTCCCGTCCGGCGGGGCGGGCGGCGAGCTGCCCTGGTGGGGCGTGTGCCTGGCGGTGCTGGGCGCGCTCGCCGCTCCGCTGCTGCTCGCCGTGCTGCTGCTGGCCGGCGCACAGGCCGTCGGCCCAGCGGGCCGGGGGTCGGGCGGGCCGGCCCGGTCGCCCCGTGCCCCGCCGTCCCGGCCGGTCGGCCTGCGACTCGCCACGGTCTCGGTGCTGCGCAGATAGGACGCCCCGGCGCGGCCCGGTCAGCCGGCCCGCGTCCCCGTCCTGCTGCGTACGTTCCGATACCGAAAGGCCCAGATGTGACCACTCGTACCATCGCGCGCCGTGCCGCCCTGGCCGGCGCCACCGTCACCGCCGCCCTCGTCCTGACCGCCTGCGGCGGCGACGGGCATTCGTCCCCGGGTGCGGGGCACGGCACGCCCGCCACCAGCGGGCCGACGGCCTCCGCGTCCGGCGCGGCCACCTTCGGCGACGCCGACGCGATGTTCGCCCAGATGATGATTCCGCACCACCGGCAGGCGGTGGAGATGGCGGAGTTGGCCGCCACGCGGGCGGCGGACCCGGAGGTCAAGCGGCTCGCCGGGGAGATCAAGGCCGCCCAGGCGCCCGAGATCGCCACCATGAGCGGCTGGTTGTCGGCCTGGGGACGGCCGGTGCCGTCGCCCGGCGCCGAGACGCCGCACATGGACCACGGCATGCCCGGCATGATGTCCGACGCCGACATGGAGAAGCTGGCGGCGGCCTCCGGGCGGGAGTTCGACCGGCAGTTCCTGACCATGATGATCGCTCACCACGAGGGCGCCGTCACCATGGCCCGGGACGAGCTGGCCCGGGGCGTGAACGCGGAGGCGAAGGCCCTGGCCCAGCAGATCGTCACCACCCAGCAGGCCGAGATCGACACGATGGAGAAGATCCTCGGCCGGCTCTGACCCGGGCTGCCCCGGCGCTCGCACCCTGGGGGCGCCGGGGCACCGCCGGCCGGGTCAGCCGCGCTTCATGAGGCGGCCGACGGCGGCCATCATCTCGGTGGCCATCTCGTCGGCCCGGCCCTCGGCCGCTCCTTCGTGCATGCAGTGCCGGGCGTGCCCGTCGAGCAGGCCGAGGGCGACCTTGTCGAGGGCGGCCTGGATCGCGGAGATCTGCGTGAGCACGTCGATGCAGTAGCGGTCGTCGTCGACCATCTTCTCGATGCCGCGGACCTGCCCCTCGACGCGGCGCAGCCGCGCGAGCAACTGGTCCTTGCTGGCGGTGTAGCCCCTGGTCGGGGCGGGCGTCGGTGTGGTCATGCGATCCAGGATAGCGTACCCCTCGGGGGTATGGTACCGTCGTCCGCGTACCGATACCCCCACCGGGTATCGGTACGCGGAGCAGTCATCCGTCCGCCTCCTCGTTACCCCTGGGGGGTATATGCTGGAGGCGTCGAGAGGAGAGTTCGATGGTCACCACGACGTACCAGGTGCAGGGCATGACCTGCGGGCACTGCGTCAGCTCGGTCAGCGCCGAGGTCGGCGCCATCCCGGGCGTCAGCGACGTCCAGGTCGACCTCGCCGCCGGGCGGGTCACCGTCACCAGCGAGAGCCCACTGAACATCGACACCGTGCGCGCCGCCGTCGACGAGGCCGGCTACGACCTCGTCGGCGCCTGACGGCGGGCACGGGGAAACCGAGGCACACCATGAACACGGCGACGAAACTGAGCGGTTTCGTCCTCGGTCTCGCGGCGGTCTTCGGCGCGGCGTACGGGGTCGGCCAGGCGGCCGGCCCCGTGGCCCCGGCCGCCGAGACCGGCCACGACGCCGCGGACGGCCACGGGGACACCGACGGGGCCGGACACGGGGGCGACGAGGGCGGCGCGGCGGCCCACCTGCCCGGCGGACTGCTCGTCTCCGACCGCGGCTACACCCTCCGACCGGTCGACGCCCCGGCCGGGCAGTTCGCCTTCCAGGTCACCGGCCCGGACGGCCGGCCGGTCACCGCGTACGACGTGGCGCACGACAAGCGCATGCACCTGATCGTGGCCCGCCGCGACCTGTCCGGCTTCCGGCACGTGCACCCCGAGATGGCGGCGGACGGCACCTGGCAGGTCGACTCGCCGCTGGGCGGGCCCGGCGTCTGGCGGGCGTTCGCGGACTTCACCCCCACCGGGGGCGAGGCGCTGACCCTCGGCGTCGACGTGACCGTTCCCGGTGCCCTGACCGAGCGGCCGCTGCCCGCCCCGGCGGCCAGCACGACGGTCGACGGCTACACCGTCACCCTCACCGGTGCCCCGCAGCCCGGCCGCACCGCCGAGCTGACCCTGACCGTCAACCGCGACGGCGCGCCGGTCACCGACCTGGAGCCCTACCTGGGCGCGTACGGCCACCTGGTGGCGCTGCGCCAGGGCGACCTGGCGTACCTGCACGTGCACCCCGACGGCGAGCCGGGCGACGGGCGGACGAAGCCCGGCCCCGAGGTGAGGTTCTTCGCCGAGGTGCCGTCGGCCGGCGCCTACCGGCTCTACCTGGACTTCAAGCACGGCGGCGTGGTGCGTACCGCCGAGTTCACCGTCGTCGCCGGCACCCCCACGGGGTCGGCCACGCCGACCGCGACGGGCACCCCGGCGACGCCTTCGCCCGCCGCCACGAGCTCCCCGACCGCCGACGCCGGCCACGGCGCCCCCGGTCACGGGCACAACTGACGGGACCGTGATGACCACCACCAAGCCACTGCAGATGGCACCCAACCAGATCGAGTTGGCGATCGGCGGGATGACCTGCGCCTCCTGCGCCTCCCGGATCGAGAAGAAGCTGAACCGGATGGACGGCGTGACCGCCACGGTCAACTACGCCACCGAGAAGGCCAGCGTTCAGTACGCCGACGACGTCACTCCGGACGACCTGATCGCCACGGTGGAGAAGACCGGCTACACCGCCGCCCTGCCGCCCCCGCCCGCACCCGCCGGCGCGGAGCCGGTCGCCGAGCCCGTGGACGAGCTGCGCGGCCTGCGTGCCCGGCTGTGGGTCTCGCTCGTGCTCACCGTGCCGGTGATCGTGCTGGCGATGGTGCCGGCCTGGCAGTTCGACTACTGGCAGTGGCTGTCGCTGACCCTGGCCGCCCCGGTCGTCGTCTACGGCGGCCTGCCGTTCCACCGGGCGGCCTGGGTCAACCTGCGGCACGGCGCGGCGACCATGGACACCCTGGTCTCGCTCGGCACCCTGGCCGCGTTCGGCTGGTCGGTCTGGGCGCTCTTCCTCGGCACCGCCGGGGAGCCGGGGATGACCCACCCGTTCACCCTCGACATCAGCCGCACCGACGGCGCCGGCAACATCTACCTGGAGGCGGCGGCCGGGGTGACGGCGTTTATCCTCGCCGGCCGCTACTTCGAGGCCCGCGCGAAGCGGACCGCCGGGGCGGCCCTGCGCGCCCTGCTCGAGCTGGGCGCCAAGGACGTCGCGGTGCTGCGCGACGGCGTGGAGACCCGGATCCCGGTGGACCAGCTCGCGGTGGGGGACCGGTTCGTGGTCCGGCCCGGCGAGAAGGTCGCCACGGACGGGGTGGTCGACGAGGGCACCTCCGCGGTCGACGCGAGCATGCTCACCGGCGAGTCCGTCCCGGTCGAGGTCGGCCCCGGCGACACCGTCGTCGGCGCCACCGTCAACGCCGGCGGCCGCCTCGTCGTCACCGCCACCCGGATCGGTGGCGACACCCAGCTGGCGCAGATGGCCCGGCTGGTCGAGCAGGCGCAGACCGGCAAGGCCGCCGTGCAGCGCCTCGCCGACCGGATCTCGGGCGTCTTCGTGCCGATCGTGATCGCTCTCGCGGCGGGCACCCTCGGCTGGTGGCTCGGCACCGGGGCGGGCGCGACGGCCGCGTTCACGGCAGCCGTGGCGGTGCTGATCATCGCCTGCCCGTGCGCCCTCGGGCTGGCCACGCCGACCGCCCTGCTCGTCGGCACCGGCCGGGGCGCCCAGCTCGGCATCCTGATCAAGGGCCCGGAGGTGCTGGAGTCCACGAAGCAGGTGGACACCGTCGTGCTGGACAAGACCGGCACCGTCACCACCGGGAAGATGACCCTGGTGGACGTGCTCCCGGCGGCCGGCGAGGACCGGGCGGAGCTGCTCCGGCTGGCCGGGGCGCTGGAGGCCGCGTCCGAGCACCCGATCGCCCAGGCGGTCGCCGCCGGAGCGGCCGAGGCGGGCGTGCTGCCGCCGGTGACCGGCTTCGCCAACGTCGAGGGGCTCGGCGTGACCGGCACGGTGGACGGCCGCGAGGTGCTGGTCGGCCGGCTCCGGCTGCTGCGCGAGCGCGGCCTCGACGTACCGGAGGAGGTGGCGCGGGCGGCGACCACGGCGGAGGCCGAGGGACGGACGGCCGTGCTGGCCGGCTGGGACGGGCGGGCCCGGGGCGTGCTCGCGGTGGCCGACGTCGTCAAGCCGACGAGCCGGGCGGCGGTCGCGCGGCTCCGGGAGCTGGGTCTGACCCCGGTGCTGCTGACCGGCGACAACACCACGGTCGCCCGCGCGGTGGCCGCCGAGGTGGGCATCGACGAAGTGATCGCCGAGGTGTTGCCCGCCGACAAGGTCGACGTGGTGCGGCGGCTCCAGGGTGAGGGGCGGACCGTGGCGATGGTCGGCGACGGCGTCAACGACGCCGCCGCGCTGGCCCAGGCCGACCTGGGCCTCGCCATGGGCACCGGCACCGACGTGGCGATCGAGGCGTCCGACCTGACCCTGGTGCGGGGCGACCTGATGGCCGCCGTGGACGCGATCCGGCTCTCCCGGCGCACCCTCGGCATCATCAAGGGCAACCTGTTCTGGGCCTTCGCCTACAACGTGGCGGCCCTGCCGCTGGCGGCCACGGGCCTGCTCAACCCGATGATCGCCGGCGCCGCGATGGCCTTCTCCTCGGTCTTCGTCGTCGCCAACAGCCTGCGGCTGCGCGGCTTCCGCCCGGTCGCCTGACCCTGCCCACCGCGCCGCCGGTCCTCCCGGAAGGGGGCCGGCGGCGCGGTCGTCGGGGCGGTTCTCGCCGGACCCTGTTTCCTGACCGCCGTGGCCGACACGGGCCCGAGGCGGGTCGCCACGTCGACGGTGGGTGGCTGGGGCGGTTGGGCGGTGGCCGGGCGGGGTACCCCGACCACGTACCGGCACTGCCGATCGGAGGTTGACATGGGCTTCGACGACAAGATCAACAACGCGACCGAGGACGCCGCCGGCAAGCTGAAGGAGGGCGCCGGCCGGGCCACCGACAACGAGCGGCTCGAGGCCGAGGGGCGCAACGACCAGACCAGCGCCAAGCTGAAGCAGGCCGGCGAGAAGGTCAAGGACGCCTTCAAGAGCTGACCCGCGTACGCGGAAACCGCCGGGCCGGCCCTCGCCGGCCCGGCGCACCGCGTGTCGGGCCGCGACGGCCGACGTGTCCAGGGGGCGACCCCGCTCGTTGGCAGGACGACGTCTCGCCGCCCGGCGTCGGTCGACCCCGTGCCGTCCGCCGGACGGCCGAGACCCGCGAACGGGAGGTCCCATGTCCCGATCCGTCGTGTACGCGCGGCGCGCCGCCGCCACGGTGGCGCTCGCGGTGCTGGCCGTGGGCTGCCAGGACGCGCCCCGGGAGGAGGTCGGCGCACCGACCGGCGCCTCGTCGGCGAGCCCGACCGCTGCGGCGAGTGCCACCGCGAGCCCGTCCCCGGTCGCCACGACGGCCGCCAACACCGCCGACGTCTGCCGACAGGTGGACCGGGTCATCCTCACCGGCAGCCAGAAGATCGCCACCGATTCGACGGCCTCGGTCCGCCGTGACCTCACCGGCGAGCAGGTCACCGACCAGCTCCGGCGCAACCTGGCCGACCTGGCCGACGACGTACGCGCCCAGGCCCGCCGGGCCGCCGACCCGCGGATCCGCGCCCTGGTCGAGGACACCGCCGACCGGATCGACGCCGGCTCCCGGGCGTCCCGCCCGGCCGCCTGGATGAACTCCACCTTCACCGGCATCCCGACGCGGTTGACCCGCGAGTGCCACGCCTGAGCCGACCCCTGCGCCGATCTCCGGTGGCTCCGGGGGAGGACCAGGGGGCATCCCCCACCCGTCCCTGAGATCGACCGTCCACTGGTGACGTGCCGGCGATTGACCCGCTAGCGTCCGTTTGCATGTGCAAGGGCTGGTCATGAGCGCTGGTCCGACGGCCACCGGCGACGAACTGGTGCGCGTACTGGCCACGTTGGCCAACCCGCACCGGATGCGGGTGGTCGCCGTGCTGGCGCGACGCCGCGCGTACGTCAGCGAACTCGCCCGCGAGCTCGGCATCAGCCGGGCGCTGGTGCAGGTGCACCTGCGCCGGCTCACGGCGGCCGGCCTCGTGTCCGCGCACCTGGAGTTGTCGGAGGACGGGAAGGCCATGAAGTACTACGAGGTGAGTCCGTTCGCGTACACGCTCACGCCTGCCGCCATCGCGGTGGCGGCCGACACGCTCACCGCCGGATCCGGCGCGGGGCCGGACGAGGACGAGGGACGGCGGGCATGAGCGAGCACGACTGGACCGAGGTGGTCGGGGCGATCGGGATCTTCGCCCTGCTCGTCAGCGTGATCACGGTGACGATCGTGCAGGTCGCCAAGACCCGGCGGGCCCGGGCGGCGGGGGCCCGCGAGGAGGAGTACCGGCGGCTCGCCCAGACCGCCGTCGAGGCCCAGGCGGCCTCCGCCCGGGTGCTGGCGGCCCTCGACGGCCGGCTCGGCGGGATGGAGTCCCGGCTGGTGTCGCTGGAACGCGTCCTGAAGGACGTCGACTAGCGCAGCGGAAAGGCCCCGGGCCGTCGAGCGCCAACTCGACAGCCCGGGTGGAAGCAGCACCACCTCGCCCGTGGGCGAGTTCTCATCGCAACGCTCCTTCGACGGAGAGGACAACATCTCGTGCTGCGCGTACGCAAATCCGCCCCTCGTGGCGGCGACCGACCCCGGGTGCCCGACATCGTGGGCGACCCGGGCCGACAGGACGCGGAGGGCGGACCCCGGCGTCCGCTCCGGCTCCGGGCGCTGGCGCTCGGCGCGACCACCGCGCTGCTGGCGGCGGGCCTGTCGGCGCCCGCGCCCGCCCTGGCAGCCCCACCGGCGCCGGCCGCCGCGCCGGGCATCGCCTGGCAGCCCTGCGCGGAGGACCGCACCGCCGAGTGCGGCACCCTGTCGCTCCCCGTCGACTGGGACCGGCCGGACGGCGACCGGTTCACGCTCCACCTGGCCCGCCGCGCCGCCACCGACCCGGCCGCCAGGATCGGTTCGCTGGTGTTCGGCCCGGGTGGGCCGGGGGACTCCGGCGTCCGGCGGATCCTGCGCAACGACCGGTTCAGCGACGACCTGCGCCGCCGGTTCGACATCGTCAGCTTCGACCCGCGCGGCATCGGCCGGAGCAACCCCGTGCTCTGCTCGGCGGCGCTGCTCGACCGGCAGCCCCAGGTCATCACCGACCAGGCCCGGTTCGACGCCACCCTGGCCGACAACGCGCTGCTCCGGGCGGACTGCCGGCAGCGGACCGGGCCGCTGTTCGACCACGTCGACACCCGCAGCGCCGCCCGGGACCTGGACGCCGTCCGGGCGGCCCTCGGCGAGCCCCGGCTCACCTTCCACGGCAGCTCGTACGGCACCCTGCTCGGCGAGCAGTACGCCGAGGAGTTCCCGCACCGGGTCCGGGCCATGGTGCTGGAGAGCGTGGTCGACCACAGCCTCGGTACCCGGGCGTTCCTCGACACCCAGGGCGCCGCCGCCCAGGACTCCTTCGACGAGTTCGTCGCCTGGTGCGCCCGTACGCCGAGCTGCCCGTTGCACGGCGAGGACGTCCGGGCCGCCTGGGCGGGCCTGTTCCCCCGCGCGGAGCGGGGCGAACTGGCGGACCCGGACCGGCCCGGGGCGACGCTGACCCCGTACGACCTCAGCCGGCTCGCCCAGCGCGCGCTGTACGGCCCGGACTGGGCCGGACTGGCCCGGGACATCGTGGCCCTGCGGGCGACCCCGCCCGCTCCCACCGGGCTCCCGGCCACCGCCGTTGCCGCAAGCGAGGACGCGGTGCGACCGCACCCCTTCGCGGTCTTCTGCGCCGACTGGCACCTGCCGGTCCGCGACCACCGGGAGTACGCCGCCCACCTGCGCCGGATGGCCCGGATCGCGCCCGACGTGCGCTACCCGCAGGCGCTGCCGGCGATCGCGACGTGCCTCGGCACGCCGGCCCCGGTCGCCAACCCGCAGCACCGGCTGCGGGTCCGCACCGACGTGCCGCTGCTGCTCGCGAACACCCGGCACGACCCGGCGAGCGGCCACAACTGGGCGACGAACGTGGCGCGGCAGCTCGGCCGCTCGGGGGTGCTGCTGACCTACGAGGGTTGGGGGCACGGCAACTACACCCGCAGCGCCTGCGTGCAGGACACGGTCGACCGCTATCTGATCTCGGTCGACGTGCCCGCCCGCGACACCCGCTGCCCGGCCGTCCCGGTCGCCTGACGGAGCGCCGGCCGGCGTGCGCCCCGTGCCGCACGTCTGCCGGCGTGCCCGGTCAGCGCGGCTCTCGGCGGGGCACGCCGGGACTCGTCGGTGTCGCCAGCCGGGTGGCGCGCAGCTCCAGGTAGCGCTGCTCCGGCAGGCTCGTCGTGCCCCGGGCCGCCGCCAGGTACGCCGCCCGCGCCGCCCGCGGCTCGCCGGCCAGCTCGAGCAGGTGGGCGCGGACGGCGGCCAGTCGGTGGTGTCCGGCGGTGCGGTCGTCGGCGTCGAGCGGGGCGAGCAGGGCCAGACCGGCGCGGGGGCCGTCCACCATGGCCACCGCGACCGCCTGGTTGAGGGTGATCATCGGGTTCGGGGCGATCCGGGCGAGCAGCCGGTAGAGCGCCAGGATCTGCGGCCAGTCCGTCAGCTCCGCCGACGACGCCTCGGCGTGCACCGCGGCGATCGCCGCCTGGAGCTGGTACGGGCCGGGCGGCGACCACGTCAGCGCCTCGGTGACCAGGGCGATCCCCTCCGCGATGGCGGCGGCGTCCCAGCGGTCGCGGTCCTGCTCGGCGAGCGGGACCAGCTCGCCGGCCGGCCCGGTCCGGGCCGCCCGGTGCGAGTCGGTGAGCAGCATCAGCGCCAGCAGCCCGCTCACCTCGCCGTCGTCGGGGAGCAGCCGGTGCAGCGTGCGGGC
Organism: Micromonospora sp. NPDC049139; assembly: GCF_055586845.1. Lineage (NCBI taxonomy): Bacteria > Bacillati > Actinomycetota > Actinomycetes > Micromonosporales > Micromonosporaceae > Micromonospora > Micromonospora sp. NPDC049139. Next base: position 117,979 of record NZ_JBVJHK010000017.1, on the reverse strand, counting down.
CAACCGGATCGCCTCGGCGGTCAGGTCGGCCCGGTGCAGGTCCGGCCCGCTGGAGGCGGTGTAGCCCTCGTTGAAGATCAGATAGAGCACCTGGAGCACGGTCCGCAGCCGCTCCTCCCGCTCCCCGGGCGAGGGCATGCGGAACCGGGCCCCGGCGGCCTCGATCCGCTGCTTGGCCCGGCGGATGCGCTGGCTCATGGTCGCCTCGGGCACCAGGTGTGCCCTGGCGATCTGCGCGGTGGTCAGGCCGCCGACCGCGCGCAGCGTCAGCGCGACCTGCGCGGACCGGGCCAGCGCCGGGTGGCAGCAGAGGAACAGCAGGGTCAGGGTGTCGTCCCCGGCCGGCGGCTCCTCGTCGGCCGGGGACGCGACCGTCGCGTACGCCGGCTCGCGGACGGCCACCGCGACCTCCCGGTCCCGGCGGGCCCGCTCGCTGCGCCACTCGTCGGTCAACCGGCGGCCGGCGACGGTGAGCAGCCAGGCCCGGGGGTTGTCCGGCAAGCCCTGTTCCGGCCACTGCATGGCGGCGGCGAGCAGCGCCTCCTGCACGGCGTCCTCGGCCGCGTCGAACTGGCCGTGTCGGCGGACGAGCAGGCCGAGAACCTGCGGCGCCAGGTCGCGCAGCAGGTCCTCGACGCGCCGTCCGCTCACATGTCCGTCCCGGCCTCGTTCATGACCGCCCGCACCTCCAGCGCGCCGAAGCCCAGCCGTACGTCCGGCCAGCGGCTGGCGATCTCGGCGGCCCGCTCGGGTCCGTCGCAGTCGACCATCAGGTAGCCGGCGAACTGCTCCTTGCTCTCCATGAACGGCCCGTCGGTCACCTCCGGCCGGTCACCGGCCAGCCGGACCGTACGCGCCTGCGACGGGTCGGCCAGCGCCTGGCCGCCGACCAGCTCGCCGGACTCCGTCAGCTCGCGCATGATCTCGTCGACCTCGCCGAAGAGCGCGGTGCGTTCCTGCTCCGACAGCTCCTCGGCGAACCCGGGACGGTTCCAGATCAGCAGCATGTACTTCATCGGGTGCTCCTCGTCGGCTCGGCCGCGCCCATGGTGACGCGTCTTCGGTGAAGGGTCGGAGCCGACCCGCCGGATCCGACAGCGGCGCGGGAAGATTCTCAGCGCCGGCCGCGCACCTGGCGCTTCGGGCTGGGGCCGCCGCCGAGCGAGGCGCGGTCGGCGGCGGAGGTGCCGGACGACCAGCCGTCGGCGTCGCGGACGGTGAGCCGGGCCCGGGTGATGCCGGGGAAGAGCGTGTCGAGGCGTTCGCGCACCGCCTCGGCGCGGGTGGCGAGCACCGGCAGCAGCCGCTCCGGCCCGGCCTCGGTGGCCGCCTGCCGGTCCGCGTCCTCGGTGGCCGCCCGCAGCCGCTCGCCGATCCGCAGCGCGAACGCGTTGAGGAAGGACTCGTCGTAGTCCCGGGTGCGGCGGCCGGCGCCCCTGGCCCGTCGCTCGCCCCGGCCGCGCAGCATCGCGGCGGTGGCCTGCACCAGCAGCGAGGTGTAGAGCAGCTCGACCGCCTCCAGGTCGGCCGGCCAGCCCAGCACGGTGGTGAAGCCCAGGTCGTCGGACCACACCGCCTCGCAGCGGTTCGCCGCCGCCACCTCCTGCACCAGCAGCGCCTTGGCGCCCGCGTACGGGGGGTCGGTGCCGAGACGCACCCCGCCGGGCTGGTCGGCGCGCTCGGCGACGCCGGCCAGCAGCGCCTGGTCGATGCTGTGCCGGGCGATCAGCTCCTGGGCCTTGCCGGTCAGCGCCTCCGCCTCGGCCGGGTAGGTCGTCGACTCCGCCTTGGCCAGCAGCGCCCGCACCCGGTCGAGCATCCGCGACCCGCCGCCGGACCCGCCGCGCGCGGCGACCGCCCCGGTGGCGCCGGGCGGCGGGCGCAGCACGGCGACCGGCGGGAGCCCGTCGACCAGGGCCAACGCGTCGACCGCCGCGCGCAGCGCGGTGAACCGGTCCCACCCGGCGCGGGCCGACCACGCGGCCAGGTGGCCCTCGTCGGCGTCCCACCACACCCGCGCGCCCAGGTCGCGGAGCTGGTCGTCCCACCAGGGAGGCACCGGCCCGGTCAGCTCGCGGCGGTGCGCCGCGAGCGCGTCGGTCACCAGCCCGGCCGACCGGGCACCGAGCCGGCGGATGGCGAGCCGGGCCAGGTCCACCGGCTGCCAGCCGCGCGGCACCAGCCGGCCGACCCCGCGGACCAGGCGGCGCAGGAGCGCGGCGTCGACGGCCGTCGCGCCGTCCGTCGCGCCCGTGCCGATCATCAGCCGGTCCAACTGCCGCTCCGCGAGGCGTACGTCGGTGCCGCGTACCGCCGCGAGGGCGTCGCTGATCAATTCCTCGGCGTCCGGCACGGCCGCGTCCTCCTGGGGTCTGCTCCGGCGCGTCCGGGAACGATCGTCGCCTGCCCGCCGAACGTACCCCCGGGCCTGCCCGCCGTCCGCCGGTCGTGACGGGTGCCACCGGAGCCGGCTGCGGCGCGTGGACGCGGCGGTCCCGCCCGGCCGGCGCCGGCCGCCGGTTCGGGTGCCGGCGGGCGGCTCGGGTGGCGGCTGCCGCAACAACACCGGGCGACCCGGCCATAGTGGGGTGTGAAGACCGAGACACGGCCCTGCGACGAGGAACTCTGGCCGGCCGTCGCCGCAGGCGACGAGGGCGCGTTCGGGCAGCTCTTCGACCGCCACTCGCGTGCGGTCTACAACCACGCCTTCCGGCTGACCGGCTCCTGGTGCACGGCGGAGGACATCACCCAGGCCACCTTCCTGGTCGCCTGGCGGAGGAGGGACGCGGCACGCCTGGTGGACGGGTCGGTGCTGCCCTGGCTGCTGGTGGTGGCGAGCAACGCCGTACGCACCGAGTGGCGGTCGGCGCGACGGTGGGCGGCGCTGCTGCGCCGCCTGCCGGTCGACCGGCAGGCGGCGGACGACCCGGCGGAGGAGGTCGCGCAGCGGCTGGACGACGAGCGACGGATGAGGGCGATCCTGGCCGCCGCCCGGCGGCTGCCCCGGGCGGAGCGGGAGGCCGTCGCGCTCTGCCTCTGGTCGGGGGTGCCGTACGCGAACGCGGCGGCGGCCCTCGGCGTCAGCGAGGTCGCCGTCCGGTCCCGGGTCAGCCGCGCCCGGAAACGGCTGGCGCGGCTGGTCACCGACGAGAACGAGGAGGAACAGCGATGACGAAGACCCTCGAGCCGCCCGGCGAGCGGGACCTGCCGCCCCGGGTGGCGGACCGGATGCGGGCCGACGTCCTCCGTGCGGTCCGCCGCCCGGCGACCGGACGGGTCCGCCTGCGGCTCGCGGTGGGTGCGACCGCGCTGGCGGTGGTCGCGGCCGGGTTCGCCGTACGGGCGCCCTCCGACGCCGAGACGGTGGAGGTGCTGGCGATGGGGTACGGCGAGTTGTCCCCCTCCCTCCGGGCGGCTGCCCGGCAGTGCCTGGCGTGGAGCCCGCGGGACCCGGACGTGGCACCGACAATGACCGATCTGGCCGTGGCGGCCGAGCGGGGCGACCGCGCTGTGGTGTTCTTTCTGGCCGAGACGGGCTACGTGACCTGCGACGTGCACCGGTCGGCGGGCGCGGAGGTGTCGGGCGGGCTCTCGATCGACCGCTGGCCCGCGCACGACCTGCTCCCCGGACCGGTGCAACGACTCCTGCTCACCTCCACGAAGCGGTCCGGTGGCGACGTGACGGTCAGCGGCCGGGTCAGCTCCCGGGTCGCCCGCCTGGTGCTGGAACACGGCGACGGGAAGACCACCGCCGCCCGGATCTCCGATGGTGTCTTCGCGGTCATGACGGTCGGCGCCGACCTCGACGAGGACGGGGCGCAACTGGTCAGCTACGACGCCGCCGGCACCGAGATCGACCGCCGACGGTTGTTCCAGCCCTCGGACGAGTTCGACCACTGCTACGTCGACCCCGCCGGCACGGTGGTGTACGGCCGGCCCGGCGGTGACTGCCGACCGGCCGAGCCCTGGGGGCGGTGACGCCGCGGCCGGCAGGGCGCCGGTGGGTCAGTGGGCGGCGTGCGGGTTCCCGGCCGTCAGCCGGAGCGTGAAGCCGTCGCCGTCGCCGTCGCCGTCGCGGTGCCAGGTCACGTGGCTGCACGACTGGTAGGTGATCCACAGGCCCAGCCCGCCCGGGGCGCCGCCGGACGCGGGGAGCAGCCCGCAGTACGGGTCCCCCGGCCCGTCGCCGCCGTCGCGGACCGTCGCCACGATGCGGTCGTCGCCGGACCAGACGCGCAGCAGGACCGGCGGCCGGCCGTGGCGCAGCGCGTTGGTGACGATCTCGCTGACCGCGACGACGAGATCGTCCACGTCGTCGGCCGACATTTGGCCCCGGTCGGCCTTGTGCACGGCGGCGCGCGCCTCGGCCGCCGTCGGGTCGGTCAGCTCGACGACCGGTGGCTCCACCTGGAGGGGGTCGGGCACGACCGGCCGGGTCTCCCGCAGGTAATCCGTCGGCGACGTCCAGGTCGTGCTCGGCACGTGCCGGCCGTCGGCGGTCGCGAACCGGGGATGCGTGCGGGCCACGTCCGCCAGCACCTCCGGCGGCGTGCACCGGGTGTCGTACGCGCACATGCTCCACAGCGGGAAGTCGTCGTAGGCGTGGTTGATCGCCGACTCGTACCGGGCCCACCAGTCCCACGTCGCGTCGAACGCGGCCGGGGGCACCTCGCCGAGGATCCGGATCTGCCGGGCGCCGGCGGCCACCTGTGCCGCGAGGAGTTCACGGTATAACCGGATGGCGGAGGCGGGCCGGGCGTAGACGTCGCCGCCGGGCAGGAACTCGACCCCGCAGCCGGCGGGCAGCGCCGAGCGGACCAGCGCGCCGGTGCGCTCGCCCAGGGCCACGTAGGTGGGCTCGCCCGCCTCGACGCCGCCGAGCAGGAACGGGACCACCACGGCGAGCAGCTCGTCGTCGGAGTCGTACCGGACGGCCTCGTGGTAGTAGCCGTGGTGCTGGGCGGCGGCGCCGGTCCTCATCGCGCGACCGCCACCCGGATGCCGGGCAGGTCCAGCAGGTCGACCAACCGGGCCGCCGCCGAGCGGGAGGTGCGCAGCACGGCGGTCGCGCCGCGGCAGCGCGCGTACTCGGCGAGGTGGGTCAGGGCACGGTGGTCGAGGAAGCGCAGCCCGGCCGCAGACAGCACCAGCTCACCGTCGGTGGGGCGCAGGTCGGCGCGGTCCAGGGCGGTGCGGAACAGCTCGTGGTTGGACAGGTCCAGCTCGCCGGCCAGCGCGGCGTGCCCGTCGGCGGGCGGGACGGCGTACAACCGGAACAGCACGTCGTCGACGTTGCTGGCCGGGTGCATGCAGGCCAGCTCGGCGACCGCCCGGTCGCCCAGACCGGGTCGGTGGTAGGCGCACATGGCCGAGAACGGCCGGGTGCGCATGTAGCGGTCGACGAGGTGCTCGTAGCGGGTGAAGCTCTCCAACTGGGTCGGAGTGCGGACCAGCTCGGTGGCCTCCGCGGCCACGCGCAGCCCGGTGTGCCCGGCGGCGAGCGCCTCGTCGGTGGCGGCCGCGTAGGCGGCGACCTGCGCCGGTGGGTCGACGACGTGGCCGTGCGAGTAGGTCGAGAACAGGGGGACCACGGCGGCGGCGCCCCGGCGCACGGCGGCGGCGAAGCCGGGCAGGCGGTGCAGCCGGTCGGCCACCGCGTCCGCGGGGTGCGGCGTGACGTACCAGACGCGTTCGCCGGCGGCGAGGCCCGCGAGCAGGTAGCGCTCCGCCCGGGCGGCGAGCGACCCCAGGTCCTCGTACGCCCAGCAGAGGTGCCCCCGCGGCGCGGCCCGCCGCTCTTCGCCGATCACGCTGATTGCCCCACGGCAACCAGTGTAGGTCGTCGGGAGACGGGGCCCCGGGGGCCCGAACTGCCCGGCCGGTGCGGGCGGCCCGCCGGTCAGGCGTGCCGCGCGCCGCCCAACCGGGCGGTGCGGGGGAAGGACGCCCAGATGTTCTTGGTGGTGCCGGTGGCGTACCAGCCGACGTCGAGGGACAGGGCGCGGGCGAGTTGCAGACCGCGCCCGCCGGCACCCTCGGGCTGCGTGTCGGCGAGCTCCGGCAGGGAACCGAGGTCGTGGTCGGCGACGTCGAGGACGAGGTGGTCGTCGGTGGCGAGCAGCCGGACGATGGTCGGCGGCCTCCCGTGGCGCAGGGCGTTCGTGGCGAGTTCCGTGGCGATCAGCACGACCAGCTCGGGGACCTCCTCCAGGGTCTCGCCCTCGCCGAGCACGTCGCCCGTCAACTCCTCGTGCAGGGACGCCCGCAGGCCGCGCAGGTCCGCCCCCTCGGACAACGTCCACCGCCGCAGCTCGACGGCCTGCGGCGGGGGTGGCGAACTGCTGAGCTGACCCATGGCGGAGTGGTACCCCGTCCCCGCCCGGCTCAAGCCGGGAGGCCGCCTACGGCGCCCGGGACGAGGAACTGCTGGCCGTCGTCGAGCGCTGCGAGGCGGAGACCGCCATCCAGCTCAAGTGGCTGCGTACCCGCATGAAGGCCGCCGCCCCGCAGGCGCTGGTCGTCGCCGACTAGCCGTGCCCAGGCCGGGACGGGCCGCCTGCTGCCCGGCCCGGGTGTCAGCCGACGTCCAGCGGTCGCCAGTGAAGGCCGTCGTCGGACAGGTACACCGTCCGCTCGTCGTGGCGAATCCAGCGGTCCGGGGCCACGGCCCGCGGCGCGTCGTGGTGCACCGGCCCGTCGACCGCCAGTGGCGCGTAGGTCCGTCCGTCCCGGCTGGTCAGTAGCCCGAACCGGGAATCGAGTTCAGCGAGCAGGACGTGGGTTCCGTCCACGGTGACCGTCGAACCGGCCTGCACGACCCAGCCATCCGGCAGCCGCGGCTCCTCCGCCTGCCAGGTGGCACCGCCGTCGACGCTGCGGTAGACCCGCCGCGGGACGCCCTGCTCGTCGGAGAGCGTCGCGAACACCGTCCTGCCGTCGGTGGTGGCGAGGTCGAACGCGCAGCCGACCGGAGGGTCGGCTTCCGGTTCCCGATCGAAGACGAACTTCTGCCAGCTCCGGCCGCCAGTGCGGCTCACCGCGACGGCGCTCCGCCCGGTCGCCGGATCACAGCCGCGTACCCAGTGTCCGGCCGCCGGTGGCGCGTCGACGGGCACGGCCGCGTCCAGCGGTGGCTGCGTCGCCAGCGGCACCACGGCGGCGCTCCCCGGATCGGGCACCAGAACGTCGCAGCCCTGCGGAACGTGGATCAGGCAGCCCCAGAGCCGGGTGCCCGGCACGGCCGCGGCGCGCGGCGTGCCGCCCTGGCCGGCGTCCCGCCAGGTCGCGCCGCCGTCGGTGCTGATCCGCCGGACGCTCCCGCCCGCGCCCTTTCCGGCCGATCCCACCGGGACCTGCGCCACCAGGAACTCCGGGCCGAGCACGGTCACGGTGACCGGATCGTCACCGCCGGACGGGAAATCCGCGCGGCGGTCCCAACTGCGTCCCCCGTCCGTCGAGGCGACCAGTCGCTGCGGGCAGGTCGCACAGTCGGCCAGCACCGCGTACAGGTGGGTTCGGTCGCCGCCACCGGCCCACAGCACGCGGGACTCGCCCGCCGCTGGGGCGACAGGCGTCCGCAGGAACGGCAGCACGGAGGCCGCACCGAGTGCGAGGGCGACCAGCGCCCCGAGCACGCCGGTGGCCGCCGCGACCCGGGCCCGCGTCCGCAGCCGGCCGGCCCGCTGCCGCACGGTGTCGAAGTCGGGCTGCCGCACGAACCGGTCGACCTCGTCGCGGAGTCCGTGGAAGTCCGGCTCAGGCATACCGCACCGTCCTCTCGTCGCTGATGGGTTCGTCGGTCAGGTGCCGGGCGAGTGCGGCCCGGCCCCGGGAGAGGCGGGCCTTGACAGTGCCCACGGGCACGTCCAGCGCCGCCGCCACCTCCGCCACCGGCAGGTCGGCCAGGTGGTGCAGGACCACCGCCTCGCGGGTCGGGCGAGGGAGCTTGCGCAGCGCGGCCATCAGCGCGACCCGGTCGGGCGAAAGCCCGGGATGGTCGTCGGGCGGCCCGGCCCGGCCACTGCGGATCAGCCGGTCGAGGAACCGCTGCCGCCAGTGCCGGGTCCGCGCCATGTTCATCGCTACCGTCCGCAGCCAGGTCTCCGGGTCGTTCACGGCGAGGAAGCGCGCGGGCCGAGCCAACGCCCGCGCGAACGCCTCGTGCACCACGTCCTGCGCCTCGGGCAGGCTGCCCGTCAACGCGTACACCTGACCCACCAGCCGGCGGTAGTGCGCCCGGTATGCCTCGTGCACCGCCGTCACGCCGTCCATCCGCTCTCCTTCTGCCGCTTCTACTACACGGACCAGCGGCAGAGCGGAGGGGTTGCATCCGCTGCAATGCGGAAGATCGGCCAATGGTAGGTGGGCCGACCTCGGCAGGCGGCAGATCCCTGCGGTTCGCACACCGCCACCTAACGGAACAATGGGAAGTATCGATCGCCGCGCGTGTCCTGGACGGAAGGCGGGCGGTTGTACCGGGCGTGACGGTGGAACCACGCACCAACATCGTGATCCCGGCGACGGCAGCCTGGCCGGCCTGGCGGGTCAGGTGGGCGGAGCGTGAGAGCGGGCGGCGGTCGCGCGCGTACGACGCCGAGGTCGAGGGCTGGCGCCGGCGCAACGACCACCTGATCCGGTTGCGGATCGAGGCCGCCGGTTTCCTCGGGTACGCGCAGCCGCGTACCGGCCTGCCGGTGGACCTCGGCGACGACGAGGTCGTGTTCCGGGTGCTGCCGGCCGCGGAGCTGGTCGAGGCGGAGGCCCGGCACGTGCCGGGGCTGCCCGCGCCGGGGCTGACGGTCGCCACGGCCGAGGTCGCGGCGACGGGCCGCGCGCTGCCGAAGGGGCTCCGGGTCGTCGACGCGGGCCCGGCCGTCGTGACCAACCGCCGGGTGGCCTTCGCCGGCCGCGCGGGGCGGCGCGAGTGGGCGTACGCGGACATGCTCGGGGCCGCGCACCACCCCGACGTCCCGCTCACCCTGCTGCACACCACCGACGGCAGTCGGCTCGCCGGGCTGCGGGTGCCGGCCACCGCCACGGTGAACTTCCGCTTCTACCTCACGCTCGCCCTCGCTGCCGCCACCGGGAAACGCGCCGCCGTCGCCGCGCAGCTCGACGCCCTGGTGGCCGCCCACCAGCACGCGCGGCCGGTCCCGCCGGCGCCGGCCGCGCCGGGCCGGGCCCCGCTGACCGCGCTGCGCCCCGATCGCCGGACGGCGCTCGCCGCCGCCGTCGCCACGCTGGCGTACGCGATGCTGACCGCCGGCGCGTTCGGGCCGGAGCGGCCCGGCCCGCCGTACCGGGCGGACGGCGGCGCCGGGAGCGTTCCCGCCGTGCCGGTGGTGCCGACCGTCACCACGACCGCTGCCGAGGAGCCGGTGGTGCCGGAGGAGGTCGGGCCGGGCACCGGCGGGACGGCGGTTCCCCGGGCCCGCGTCGCCGTGGGAGCGCGGGTGCCGGTCGTGCGGCAGGACGTGGTGAGCACGGGCGGCTCCGTTCCGCCGGCCGCCCCGGCACGGGGGCCGGCGCCCGCCCCGCCGCCGGTCCCCGTCCCGGCCCCGCCGGCCGCCCCGCCCCCGGCTGCCCCGGCGCCGACGGCCACGGCGCCGGCCCCGACCACCGCGCCGCCGGCGTCGGAGCCCGCCGCGGTCGACCTCTGTCTGGACGTCCTCCGGCTGCCCCTGCTGGACCGGCTCCTCTGCCCGCCGAGCGGTCCCTGACGCCCGGCCGCCCGCCCTGGCCGGCTGGCTGCGGCTTCCCGGCGCCGAGCGCGGCGACGCCCCGGTCTTCGGCCACCACGTCCTCGCGGGCCGGCCAGGACCCGGCCCGCGCCGAGCACGCCCGGCAGCGCTGGGTGACGGCCCCGCCGACCGGCTGAACCACCGGCGGCGCCACCCGGCGACCCGGCGGATGCCCGGGAGCGCCCTCCACCTAGGGAGGATCACTTGCGGGCGGCCCCGGGCCACTTCTTGCACATCTTTGGCAATTGCGGAATGCTGGCGGCAGCGGCGCTGGAGATCATCTGACCGCGCGGCGGGCCGTTCCCGTCGCGCGGCACCGATCCGGCCCGCCGCCGGCCACGCCGCACGCCATCGGCCGCGGTCACGGCCGGCCCACCTCAGGGCCCCGGCGCGGCGAACGCCGGGGTCGTGCGACGAACAGACCGGGAGCATGTGATGGGTACGCCGGTGTCCGTGCGGGTGGCGGCGATGGCCGTCGGCGCTGTCCTGGCCGTGGCGGGCTGCTCGTCCCCGACGAGCACGTCGACGGGCCCGGGCGCGGCCGGCACCCTCGTCGTGGCGACGGCGGGGGAGCCGGAGGCGTTGAACCCCGTGCTCAACTACGGGGTCGACGGCGGCTCGCTGATCTTCGACGGGCTGGTCGAACGCGACGCGCGCAACCAGTTGGTGCCGGCGTTGGCGCGGGAGCTGCCGGCCGTCTCCGCGGACGGCAGGACCGTCACCGTGAAGCTGCGCGACGGGGTGCTGTTCCACGACGGCAGCCCCCTGACCGCCCAGGACGTGGTCTTCACCTACCAGGCGGTGCTGGACCCGAAGGTCGACTCCACGCTCCGCTCCGACCTCGACATGCTCGCCTCGGTCACCGCGCCGGACCCGTCGACCGTGGTGTTCTCCCTGAAGTACGCCTACGCGCCGTTCCCGCAGCGGCTGGCGTTGGGCATCGTGCCGGCCAAGGCGCTGGCCGGGCAGGACGTCAACAAGGCAGAGTTCAACCGCAGGCCGGTGGGCACCGGACCGTACCGGGTGACGTCGTGGACCCCGGGCGACCGGCTCGTCCTCGCGGCCAACGAGAAGTACTGGGGCGGCAGGCCCGCCAACTCCGGCGTCGTGGTCGCGTTCGTCCCCGACGACAACGTCCGCGCGCAGCGGATGCGGGCGGGCGAGTTCGACGCGGCGGAGCTGGCGCCGAAGCTCGCCGCCGGTTTCGACGGGCTGGCCGGCCACCGGGTGGAGCGGGTGCCCACCGCCGACTACCGGGGCGTGGTGCTGCCGATGGGCAACCCGGTCACCGGCGACCCGGCGGTGCGGCGGGCGCTGAACGCGGCGGTGGACCGTGCGGCGATGGTCACCGGCCTGCTCGGCGGAGCGGGTGAGCCGGCGTTCGGGCCGGTCCCGCCGTCGTCGGAGTTCGCCGAGCCGTCGATCGTCGGCAAGCCCGCCGCCGACCCGGCCGCCGCGACCGCCGCCCTCGACGCCGCCGGCTGGAAGCCGGGCCCGGACGGCATCCGCGCGAAGGACGGCCGGCGCGCGGCCTTCGCGCTGATGTACCCGGCCACCGACAGCCTGCGCAAGGAACTCGCCCTCGCGGTGACCGCCGACGCGAAGAAGGTCGGCATCGAGATCACCCCGGAGGGCCTGACCTGGGACGCGATCACCCCGCGGATGAAGAGTGACGCGGTGGTCATGGGCTTCGGCACCCCGTACGACCCGGACTTCCTCTCCTACAAGCTGTTCCGCTCCGACTTCGCCGGCCAGGGCTTCTTCAACCCCGGCTCCTACCGGTCCGCCGTTGTGGACAAGGCGTTGCAGGACGCCCGCGACAACGCCGACCCGGCCACCCGCAAGGCCGCGTACGCCACCTTCCAGAAGCAGCTCGCCACCGACCTGCCGTGGGTGTTCCTCACCTACCTCCAGCACACCTACGTCGTGAAGGACGGCCTCGCCGGGGTGACGCCGCGGGTGGAGCCGCACGAGCACGACGTGGCCAACAGCCTCTGGTGGAACATCCACACCTGGACGAGGAAGTGACCGCACCGGCCACCCCCGCCCGCCGCCGACGGCTGGCGGGAGCCGGTGCCGTGGTCCGCCGGCGCCTGCTGGTGGCCGTGCCGATCCTCGCCGCCACCAGCGTCGGCATGTTCGCCCTCGGCGCGGCCTCGCCGATCGACCCCGCCCACCAGTACGCGGGCGCGGCGGCGTTCACCACCAGCGAGGAGAACCTGGCGCAGATCCGCGCCAACTGGGGGGTCGACGACCCGCTGCCGGTGCAGTACCTCCGCTGGGTGGGCAACCTGCTCCAGGGTGACCTGGGCTGGTCGACCAGCCGGCACGAACCCGTCACCTCCGTGCTGGCCGCCCGCGCCGGCTGGACCCTGCTGCTCGTCGGCGCCGCCCTCGCCCTCGTCCTCGTGGCGAGCCTGCTGCTGGGCACCCTGGCCGCGTACCAGCGCGGCGGCTGGTTCGACCGGGTGCTGCGCGCCGGCGCGTACGCGGTGCAGTCCATGCCGGTCTTCTGGATCGGGTTGGCCGCGATCGCCCTGTTCGCCCTGACCCTCGGCTGGCTGCCGGCGGGCGGGCTCACCGACGTCACCGCCACCACCACCGACCCCGCCGACGTGGCCCGGCACCTGGTCCTGCCGGTAACGGTGCTGGCGGTCGCCCAGGCGCCGTGGTTCGTCCTGTTCATCCGCGACGCCGTCGCCGAGAGCCTCCGCGACGACCACGTCCTCGCCGCCCGGGCCCGGGGCCTGCCCGGCCGCACCGTCCTGTTCGGCCACGCCCTGCGCACCGCGCTGCTGCCGTTCCTCACCCTCGTCGGCACCCACCTGCCGGAGCTGATCGGGGGCGCCGTCCTGGTCGAGACCGTGTTCTCCCTGCCCGGCCTCGGCGCGGTGACGGTGCAGGCCGCGCTGGGCAGCGACTTCCCGCTGCTGGCCGCGACCACCCTCGCCACCACCGTCGTGGTACTGGCCGCGAACCTGGCCACCGACCTCGCCTACTCCGCCGCCGATCCCCGGGTACGCCTCGATGACTGACCTCGCCCGCCCCGCCCGCGTCCGGCGGCCGAAGCCGCGGGCCGGCCGCGCCGGTACCGCCGTCGCCTGGGCCGTGCTCGTCGGCGCGGTCGCCGCCTGCCTGCTCGCCCCCGTCCTGTGGCCGCTCGACGAGAGCGCCGTCGACCTGGCGCGTACCCGGCTCGCGCCCTCGGCCGCGCACCCGGCCGGCACCGACGACCTGGGCCGCGACGTGGCCCACCGCGGCCTCTACGGCCTGCGTGTCTCCCTGCTCGTCGGCGCGGTCGCCGCGCTCGTGGCGACCGTGATCGGTGGTTTCGTCGGGGCGGTCGCCGGCACCCTCGGCGGCTGGGTCGACCGGGCGCTGATGCGGGTGGTCGACACCATCGCGGCGCTGCCGCACCTGCTGCTGGGCATCTTCATCGTCGCGATGCTGCGCCCCAGCCTCGGCGCGGTGATCGTGTCGATCGGGCTGACGCACTGGCTGTCCACCGCCCGCATCGTCCGCTCCGAGCTGCTCAGCCTGCGCACCCGGCCGTTCGTCGACGCCGCGATCGCCGGCGGCGCCAGCCGCGCGCGGGTGATCACCCGGCACCTGCTCCCGCACGTGCTGCCCCGGCTGGCCCTGGCCACCACGCTGATGGTGCCGCACGCCGTCTGGCACGAGACCGCGCTGTCCTTCCTCGGTCTCGGCCTGCCCCCGCACCTGGCCTCCATCGGCAACATGATCAACGACGGGCAGCGCTCCCTGCTCACCGGCGCCTGGTGGGCCAGCCTCGTCCCCGGCCTGCTCCTCGTCGTCGTCACGCTGGCCCTGGCCACCCTCACCGGCCGGTGGCGCGACCGCCTCGACCCGCGCGTACGAGCGGAGCTGAACCTTTGACCACCACCCGCGAGCCCCACGCCGCCACGGCCGGCACCGCCGCCACCGGCGACGCCACGCCCGTCACGGTCGGCAGCGCCGCCTCCACGGTCGGCAGCGCGGCCGGTCCTCGTCCCGCCCTGCTGGAGGTCGACGGGCTGACCGTCCGCTTCCAGCTCCGTGACGCCGTGGTGCGGGCCGTCACCGACCTGCGCCTCACCGTCCACCCCGGCGAACTGGTGGCCGTGGTGGGGGAGTCCGGCTGCGGCAAGTCGGTGCTCGCCCACGCCCTGCTCGGCCTGCTCCCCGGCAACGCCACCGTCTCCGGCCACGCCCGGCTGCGCCCGCCCGGCGGGGACCAGGTCGACCTGATCGGCTGCACCGAGCGCCACCTCGCCCGCGTCGTACGCGGCCGCGCGGTCGGGCTGGTGCCGCAGAGCCCCGCCACCGCGCTGACCCCCGTACGCACCGGCCGGCGGCTGCTGGCGGAGACCCTGCGCGCCCACGGGCACGCCCGCCGCGACGCGCCCTCGGCGGCCGAGCGGGTCGCCGCCGACGTCGGGCTAGACCCCGCCGACCTCGACCGCTACCCCCACGAGCTCTCCGGCGGCATGGCGCAACGCCTGGCCACCGCCCTCGCACTCGCCCCCGACCCGCCGCTGCTGCTCGCCGACGAACCGACCACGGGCCTCGACCGGCCCCTGGTCGACCACACCCTCGACCTGCTGCGCCGCCGCTGCGACGCCGGCAACGCCGTCCTGCTCATCACCCACGACCTGGCCGCCGCCCGCCGCGTCGCCGACACCGTCGCCGTCATGTACGCCAGCCGGGTCGTCGAGCGCCGGCCCACCGAGGCGCTGTTCGCCGCGCCCGCCCACCCCTACACCGCCGGCCTGCTCGACGCCCTGCCCGAGCGGGCGTTCCGCCCCGTGCCCGGCCACCCGCCGATGCTCACCGACCTGCCCGCCGGCTGCGCCTTCGCCCCGCGCTGCGACCGCGCCACCGACACCTGCCGCACGCCGCCCACCCCGGTCGTGGACGGCTCCGGCCAGGTCGCCTGCCACCACCCGCTGCCCGTCGGAGCGCCGGCATGACCACGACCACGGCCACCCGTCGACACCTCGGCCCGGAGGCGACCGCCACCGCGCTCGCCGCCCACCAGGTCACCGTCGCCTACGGTCGGCAGCGCGTCCTCGACCGCGTCGACCTGCACGTCGCCCCCGGCGAGACGGTCGGGCTGCACGGGCCCTCGGGCAGCGGCAAGTCCACCCTGGCCCGGGTACTCGCCCTGCTGCACGCCCCCGACGCCGGGCACGTCACCCTCGACGGCCACCGGGTCGCCGGAGTCCGCCACCGGCTGCCGGCGGCCGTCCGCACCCGCGTCGCGATCCTGTTCCAGAGCCCACGCGCCGCCACCGACCCGCGGCTCAGCCTCGCGGACATCGTCGCCGAACCGCTCCGCGCCACCGGCGTACCGGCCGAGCAGGCCAGGGCCCGCGCGGCCGAGCTGGCCGACCTCGTCGGCCTCACCGCGGACCTGCTCGCCCGCCGCCCGCACGCGGTCAGCGACGGGCAGCTGCAACGGGCCTGCCTCGCCCGGGCGCTCGTGCACCGGCCGGCCTACCTGCTCTGCGACGAGGCCACCGCCATGCTCGACGCCTCCACCCAGGCCCACCTCGCCGCCGTCATCACCGACTACCAGCGGCAGCGCGGCGCCGGGGTCCTGCTGATCACCCACGACCCGGCCCTGATGGCCCGCTGGGCGACCCGGGTCGTCGACCTTCCGCCCCCGCCGGGAGCGTGAACCGCCGCGCGCCGCACCGTCCACAGTGGTGAAGAAGGCCGCTCCATGGCATTCGTCACCGTGGCATTCGGGGCCGGGCGCAGGCTAGGGTGACGCTGCCGTGGTGTTCGGGAAGCCGGTGGAAGACCGGTGCGGCCCTCGCCACTGTGATCGGGAAGTCCGCGGCCCTCGTCGTCAGAGGTCACTGGGCGTGTCGCACGCCTGGGAAGGCCGGCCACGGACGCACCTCCCGTCAGCCAGGAGACCGGCCACGGCACTGCGATGACCCGTCCACGAGGTGCTGGAAGGCGGTCCCGATGCGCGTGCGCGCTGTGCGGTCCACCCTGTCCCGGCGCGTAGCCGCGCCCCTGTCCGTCCTCCTCGTCCTGCTCGGCGCCTGCGCCACGGACGACGACCCCGCCCCGGCATCCGGCGCGCCGGCCACCCTGACCAACTGCGGCACGCCGGTCACCGTCGCCGCCCCGCCCCAGCGGGCGGTGACCCTGAACCAGCCCGCCACCGAGATCATGCTGGCGCTCGGCCTGGCCGACCGCATGGCCGGCACGGCGTACCTGGACGACGCGATCCTGCCGGAGCACGCCGCCGCGTACGCATCGGTGCCGGTGCTGTCCGGAAAGTACCCGGCCAAGGAGAAACTCCTGGAGACGGCGCCGGACTTCGTCTACGCCTCGTTCCACAGCGCCTTCGGCGACGAGGGCGTCGGCGACCGGGCCGCCCTGGCGGGGCTCGGCATCGGCACCTATCTCTCACCCGCCGGGTGCCCGAAGCCGCACCGGCCGGGAAAGCTCACCGTCGAGGACGTGTTCGCCGAGATCCGGGACGTCGCGGCCGTCTTCGGGGTGCCGGAGCGGGCCGAGACGCTCATCGCCGACCACCGCGCCCGGATCGCCGCCGCTGCCGCCAGGCTCGACGGCACGCGGGACGTCTCCGTGCTCTGGTGGGACGCCGGCACCGACGCCCCGAGCGTGGGCGCCTGCTGCGGCAGCCCCAACATGATCATGTCGGCGGTCGGGATCGGCAACGCCTTCGGCGACCTCGCCGGCGGCTGGGCCGACACCAGTTGGGAGAGCGCCGTCGCGCGCGACCCCGACGCGGTCGTGCTGGTCGACGCGACCTGGGACCCGGCCGCCGCGAAGCAGGCGTTCCTGGCCCGGCACCCCACCCTCAAGGACCTGCCCGCGGTGGCCGGGCAGCGGTTCGTCGTCATTCCGTTCTCGTCCACCACCGCCGGGGTGCGGGCGGTGCTCGGCGTCGAGGCGCTCGCCGCGGGGATGGCGCAGCTTCCCGCCCGAGCGGGCCGCTGACCGCCGTGGCGCGCCGTACCGCCGTGGCCCGCCGTCTCGCCGTGGCCCGCCGTCTCGCCGTGCGCGGTCGGGCCGGCGCGGATCCCGGCGCCACTGCCTCCGGGGTCCGGCGCGGCCGGCCCGTCCGTCCCGTCGGCACCGTCGCGCTGCTGGTCACGTTGCTGGCGGTGCTGGTCGTGTCGATCGGGGCGGCCGTCACCGTCGGGCCGGCCGACATCCCCGTGTCGACGGTCTGGGCCGTCGTGGCCGACCGCCTGGGCCTGGCCCACGCCGACGTGCCGCTGCTGCGCGAGCACATCGTCTGGCGGCTGCGCCTGCCCCGGGTGCTCGGCGCCGCAGTGCTGGGCGCCGGGCTGGCGGCCGTCGGGGCGGTGACACAGACCGTCACCCGCAACCCGCTGGCCGACCCGTACCTGCTCGGGGTCTCCTCCGGGGCGTCGCTCGGCGCGGTCGCGGTGCTCGTCCTCGGCGTCGGCGGCGGGGTCGCGGCGCTCACCGGGGGCGCCTTCACCGGCGCGCTGGCCGCGTTCGCCGTCGTGGCGGC
This sequence comes from Micromonospora sp. NPDC049139, assembly GCF_055586845.1. NCBI lineage: Bacteria > Bacillati > Actinomycetota > Actinomycetes > Micromonosporales > Micromonosporaceae > Micromonospora > Micromonospora sp. NPDC049139. Next base: position 100,711 of record NZ_JBVJHK010000017.1, on the reverse strand, counting down.
GGTGGCCGGCCGGCGGGCCGCGCTGGCGCCCACCCGGGTGGTGCTGGCCGGGGTCGCCGTCGCGCAGCTGTGCGGGGCGGCGACGTCGTTCGTCATCGTCTGGGTCGCCGACCCGCACGCCACGCAGAGCATCACCTTCTGGCTCTCCGGCTCGCTGGCGCGCGTCGACTGGCCCGCCCTGGCCTGGGTGGTACCGGTGCTGGCCGCCGTGCTCGCCCTCGTGGCGGCGCACGCCCGCACGCTCAACGCCTTCGCCTTCGGCGAGGACGCCGCCGAGACCCTCGGCGTGCCCGTCACCCGGGTCCGGTGGCTGCTGCTGGTCGCCACCGCGCTGCTCACCGCGGCGCTGGTCGCCGTCAGCGGCGCGGTGGGTTTCGTCGGGCTGATCCTGCCGCACGCCGCCCGGTTCCTCACCGGCGCGGACCACCGGCGCCTGCTGCCCGTCGTCGTCCTCGCCGGCGCGATCTTCATGGTCTGGGTGGACACCGCCGCGCGGACCCTGTTCGCGCCCCGCGAACTGCCGGTGGGCGTGCTGACGGCGCTGCTCGGGGTGCCCGCCTTCGTGGTCCTGCTGCACCGGGCCCGGCCGGCAGAGTCGCGGCGACCCCGGGGACGGTGGGCCGGGTGCCGGAAGGCGGGCGACTGATGCTCGCCGTCACCGACGTGTCCTGGGCCGTCGCGGCCCGGCGGATCCTCGACGACGTCACCTGCGCCGTGCCGGCGGGCAGCCTCGTCGGGCTGCTCGGCCCCAACGGCTGCGGCAAGACCACCCTGCTGCGGATCGTCGCCCGGCTCGTCGCGCCCGACAACGGGCGGGTCACCATCGGCGGCGACGACGTCGCCACCCTGCCCCGCGCGGCGCTGGCCCGCCGCGCCGCGCTGCTCGCCCAGCACGCCGACACCGACCTGGACCTCACCGTCGAGGAGGTGGTGCTGCTCGGCCGTACCCCGCACCGCCGCTCGCGATGGTCGGACAGCGACGCCGACCGTGCCGCCGCGGCCGACGCGCTGGCCCGGGTCGACCTCGACGGGTACGCCGGCCGCCGCTGGCACACCCTCTCCGGCGGCGAACGGCAGCGGGTCCAGCTGGCCCGCGCGCTCGCCCAGCAACCGCACCTGCTGCTGCTCGACGAGCCCACCAACCACCTCGACATCGGCCACCAGTTGCAACTGCTGCACCTGGTCCGCCGCGCCGGGGTCACCACCCTCGCCGCGCTGCACGACCTCAACCTGGCCGCCATGTTCTGCGACACGGTGGTCGTCCTGGCCGCCGGCCGGGTCGTCACCGCCGGCCCGCCCGCCGAGGTCCTCACTCCCGGGCTGCTCGCCGACGTCTACGGCGTCCAGGCCGACGTGGCGACGCACCCGGGCACCGGTCGGCCCACCATCACCTACCACCCGCCCGCGTCGTGACCCGGCACGTGCCGCCGGGCTCGACCGGGACCAAGGAGTCGGACATGACCGCCACACCGGGCTGTCTGGTCACCGTGTGCCGCGACTGCTGCTGTGGCAGCACCCGCAAACACCCCGCCGTCGACCACGACGCGCAGCTGCGGCGACTGCGGGCCGCGCTGCCGGCGCCGCACCGGGTACGCGTCAGCGCCTGCCTCGACCTCTGCGCGCAGTCCAACCTGGTCGTCGTCCACCCCGCGCCGTCGGCGCGACGGGCCGGCGCGCGGCCGGTCTGGTTCGGTCTCGTCCTGCACGACTCCGTGGTCGACGACATCACCGACTGGGTGCGCGCCGGGGGGCCGGGCGTCGCGCCGCTGCCCGCCACCCTGGAGCTGTCGGTGGTCACCCCGACGCTCCCCACCGGCGGGTGAGACGGCCGGGGCTGCCCGGGCCGTCGTGCCGACGACCTGACTTTCGGCAGTAACGACGCAGGTGGTGGCTTTGTAACCTGGCCCCGTGGCAGGTTGGTGGCGCGGCGGACGGCAGCGGTGGATGCCTTTTCCCCGCTCCGGAGGGCCGCCTTCCGGTGGGCAGGCCGGATCGTGGGTGAAGGTCCTGTCCGACGTGTCGCTCTGGGCGGTCCTGTCGGCGCCGATCGCCTGGGACCTGGTCGTCGCCCCGACCGGCCCGTACGCCGGCTGGCGGCTGGTGGGCTGCCTCCTGCTGATGGCCCTCGCGGTGGTGGTCAGCCGGCACCACCCGACGGTCTCCCTGCTGATCGTCGTGGTGCCGACCGCGTTCGAGGGCAACTTCGTGTTCGCCGTCCCCGTGATGAGCTACCTGGTGGGCCTGCGGATGCCCCGGGCCCGCCCGGCCGCGTATACGTTCGCCGTGATCGCGGCGGGAGGCACCGCGCTGACGGTCGGCGTCCTCGGCTCGGGCGTGACCACCTGGTTCTTCCTCACCACCACCCTGCTTTTCGTCGGGGTGTTCCCCTGGCTGGTCGGCCGCCACCGCCGCCAGCAGCGGGCGCTCGTCCACGCCGGCTGGGAACACGCCGATCTGCTCGAACGGCAGCAGCGCGCCGCCGCCGAGCGGGCCCGGATGCGGGAGCGGGCCCGTATCGCCCAGGACATGCACGACTCCCTGGGCCACGACCTGGCCCTGATCGCGTTGAAGGCCGGCGGGCTGGAGGTGGCCACCGACCTCGACGAGCGGCACCGGCGGGCGGCGGGGGAGCTGCGTGCCAGCGTCACCGCCGCGACCGAGCAGCTCGCCCAGATCATCGGCGTGCTCCGGGAGGACGGTGCGCCGGCTCCGACCCGGCCGGCCGCCGAGGGCGTCGCCGACCTGGTGGGGCGGGCCCGCGACGCCGGGATGACGGTCCGGCTCAGGTGGGACGGGTCCGAGGCGCCGGCACCGCCGATGGTCGAGCGGGCGGTGCACCGGGTGGTCCAGGAGGCGCTGACCAACGCCACCCGGCACGCGCCGGGCGCCGCCGTGACCGTCCTGCTGACCCGCTCGGCCGAGCAGACGGTGGTGAGCGTGGCGAACGAGCCCCCGCCGGGCGGTCTGCCGCCCGGTGTGGCCTCGACGGGTTCCGGCCTGCTGGGCCTGCGGGAGCGGGTACGGCTGGCCGGCGGCGCGCTGAGCGCCGGGCCACGAGGCGGCGGTTTCGAGGTCACCGCCCGCCTGCCCCACGCCGCCGGCGCCGTGTCGGTCGACGCCGACGAGGGCGTACGCCCGGTCCGGCCGGCGTCGGCGACCCGGTTGCGTGAGGCGCGGCGGCGGGTGCGGCGCAGCCTCGTGGTGGCCGTGGCCGCCCCGGTGGTGGCCGCCGGCGTGCTGTCACTGGCCTACTACCCGTTCGCCACCTTCGACGCGGTCCTCGAACCGGCGGACTTCGACCGGATGCGGATCGGCCAGCACCGCACCGAACTGCGGGGCCTGCTGCCGGAGCGCCAGGTCGTCGAACGGCCGGACCCGACGGGGTGGTCGCTACCCCCGGGCGCCTCCTGTGAGTTCTACACCGACGGCAACTTCCCCCTCGGCCAGGCCGCCTACCGGCTCTGCTTCGCCGAGGGCCGGCTGCTGACCAAGGACCGGATGTCCGACTGACGGCGGTCGGCGGCCGGCGACGACCTGGCTCGGCTGCCGGGCTCGTCATTCACGCGATGCGTTCCCGCGCGGGCCGAATGCCGTCCGCGCCCGACCCCGAGGAGATGCGGTGATCCCGGTCCTGCTGGCCGACGACGAGGCGATGATCCGGGCCGGGGTGCGCGTGATCCTGGCGGCGGATCCCGAGATCGAGGTGGTGGCGGAGGCCGCGGACGGGCGGGCCGCCGTCGACCTGGCCCGGGCGCACCGGCCGCGGGTGGCGCTGCTGGACATCCGGATGCCGAAGCTGGACGGGCTCGCGGCCGCCGTGGAGATCCGTCGGCTCGTGCCCGACACCGCGGTGCTCATGCTCACCACCTTCGGTGAGGACGACTACGTCGCGCGGGCGCTCGGTGACGGGGCCAGCGGTTTTCTGCTCAAGGCCGGAGATCCGCGTGAACTGCTGGCCGGGGTGCGCGCGGCGGCCGACGGCGGCGCCTACCTGTCGCCGCGGATCGCCCGGCGGGTGATCGAGCTGGGCGGCGCGCGGATGGCCCGCGGCCCGGCCGCCTGGGCCCGCATCGGGACGCTCACCGACCGGGAACGTGAGGTGCTGGCGCTGGTCGGGGCGGGGCTGTCCAACGCGGAGATCGCCCGGCGGCTGTTCCTGGTGGAGGGCACGGTGAAGAGCTACCTGAGCACGATCTTCGCCCGGCTCGGCGTGCGGAACCGGGTGCAGGCCGCGATCGTCGCGTACGACGCCGGCCTGGTGGACGACGCCGGGTGACGGCGGTCGTGTCGGACCGCCGCCACCCGGCTCCGGATCAGGCGTCCCGGGACCGCAGCACCGCGTAACCGGCGAGCATCGCCGCGAGGGCCCACGCGGCGAGCAGGGCGAGGCCGGCCGCCGGCGGGTACGGGTCGGTGTCGCCACTCATGAAGTGGGATCCGGCCACCCCCGGCAGCCCGTCGACGAGCCGGTTGACGAACTCGATGTCGAGGGCGCCGAGCGAGATCGGCACCACCATGAGGATCATGAACACGGTGGTCAGCGTGCCGACCGCGCTACGCAGCACCGTCCCGAGCCCGAGGGTGAAGACGCTGATCAAGGAGAGGTACGCGGCCACCGCCAGCACGTCGCCGACGGTTTCCCCCGCCCGGAACCGGCCCCACCCACCGAGCACCGGGTCGGCGACGGCGGAGCCCAGCGCCCCGAGCAGCGCGCCCACCACGAACGTGACCACGGCGACCACGGCGGTCTTGGCCAGCAGCAGTCGGCCCCGTGACGGGGTCCACTGCAGCGTGCTCCGGATCGTGCCCGTCGCGTACTCGGCGGTGATCACCAGCATCGCCAGCGCGACCACCGTGAACTGCGCCAGGAGCACGGAGCTGATCGCGACGGTACCGACACCGACCACCCCCGGGTCGTCGGCGGGGTCGGTGTTGGTGTTCTCGTTGACCACGTAGATGGCCTCCTGCCCGGCCGCCGCCGCCATCAGCAGGGCGCTGGCGAGCAGGTTCCACCAGACCGAGCGCACCGACCAGAGCTTGGTCCACTCGCTGGCGACAGCACCGGTCAGGCCGCCGCCGGTCGGGTCGCCGCGTCGGGTCGACCGGTCGGCGGCGGGCAGGGTTGTCGTGGCCGTCGTCATCTCCGCGCCCCCGATCGGGTGGTCGCCAGCGCGCCATACTCGACGTCGTCGGCGGTCAGTTCCATGTACGCCTCCTCCAGTGACGCCTCGCGCACGCTCAACTCGTGCAGGCGTACGCCGATCTCGTGCGCCAGGTCGCCGACCCGCTCGACGCCGGCGCCGGTGACGACGAGCGCGCCGTCCGCCTCCTGCTGGACCGCGACGCCCGCCGCGACGAGCCGGCGCCGCAGCTCGGCCAGGCCGGCCGGTTGTGGGCTGCGGACCAGCACCGCCGTCGACGAACTGCCCCCGATGACCTCGGCTATCGGGGCGTCGGCGAGGAGCCGGCCCTTGCCGACCACCACGAGTTGGTCGGCGGTGAGCTGCATCTCGCTCATCAGGTGGCTGGAGACGAAGACGGTCCGTCCCTCGGCGGCCAGGGACCGCATGAGCTGGCGGACCCAGCGCACCCCGTCCGGGTCGAGTCCGTTGACCGGCTCGTCGAACATCAGCACCCCGGGGTCGCCGAGCAGGGCGCCGGCGATGCCGAGGCGCTGGCCCATGCCGAGGGAGTAGGTGCCGGCCCGCTTGCCGGCGACGGTGGTGAGGCCCACCGTGGCGAGCACCTCGTCCACGCGTCGGGTGGGGATGCCGTTGCTGCGGGCCATCGCCAGCAGGTGGTTGCGGGCGTTCCGCCCCGGGTGCACCGCCTTGGCGTCGAGCAGCGCACCGACCTCGCGCAGCGGGTGCCGCAGGGTCGCGTACCGCCGGCCCTCGATGAGCGCCTCGCCGGCGGTGGGCCGGTCCAGACCGACGATCATGCGCATCGTGGTGGACTTCCCGGCCCCGTTCGGGCCGAGGAAACCGGTGACCCGGCCCGGGGCGAGGTCCAGGGTCAGGTTGTCGACGGCTGTCGTCGCGCCGAAGCGTTTCGTCAACCCGCGTAATGTGATCATTGTTCTCCCGGTGAAGGTGCCATCTCGACGTCGACGCTAGGAATCGGCGGGGCGGGGCACAGCCGCCGATCGGCATCGGTCGGCCCTGACGAAAGTCAGGACCCGGGTGCGCCCGCCGTCGAGAAGCGCGGGGCCGGGCCCGTGACCGGCCCGACCTGCCGTCCACTGTGGTGTCTCCCGGCCCGAGGCCCGCCGCCCCTGAGATTTCTCAGGGCCGACATGGTTACTTCCGGCAGATGCCGTCGGCGAGCGCCCCGGGCGAGCCTTGCCGCATGCGAACGATTTCTCGACGATGGCTGTTGGGCGGCGCCGCGGTCGCGGTGTCGGCGGCGATGGTGTCGACCGCGCCGGCGGCTCCCGCCCTGGCCGCACCGGACCCGGGAGCAGGCTCGACCCCGCCGCCGGCCACGAGCGCGCCGCTGCGGTTGCGTCTTCCCGCACCGACCGGCCCGCACCCCGTCGCCGCCACCGAACTGCATCTGGTCGACCGCGGCCGGCCCGATCCGTGGGTGGCCGCCAAGCCGCGGGAACTCATGGTCACCGTCTGGTACCCGGCTCGCCCGGCGGGCGGCGAACCACTCGCGCCGTACCTGCCGCCGCTGGCCGCGCAGCGGTACGGCGAGAATCTCGGCGGCATGCTCGGCGTCCCCGCCGGGCAGGTCGACTGGGCGGGCATCACCACCCATGCCCGGGCCGGCGCGCCCGCCCGCGCCAGGCGCGGAGGATTCCCGGTGGTCGTGTACTCGCCCGGCGGCGAGCGGCCCCGCGCGGAGGGCACGGTCCTCGTCGAGGAACTGGCCAGCCGGGGCTACGTCGTGGTGACGGTCGACCACACGTACGAGGCGCCGGTCGTCGAGTTCCCCGGCGGACGCGTGGAGACGCAGCGCCTACCCGACCTGGAACCCGCCGACCTCATGCGCGCACAGATCCACACCCGGATCCAGGACACCCGGTTCGTCCTCGACCAGCTCGCCGTCCTCGCCCGCGGCGGCAACCCCGACGCCGGCGAGCGCCCGCTACCACGCGGCCTCGGCGCCGCGCTGGACCTGTCCCGCGCGGGCATGTTCGGCCACTCGGCCGGTGGCTTCACCACCGCCGAGGCGATGCTCGCCGACCGGCGGTTGGACGCGGGAGCGGACCTGGACGGCAGCATGGCGTACGGCAGGGACGACCTCGGCGACGTGGCCGAGCACGGGCTGGACCGCCCGTTCCTGCTGATGGGCGCCGGTCTCGTCGGCGGCAGGCCGTACACCCACCTGGACGCCCCGGACTGGCGGTCGTTCTGGGCGAACTCGACCGGCTGGAAGCTCGACCTGTACGTCCCCGAGGGCCAGCACTTCACCTTCACCGACCACCAGGTGCTGCTGCCGCAGCTCGACGCGGCGTTCCCGCTGCCGGAGGGACTCGTCACCGGCCTGATCGGCACCGTCGACCCGGGCCGGATCGTCGCCGCCCAACGCGCCTACCTCACCGCCTTCTTCGACCAGCACCTCCGCCAGCGACCCCGGGCGCTGCTCGACCGCCCGTCGCCGAGGCACCCCGACGTGACCTTCGTCCGCTGACCAACCGTCGAGGACGCCGCCGGCCCGTCAAGGCGGGCCGGCGGCGTCGTCGGCCCTACGCCCCAGCGCCTGCCAGGCGGGAGCGGCGTTGTCCGTCGTCGCTCAGGGCCGACCCACCTGGACCTTCGTCGACGTCGCCGCCGACGTCGCCGCGGGGCGTTGCGGCACCACCACGAGCCCGTAGTTGTAGTTGGCCATCAGCAGATCCTTCAGGCCGTCGTCGTTGATGTCGGCCACCGCGAGACCGCGCGGGGTGAAGGAGCTGGCGGGCGGCAGCTGGGAGACGCGGAACTCGTTGCCCAGCCAGCCGTCCGGCCGTTGCAGCAGGACGCCCGCCGAGCTCCAGCCGCCGTGGGTGACGGCGACGTCGTCACGACCGTCGTTGTTCACGTCGGCGATGGCGATCGCGTCCGGCACCTCGTAGACCGGGTAGCGGATCCACTGTCCGAGCACGCCTGCGCCGTCGTGGGTGAGCACCTGCACCTGGGCGTCCGGCGCGTTGCCGGACACGGTGACGACGACGTCCTTCCTGCCGTCCCCGGTCACGTCGCCGACGGCCATGGAACCGACCACGCGCAGGTACCCGGCGGGAGCCTGGTATCCCACCGGGTCGGCGAACGATCGAGGCGCCGTCTGGGTGCTGATCCGGATCAGTTGTCCGAGCTGCGCCACCAGGTCCGGCCGGCCGTCCCCGGTCATGTCGACCACGTCCAGCACGAAGCCGCGGTGCGGCGAGACGAGAGCCGCGGGGGCGAAGCCACCGGTGTCGTCGCCGTACCGCACGAGGACGCCGTTGTCGCTCACCGCGACGATGTCCGTCCGGCCGTCACCGTCCAGGTCGCGGAGCTTGAGGTCGATCAGGTCGTCGGCGAACGACAGGTGCTCGGCGGCGGAAAGCCCGGTCCCGGTACGGCGGAACACGTCGACCCCGTCGCCCGTCGCGACGACCAGTTCGTTGGCGCCGTCACCGTCCACGTCACCGATGACCGGGTACATGCTGCCGCCGGTGGGCGTCGACATCGCCACCTGCTGCCTCAGCATGAGCTGGTTCTCCGCTTCCTGCACGAACAGGAACGCGGAGTGGTCGTGGGCGTCGTCGGAGTACTCGGTCGTCGTGACCACCACGTCGGAGAGCCCGTCGCCGGTCAGGTCGCCGGCGGCGACGGCTTCCTCCCGGGAGCCGAGCTTCAGCCACGAGGGGCCGTCGAAGACCACCGAGCCGTACGGCTGGGTGACCACGGGCACGGCGTCGGCGGACGCGCTCGCCCCGGCCGGTTGCCAGTCGTACCCCTGGAACTGCGCGTAGACCGGCTTCGGGGTCCATCCGCTGCCGTCGACCATGGCGATCGCCGTGCCGTCGGTGCCGTGGACGCTGGCGAACGCGACCGCGCCGGCCGCGGACATGAACGCCACCTCACCGCTGGGAATCCGACCGTCCGCGTAGCGCACGCTCGCGATGAGCAGGATCCGCTGCCCCTGCTCCACCGAGCCCGGGGACACGGTGACCGTCGTCGTCGTGGCAGGGCCGGTGTAGACCCGTACGGCGTCGGACGTGGCCGTGGCGCCGCCCGCCGCGACCGCCCGGATCCAGTAGACGTAGCGGGTGGCGACCGTGAGGCCGGTGTCCACGTACTCCGTCGACGTCGTGGTGCCGACCACCGTCTCCACCGGTGCCGCGCTGCTCAGCCGGACGATCTCGTACCGCGCGGCGCCGGACACGCCCTGCCAACGCAGGGTCATGCTCGTCTCCGCCCCGGTCGCCCGCACGCCGACGGGCTTCGGAAGCGAGGTCAGCACCGACGCCTCGGTCGAGTAGCCCGACGCCCGCTTGTCGGAACGGGACCGCACGACGTAGTAGTACGTCGTCTCCGGCGCGACGGTGTCGTCGACGTAGGACGTCCCCGTGGCCGTTCCCACCGGCGCGTACGGGCCACCCGACACGGTTCCGCGCCGTACCTCGTAGCTGCTGGCACCGGCCGCGGCCTGCCAGCTCACCTCGACCCGGGACGCGGAAACCGCCGCCGCGCTGACCGAGGCCGGTGGCGTCAGGGCCGCCGCGAACGCCGGTGTGGTGGACGCCATCACCGCGAGCAGGGCCGTCAGCAGGGCCATCACGACACGGCCTGGCCTTCGCTTCTGCGACAACATGCACTCTCCAGATCCCGGGGATTCCGTCGTACGCAACAGCGCTGACGCATATGGGAACGTCACTGCCGGCACGGGTCCACCGCCGGCCGTCCGAACGCAGCGCCGGGTAGCGCCTCGCCCCCGCTGGAACGGCAGCCGACGAGAGAAGTCGGCTCAGATGATGATCTCTACACAGTCTGCGGGACCCAGTCAGGCGGCCGGGCGGGCTGGCCGTCCCGATCTTGTTCGACCGGTGGATGACCTCCGGCGAGGACAGTGTCGCGGCGTGACTCGGCACGCACGAGCCGGCGGCTGACCAGGTGCTCCCAGGCCCGCTGGGCGACCGACGCGGGCACGGCGGCCAGGGCCGACTCCGCCTCCGGCAGGGTGCGCGGCACGGTGAAGAGCTGGAGCAGCGGCACCAGACCGTCCGGGATGAAGTGCAACTGGCCGTCGACGCGGCGGAAGGCGAACCGGCCGGGCGGGGTCGCGCCGGCGGATGCAGACCACTGGAAGTAGTACCGGTAGGCCTGCGCGACCTCCGGCTCCGGCCGGGGGATCACCGTGCCGTTGAGGACGTAGCTGACCTCGCGGTCCGGCTGGGCGAGGCCCACCACGGTCATGATGTCCATGCCGTACCGGTCCTGATAGAAGTACGTGTGCGCGCAGTCCGTGCCGCCCACCCAGGGCCGCCCGAGGTCGTTGCCGGTCAGCGCCGCCTTGGCCTTCTCCAACTCGGCCAGCGCGCGGTCGCCCGGCGCGCCGCCGACCTGCTCGAAGCTCAGTGCCCGGGCGATGTCGTGGCCGGGATAGGGCACGACGTTGCGCAGCCCGAACCGTTCGGGCTGTTTGGCGACGATCGACCCCGAGGTGAGCATGAACGTGCCCAGCCCGCCGAACGTCCACTTGTCACGGTGCTCACGCAGGAAGTCGACGGACTCCATCGCCTCCTCCACCGTCTCGGAGGGGAAGCCGGTGAATCCCATCATCTGCACACCGATCCCGGCCCTCGTCATGGCGTCGATCGTCTGCGACACGCGGGCCGGCGTGGTGCCCTTGTCGATCAGGTCGAGGACGCGCTGGTTCGCGGACTCGAACCCCACCGAGACGGAGACGCAGCCACTGTCCTTCAAGGTGCGGCACCGCTCTTCCGTCCAGTACTTCTCCAGGCGGATCTCGGCACCCCAACGGAAGTCCAGGCCGATCTCGACCACCCGCTCGGCGAACCGCAGGATCGTCGCCGGCGCCAGGACGTCGACCGAGAAGTAGATGAACTTGGCGAACTGGGAGATGGCACCGACATCGGTGACCATCTTGTCCACCGGATCCTGCCGCCACGGGCTGGTCGGGCTGTCGCCGTTCAGGCCGTAGTCGCAGAACGTGCACTTGTTCCAGTAGCAGCCTCGGGTCGGCGAATAGTAGACGAACGGCTCCGGGCTGAGGTACTGCTCCCACGGCAGCGTCGAGTAGTCCGGCGTCGGCAGAGTGGCCAGCTGCTCGTACTTGAACATCGGCAGGGCCCGGCCGATCCCGTGCCTCGGGTGCAGCCGCACGTTGGGGTGGCCGCTGGGCAGCCGGCCGGCGTCGAGGGCGTCGAGGATCTCCAGGTACGCAGTCTCACCCTCGCCCACCACCAGCGCGTCGAACACGTCGAAGATCTGGAAGACCATGTTCTTGTCGAGGGCGTACTTCCAGACGTCGGAGACCTCGGTGCCGCCGGCCATCAGGAACACGCCCGGCAGCGCCCGGCGGATCAGCCGTGCCATCCACAGCGCGAACGGCAGTTGCGAGACGAAGGTGATGTTGATGCCGACGACGTCGTGCCCGCCAGCGACCAGCCGGGGCAGCAGCCGCTCCTGGTAGTAGGGGGTGAACGCGTTGCTCAGCCGGGCCAGCGTCGCCTCGTCCGTGAGGTCCCGGACCGACGAGGGGTTGAAGTGGTCGTACGGCTGGAAATCGAAGCCGTTGTGGAACTGCCCGGGCAGCCCGGCGGCACCCAGCGTGTTCATCCAGCCGGTGACGGTCTCGACGGCGTGCTGGTACCGCGGATAGTCGTAGAACCGCACCGGGTCCTGCAACACTCGCACCGCCTCGGCCGTCTGCTCGGGCGACACCTCGCCGGCCCGCAGCCGAATGGCGGCGGCCGCGGCGGCCGGCATCCGCCCGTCGAACACCGACGGCACCGACGCCTGGCGCATCAGCCAGTCGTACGGGACGTCGGTGTAAGAGTGGTGGAACGCCTCGATGTTGGCGTCGATGATCGTCGCGGCCGCCTGCCCCTGTGCCCGGGCGTACGAGTCGAGGTAACACAGCGAGTGGTACCCGCAGGTCGGATCGGTCAGGGGCGGATAGATCAGGGCCGGACGCATGTGTCCTCCTCGTCATGGCAGTGCGGAGCGGCCTCGGCGGTTCAGCCCTGGGGCGAGCCGGCGCGCTCCCGGATGGACCGGCTGGCGCCCTCGACGTCGTCCGTGTCGAACCGGACCTCGCCGGCGTGCACCGTTTCCCGGCCCCGGATCCGCACCGGCGTCTCCGGGGCCAGGGTCACCGTGAGCACGGTGCCGCTCATGCCCGGCACCGCCACGTAGTCGTCCGCGACGGCCACCAGCCCCTTGTATTTGGGGTGGTAATCGCGCCGCACGGAGCGGATGGAACCGACGTCGACAGAAACCGCCGCCAGGTGCCCCATGCGGATTACCAGACGACTCGAGTCGATGTAATGGGGCCTCGTGTGCAGGCCGGCGTAGAAACCGAACAACCAGATCGCGCTGTATATGGCGAAAACGAGGAGCACCGTCCGCAACCAGGCCCACGGTACGAGGAACTCCACCAGCATGACCTCCACCGGAATGATCACCATCATCACGATGATGAACACCTTGTGGGTCGAACCGTATTTGATGACGCTGGCGCCGGCCGGTACGTCCTTGCGCCCGCGGACGAGCAGAGCGATCGACACGAGTGAAGCGAGTTCCTGGTGCAGCAGCATGACTATGGGCCGGGGCAGCACGGTTGCGGCCGCCTGGAACAACGCCTCCCACCGGCTCTCACCCTCGCGGCGCAACTGGCGGTAGACCACCCGCGCGGTGACGGCGAGAGCGAGCGCCAGCACGCCGCAGAGCAGTTCGAGCCCGATTGCGATCACCACCGCGTCGCCGAGATCGAGCAGGCCGGTGGCCACCAGCAGCAACTCGACGGCGATCACCGAGACGGCCGTCCATTTCAACAGCTTCGGCATCAGACGCGGGGGATCGTGCGCAGGGGAACGACCGGCGCGTTTCGGCTCGTTCACCGGTCTACCTCCTTGAGACAGGAAAGCTCGGCCGGAACAACTTGGTCCTCGTCTCCGCCGCCTGACCGGCCACGGCGAACGGTCTCACCTTCCCCGATCATTCTGTTCGCCAATTGTCGCTCACCATCTCCGGGTCGAAGTGCCGCAGGGCCCGCCCGCAGCCGCACCCGAAGTCGAGGACCGACAGGTCCGGGCCGGTGAGCGGCCGGCCGGCGGCCCGTGCGCTTCGCCGCAGGTCGTCGCACGCCATCCGGCCGATCGATTCGAACACCGGCTCGCTCCCCGCGGCGGTCGCCCGAACCCGCGGCGGCGCCGGGGGCAGCAGAGGGCGCGACCGGACCGGGGTCTGCTGGTCAACCAAGGCGCTGCCTTCCGGTGAGGGGCTCCCCGACCGGCACGCTGGCCGGGACGGTCCAGCTGTTCTCGGCGACCAGCCAGCTGTCGCCCACCAGTCCCTGTTCGATGTAGGCGTAGGGCAGCACGCCGTAGCCCCGCTCGCCCCATTCCGGTCCCCAGCTGTTACGGACGCGGAAGTGCCGGCCGGCGTCGTCGAAGCCGGTCAGCAGGGCGATGTGCCGGCCCAGCGACCGTTCGTTCTCCCGCGGCATCGGGATGACGCCAGTGCCGATCGCGGCGAACTGCGAGACGTACAGCGGGAACTCGCACGCCACCGGGAGCCCGACGCGCAGCGCGTCCCGCAGCACTGCGAGGTAGCGGGACGCGTCGATCGAGTCCCGCCGGATGCGCCAGGAGGTGACCTCCGCCGGGCAGTCCGGCGACGGCGCGAGGTCCGTCGGCGGATCCGCGTTCACCGTCGAGGCGTCCCACGGCCAGGAGGCCTCGTCCGGCAGGCCGAACCGCTGCCAAGCGGCGATGCTCGACTCGATGTGCGCGCCGCGTCGGTCGGGCGTGCCCATCAGGCGGCGCGCCATCCGGTAGTTGAACAGTACCGACGGCTGGACCATGGTGTGCCGGGCGCGCCTGGCGAAGTAGGCGGCGAGCGCCGTCACCACCGCCGCGGTGCACAGCGGCACCGTGCCCTGGTCGATCACCGGAGGGAACCAGCCGTCCAGCGTCACCCGGCCCTCCGGTTCCGCCGGCCACGGTGGCGCGATGGCAGCGTCGTCCCAGTGGAACGGCGCCGGGTCGCGGCCGGCGCGACCCGGCGGCTCAGGCGCCGCCGACACGCTCGGTGACCCGCTCGGCGTGGACGACCTGCATGACCTTGGCCAACCGCTGGTCACGCATGAGGACCGCGTCGCGGAAGCCACGCAGGGCCTCGGGTGTGAAGTCGGCGGCCGGCCGCTGCTCGGGCAGGAAGTGGTGGTAACGGTCCTTGCCCTGCACGAGCAGGGCACTGTCCGGCCCGTGCAGCGGGCGGATCGACGGCGACAGATAGTCCACCGCGAAGCAGATCCGCTCCTCGTCGGTGGAACTCGGCCCGCTGCTGTGCACCGTGGTCGGCTGGTGGAGCGAGGCCTGACCGGGCCCGATCTCCACGGCCACGACGTCCTTCTCCTGGACGTCGTAGTCGGCCTGTTCGCCCTGCATCAGGCCGGCGATCGTCCGGTCGACGAACTCGTGCCGGACGAGACCGGCCTCGTGCGAGCGCCGGCAGTACAGCATCGTACCGTTGCGGCGGCTCGTCGGGGTCAGCGCCAGCCAGATGCGCACCACCTTGCCGTCGGCGCCCTCCCACCCGAAGTACGGCGCGTCCTGGTGCCACGCCAGCCGGCTGTTGCTGTGCCCGGCCCGGACGAACAGGTTCGTCGACCAGACCAGCAGGTCCGGCCCAACGAGGCTGGCCGCGATTTCGAGCAGCCGTGGGTGGTGGACCAGCGCGTCCGCCCACCGGGCCACCAGGTGGATCTTGGGATAGTTCCAGCGGCGGCGCAGCAGGCCGCCGACCCGACCGGTCACCGTGCGATAGGCGCGGTAGGCGGCGAGGGCCCGGTCCACCTCGGCCGGTGTCAGCACCTCGACCGGGAACAGGTAGCCCTGCTGCCAGAAGTGCTCGATCTCAGCCGGCCTGAGCCGCGAGGGGGACTCCGCCACGGTGCACCCCCAATGCACGCTCGACCTTCTGTCCCTGGTTGCCGGCGAGGTAGTCGCGCATGGTGCGCAGCAGCAGCCGGGCGTCGTCCGCCTTGGCGTCCGGCGCGTCCGTGGCGAAGTACCGCGACAGGGCAGCGTGCTCGTCCTCGGGCACCCTGCCGCGGATGGCGAGCAGCGTCGCGCGGGCGGTCCGCTGCGGGAAGTAGATGTCCTTGGCTGCCTGCAGGAACGCCTCGGCCGTGGCCGCACGCACGACGCCGGACTCCAGCGCCGCGCGGACGGCGACACGCAGGTTCACCATCGGTTCGGAGACGGGCGCCCCGGTCTCCTCGTCGAAGGCGATGGCGACCTCGTCGTCGGCGTCCACCTCACCCGTACGGTAGGCCTCGAAGATCTTGCCGACGCCGACCATGCCCCAGTGGTGGCACTCGGCCGCCCGCAGCGCGCCCATGCTCGAGGAGCCGAAGACCTTGATGCCGCGGTCGACGACTTCCAGCACCTCCTTCGGCGACACGCACAGGGTGGACAGGAACTTGCCGTCGATGATGCCGATCGCGCGGGGCAGCACCGGCCGACGCAGGATCTCCGCCAGGTCGCCACGGGCGATCGGCGGCAGATATTCGGCTTCCAGTTCCTCAGCTGCGGCCGGGACGGGAAGACTCGGGCCCAGATAGACAACAGCGCTCATCGGTGCGCTCCTCAGCGTGCGTTCGCGGTGGCGAGGGTGCGGTGCCGTGCCGAGATCTCCTGCACCGCGCGTTTCCAGGCGGCCGTCGCTCGGTCACCCAGCTTGCAGTGGTCGACCGCCCACGACTCGAGGCCGGGCACGATCATCCGGACGACGTTGACGGGGATGTGCGGCGGCGAGAAGTCGACCACCACGGCCCGCCGGATGCCGCTGCTGCGCAGCCGGCCGAGCATCAGCCGGACATCGTCCATCACGTCGTCGTGCTGGTACGTGGGGAGGTCGGCGGCGTCCAGCACCCGGCCCATCGGCTTCCAGATCCAGGCGCCCTTGTCGAAGGTGGACGACCGGCGTACGTGGTACATGTGCTTCGGCACGTCGCTGCCCGGAAGGCTGATGTCCTCGCGCATCGCCTGGATGTCCACCACCCGGCCCTGCGCGCACTCGGTGATGGCCCGGATGATCGCCACCTCGGCATCCGGGTGCGTGCCGAACCCGCCGTGCCCCTGTGACACCGTCGGGCCCATGTCCTCGGCGGTGGCCGCCATGAAGCTTGGGATGCCGAGGTCGCTGTTCAGCTGGATGACACGCATCTCCAGGCCGGCGGCGTGGATCTTCGCGATCAGCGACTGGGCGCGCTCCGGCAGCGAGCTCACGGCCACGTGCGGGTTGAGTTCGCGCAGAAAGCCCGTCACCTCCCGGGACTGGGCGGGCACCGACGACAGGCCCTTCTCCAGGACCTGGCTGAGTTGGCTGCTGAGGACCTCGCTGATCGTGATGGCGTCCCGTTCGATCACCTCACACAGCGCGTGGCAGATGGCCTCCTCGATGGTGTTGCCCGAGGCCAGGCCGTTCGTCGTGGTGATCTTGTAGCAGGGCGCCTCGTGGAACTTCGGGGAGTAGCAGGCGCCGTCCTGCGGGACGAGCACCTCCTCCTCGTTCAGCAGGTCGTACCCGAGGGTCCAGGAGATCGGCAGGTCGTCGGTGTAGTACGGGGCCAGCTCGAAGACATATTCGCTGGGGTGCATCACCGACCGACCCTGCGCGACCAGCTCGTTGTAGGTGGCGATCGCGTCGGGGCGGCGGGGAAGCCAGGCGGAGAAGCGCTCGATGCCCTCCATCACCGCGGAGGTCTTGGCGTCCATCGCGGTCAGGCCCTTGCCGTTGTAGACAGAAATGATGTCGTTCGAGCGCGGCGAGATGGCGTTGTAGACCGGGATGCCGATCCGGTCCAGGCCGGTGATGTCGGCGACCCGGGTGATGCCGGCGCGTAGCAGGTGCGGCTGTATCCTGGCGTACGTCTGTGCGCTGGTGATCTCCCGATGGGTGCCGACACCGTTCACCTTCGGTGCGCTGGTGCGTAGTTTCACAGCGTCCCCTCCCCGTCCAGTGCGATGCGGGCGCGACCGTCGCCCTCGTAGTGATAGGTCAGCGTCAGTTCGTCACCGGGCTTCACATGGTGCCCCTCGGCGAAGGCCCAGCCCGCGGTGAACCAGTGGCTGCGGTCGCCGCCGTCCCACGGTGCGGTGGAGAGATAGGTGGTGGGCCCGATCTTCCCCTTGAAGAACACGATCGCGGCGTTCACCACACCGGGACGGGACACCGGCACCGTCACCGTGTTCGAGAACTTCCGTACGTCGTTGTGCAGGCTCAGGTTGTACAGCGGCACCGGCTCGGACAGCGGCTCCCACTCCTGCACCCGTTCCGGACGTTCGTAGAAGCCGGCGACCCGCTTCATGTCCTCGTCAAGCATCGGCGAGAAGTCGACCCCGAACCGGTCCTGCCAGCGGCTGATGTGCTCAGGCAGCACGCGGTGCCGGGCCCGCATGTCCTCGGGCATGCAGGCGAGATAGACGTACGACTCAAAGGACTCCGGGATCAGCCGGGCGTCCGGGGTGAGTAGCCGCCGACGGGCGTCCTGCAGGTTCTCCCAGATCACCATGTCGAGGCAGTCGTTGCCGACGATGTCCGTGGTCAGTACGGTCGCCCGCTCCGGCAGTTCGGTCGTGGTGGACCAGCCACGGATCATGGTCACCCGGTCGGCGTAGCCGTTGTGGGCGATGACCTTGGCAGCCAGGTCACCGGAGCGGGCCGGTTCCAGGGCGTAGACGTGCCGGGCGCCGGCGCGGGCCGCAGCGATCGCCAGGATCCCGGAGCCGGTGCCGAGGTCCAGCACGACGTCGTCGGGGGTGACCGTCTCCTCGATCGCCTTGATGAACAGGTTCTTGCGCAGCGGGTCCTCGAGGATGGCGATGTTCAGGTACGCCAGCCCGTAACCGCCGATGGGGAACATCAGATCGGTGTAGCCGTCCGGCGCGTCCGTGGTGAGGATGCCGGAGTTCACCATCGCGGTCAGCGTGCCGATGAGCTCCTCCACAGCGCGGTGACCGGTGAGTCGTGGACGCAGCCGCTGGATCCCCTCGGCCACCGACCGCGGCTCGTAGAACACGTCGAGCAGCGACATCGCGTGCTGCCCGAACTCGAAGATCCGCCGGTCGTGGTGGATCCGCACCTGATGGGCGCTGTCGACCTCGACCAGGAGTTCGGGAACCCGACGGAGAACGGTGGTGGAGCCTACGGACATGTCAGTCCCCCAATGTGTTTGCTTCGGAGCGGTGATGGTCGTCCGGTGCGCCACCGGCGGCCCGGATCAAGGCGTGCAGCAACGCGGTCCGGTAGTCGCCCATGGAGCCGGTCTCCGACGTGTCGCCAGCGACCGCCAGGCCGTCCACGGGCTCGACCACGGTGAACCCGTCGTCCCTGAGTTGCTGGACGTTGCGGCGTACGGCCGGCTTCGCCCACGTGGTGGCGTTGGTCGAAGGCACCACGATCACCGGGGCGGCGACCGCCATGATCGTCGAGGTGGCGAGGTTGTCGGCGATGCCGTGGGCCAGCTTGCCGACGAAGTCCGCGGTGGCCGGCAGCACAATCGCCACGTCGGCCCACTCGGCCAGCGACACGTGCGAGCGCGCGTCGGCGGGCAGGTCGTCCCATTCGACGTACACCTCGCACCCGGCGACGCGGCGGATCGATTCGACGGTGACGAGCCGGGTGGCCATGGGCGTCAGCACGACCCGGATCCGGCTCAGCCGCAGCCGGTTCTTGAGCCACAGCAGGATGTGCGGCAGTCCGAGCACCGCGACGGATCCGGCTCCGAAGACCAGAAGGCGGATCTCGCTGAAGTCGTGACGCGTCCCGGTCACCGGTCACCCTTCGGGAGAAGATCGGCGAGTTCCCGCCACCGCCCTGTGGCGGCGGCCGCCACCTGCTCGACGTGGTCCGCCGAGCCGACCGCGACGACGCCCTGCGCGTAGTGCTCGAGCAGCCGGTCCGCGACCAGCGCCGGGAGCCGGTCGAGGCACGGCTGCCCGGCCACGGTGCGGTAGCCGGCGAGGAAGCAGCGCACGAGCGCCGGGAACCGCGCGGCGCCGGTCCCCACGGCGGCGGCCTCGATCAGCTCGGCGAGGAAGTAGGCCAGGTCGCGGTCCGGGTCGCCGACGCCGGCCTCGCGCCAGCCCATGACCACCGGGCGATCCAGCGGTACGACCAGTCCGGACGAGAACCGGCCGTGCACCAGGCAGTCCGGCCGTGCCGGGGGTCCGGCGGCGGAGGCGGCCAACGCGAGGACCCCGTCGCTGCGCCGGATCAGGTCGGTGCGCGCTGCGGCGACCCGGTGGGTGACGGCGGACGCCGCAGGTAGCCAGGCCGCCCGGCGCCGGCCCGGGAGGAACGACACCTCGGCGGCGGGTACGGCGTGCAGCCGACCGAGGAACGCGCCGAGTGCGGTGCACGCGCCCTCCCACGCTCCGGCGTCCGCGTCCGGCGGAGCCCCGAACAGGGGGTCGCAGAGCAGCATCGGAGTGGGAAGAACCGGCCAGGTCGCCAGGTCGGGCCGGACCAGCTCGGCCGGCGCAGCCGGCACGTCGCCGGCGGGCAGCGAGCCGGAGAGGCGCTGCAACTGGGCGGCGTCCAGATAGTCGCCGGGGGCGTGCGCCTGCTCGAACCACCGGTACCCGGTCCCCGAGCGCACACAGCGACGCGCCACGAACGGGCCCTCCATCGATCGCACCGTCGTCACCGTCGTGGCGCCGGCCGTCACGGCGCGGCTCCGAGGAGCTGGGGCGCCTCGTACGGGCGCTCGATGGACAGGCCCTCCTGACGGAAGCGCTCGGCAACGGCCTCGATTCGGCCCTCCAGATCCGTCACACCGCCGGCGTGCGCGGCGACCAGGCCCTCCGCCACCAGCGTGCACCGGTTCTCGCCGAAGCTGACCGTGCGCCCGCTCAGTTGCGGCTCCACCGCAAACGAGATGCCGGGCAGCAGCGGCTTGACGAAGCACGGCGGGTCGTCCCGGAGCCGGCCGGTGAGCTGCCCGTGTATCTCCGGCACCATGGACTCGTGATCGAGCCAGTCGGCCTCGCGCAGGTAGAGCACGCCGGCGTCGCGCCGGACGTAGGCGCTCGGATGGTTGGCCAGCTTGAAGCTGAAGGGGACCTTCCGGCGGTTCAGCTCGCCCGTCACCACGCGCATCACGTCCGGCGCCGCGTCCGGGCCGGCCAGGGTGAAGTAGACCCGGACCATGGTGGACTCGTCGGACTTGTGCGGGGGGCCCTCGTCGCCCACCGCCATGTACCAGCCGAGCACCGCGTAGCGCCGCCAGGGCGGCAGCACGACCGCGACCTCGTCGTCGGGCGCCAGCGGGCCGTCGTGTACCAGGTCATCGGCGGCGGCCAGCACCGTGATGCCGTCCTTCTCGATCAGCCAGGCATCGTCCCGGGGGGACCGGACGCGCCAGCCCGGAACCCGGTATCCGGTGCCCGTGTTCGCCGCGTGGATCTGCTCTGTGAACGCGTAGTCCTCGTGATCCACCAACGCGGCGGCCACCTTCCCGCCGCCGATCAGCAGGCGGGCGGCGGCGTCGTCACCGGCGTAGTAGGTGAGGTAGATGACGCGGGACAGATAGGACACCACGGGATAGTCGGACCGCGCCTCCATGTCCCGTGGCGGGGTGAGGCGCCCGAACCGGGGGTGCGAGAAGGTTCTCTCGTCGAGGATCACCACCTCGTCGGCGATGCGGCGGATGACGTCGCGGTACATCGTCATTTCATGATCACCTTTGGGGTCGGATCGGCGATGAGTCGCTTGCCGTAGAGCAGGCACAGGTGGCCGACCTGGGTGAGCATGCCGAGCTGCTGGAGCCGCATCGCGGCCTGGAGCAGCAGAGCGACGCCGGCATACCGCAGGATGCGCAGCTCGGTGTCGTCCGGGATGCCGGTCAGCGCGCGATAGGCGGACAGGAACGTGCGGGCGTTGCGCCGTGCCGTCCGCAGTGCCTCGACGTCGCCGTGCCGGCGGACCGACTCCACGAGGAACTGCCCGACCAGATAGCCGACGTCGTAACACGGGTCGCCGAAGCCGGCGAGCTCCCAGTCGATGAGCCGGACCGGGCAGTCACTGCCCGGGTCGCGCGGGAAGAGGATGTTGTCGTCCCGCAAGTCGTAGTGGACGATCGTGTCCGGCCGCCACTGCGCGTGGAGCTCCTGGAACTCGGGCTCGAGCTGCTGCATGACACGCAGGTAGACGTCGAAGTCGAGGCCGGCGCCACAGGCGTACTCGTACGGCGTAAGCAGCGTGTTGGTCGGCACCGGCGGGTGGAGCAGCCATTCCGGGTACTTCCGGTAGGCCTCCGCGATGGGCGCCTTGTGCAGGTCGGCCAGGGCGGCGGCCAGGTTGACCAGATGGGTCACGTCGACAGCCGGATCGCGCTGGGTCAGCTCCCGCAGGCTGTCGCAGTCCTTCACCACGTCCAGCGCGATGGCGCGGGTGCCGTCGCCGCACGCGGTGATGTGCGGCACCGCCTGCCGGGCCCGCGGCGACAGGTCGAGCTCCCGGAGCATGCCGAGCACGACCCGCTCGTAGTCGTTGTCAAGCTCGGTGTCGGTGTCCGGGAACTTCACCAGGCGTGCCGTCCCGTCGTCGAGCTCGACCATCAGGACGACGCGCCGGGAGGAGCACCGTTCCACCCGCACGATCCGCTCCTGCTCGAGGCCCAGCATCGCGAGCACCGCGTAATCGGGCCGGAAGTCCGCCAGATCGTTTCCAATCTGGCGGGGAGCCAGGCGCCGACCCGGGCGCGGGGTGAAAAACCCCAGCGCCCGGGCGCGCAGAAGCTCGAGTGCCCCTGTGCTTTCCGTCATGTCTGCTTGGTTCAGCAGTGGGTCGCAGGCGTCACGACGACCGAAACGAAAGTGCCCTGAACGCCCTCGTCCGGGTTCATTCCGACCTGCTCCTCGAGGAACTTCTGCAGTTCCTCGGAGGAGACGCCGGCCAGTTCGCTGAACGAGGCGTCGATTGAGTCGACAGCCGTGGCCGCGTTGGACTCGTCGGCCTGGATCTGGCTGATCAGATCCTCGATGCTCTCGGCTGGAGCAGTCATATTTCCTCCCAGGATAGAGATTTCGGCTCGTGGTGAGCCGGCAGGAGGAGCCTCGCACGGCGCCGCATGGCGAACGCGTCGAGCGAATGTTGGCCGGAGATCACTATTGCTTCTCCGGTCATCTGGTGCAGCCGAAACAAGCCGGCCGAAGGCGATCGTCGCCGTCGCACCGCAATGTCCTGATAAGGTCTTGTGGGCGCGTCACACCGAATCGTCGTCGCGGCGCAGAATTGACCGATGCAGTTGCTGGAGCATGGCGCCCGGCTGCACCCCGAGATCCCGGTCCAGAATGCGCCAGAATTCCTGGTAGGCGCCGAGGGCCCCGCCGATGTCGCCGGAGCGGTAGTAGGCGCGCATGAGGTGAGCCCAAAGTCCTTCCCGCATCGGGTGCTCGGCCAGCAGGGCGCGGATCTCCGGGATCATGAGCCGGTGCTCCCCGAGGCGGAACTGGAGCGACAGCAGATCCTCGTACGCCACCAGCCGCAGTTGATTGAGGGACTCGATCTGCGCCCGGAGGGCCTCGGCCACCGCCAGGTCGGTGTGGCCGGCGTCGCCCCGCCACAGTCCCAGGGCCACCCGCAGGGTGGACGCGGCGGCGGCCACCGCGCCGGCGCGGGCCTCTTCGTCGGCGTGCCGGACCAGGCGTACGAAGACGTCGGCGTCCAATTCCATGGGTTCCACACGTAACCGGTAGGAATTGCCGTCGGACTGCCCGCCCCGTTTGACCGACGACAGCCTTGGCGGACTTTCTTCGGCAATCGTGAGCGCCTTGCGCACCTGTGCCACGTAGGACCGGACGTTGGACCGCGCCGAGTCCGGCGGGTTGTCCCACAGCGAATGAATCAGCTGCGCCTGGGTGACGAACTGGTTGGCCCGTAAGAGCAGTACGGCGAGCGCGCTGCGGGCCTTGTTCTCGGAGAGCGCCTGCTCGACTTCCTTGTCACGGCCGGGGTCGGCGCTCCACGCCACGGTGGGCCCGAGAATTCCGAACCGTAATACCGATGAGTAACTTTCCCCTATCGCCGGTTTGGTCGCCCGAGCGTTCCAGGAATCGCGCATTGGTGCAGGTGACAAGGCCATTTGGTGCCAGCTCATGTGACTCCCCGTTGTCCCCATGATATGAGCGTCCAAGGTGGGCTTTACCCGTGACGCACGAGGTTACCAGGGTAAATGTGATCATGGGGGCCTGTCATCAAGGCGCTGGAGACATAACGGACGAGGCACCGAAAGCGATTCTGAAGGTTTCTGCGGCGCCAACAGTGCGCCGTGGGAGCCCCAACGTCTGCGACCGCTGTGGAGGCGAACCGTTCCAGCGCCACGACGACAACCCAGACCGCATCACCGCGGGCCTGCAGTCCTACCGACCAGCCGTGGCAGCCACACTCAGTCACTACCGCGCATCAGGCAAGCTGACCTCCATCGACGCCACCCTCACGCCGGCGGAGATCACCACCAAGGCAATCGCGTAGCAGCCGCATCGCTTCCTGATCGAGACGGCGGCCATCCTCACCCTGTTGATCAAGCCCTGCCATCACGACGCGAGACGCTACCTCGTCGACGTGTCACGGATCTGCGCCGTGGTCATCGCATCGACGCACAAGGCAAGCCGCGCGGAATCGTCGTCGGCCGCCCGGAACCACTACCGTCGGCTAACAGCCGGCCGTCCGCGCTCGTCTCGGTGGAGTACGCCGAGGCGAGCGCGGGAAGGATCATTCTGGAGGGCCTCTGGTGGAACCAGGCACGACTGCCGGCGGTCCAACCTGACATGCGCGCGGTCGTCTCCCTCAGCTCTGTCCTGCTGGGCCTGTTCGTCGGCGCTCTCATGCTGCGTTCCGGCTGGGAGCTGCCGGTGCGAACCTCCTGCTCAGGCGACGTATGCACGTCGCAGTCGTGGGTCGACGTCGACTGGGACCGCGTCAACTGGGAACTGAAGCCAACCAGGATCGCCTGCTTCGAGGCCAACCCGGCCAACCACGATGTCCTGATCGGGCCCGGCGACGAATGCGTACGGTCCCGCGGCGACGTCATCGAACACCAGGCCACCTACGAAGAACTACGTGAAGAGATCCAGCAACGGCGCACCCGGGCACTTGCGTTCGCCGGCGCCGCGATCGCGCTGCCACCGATCCTCGTCGAGGTGTGGTGGCGGGTTCGCCGCAGGCCGGCACCGACGACACACTGACTCCACGCTCCCCACCCTGATCGCGGCATGTGCGCTGGGCAGATCCATCTCTGTGTCATGCCGCAACTGCGCGACCCAATTGCGCGGGGGGTCTCGTGGTTGACGCCCAATTCACGGCCCACGTCACGGATCGTGCGGCCGGAATCCAGCACCAACGCCGCGGCCTGACGCCGGAACTGCGACGGGTACCGAGCTGATGCCGGTTCGGCGTGTCGCGTCGATGAAATCGCTCGGTTCCATCGGCGAGCGCGTGGTGCCTCGTCAGCTCGAATTCAGCTTCGACACAGGCGTGGCTGGTCGCTGCCGAAGATTGCTAGAGGCCGAGTTGGACCGGATGCGTCGGCGTGCCGGTGGTGAGAAGCGCCGTCAACGGTGTGGCGAGGTCACGGGGCGAAAACAGATCATGGCCGGCGTAGCTGACGATCTCCGAGAGCTGCCACCAGCGGAACGCGGCCAGGTTCTCGGCGGCGAGTTGGTCGTCGGTCAGCTCGCCCCGGGGCTGGAAGTGGCTCGCGCGGATGAGGAAGTAGTCATTGATGATGCCGTCGAAACCGGACGCGTGGTCGGCGGCGACGACTTCCTGGTGCCAGACGTGCGGCGGGTCCACGGTGATCGTCAGACCGGTCTCCTCGCGGAGTTCGCGACGCAAGGCCGTCAGCGGCTCCTCGCCGGGTTCGATGCCGCCGCCCGGTGCCGCCCACACGGCCTTCGCCTGGCCCGGCACTGCCGGGTGAGGGGAGACGAACTGGCACAACAGTATGCGGTCGTCCTCGTCGAGCACGATCGCGCGGACGGACCGACGCAGGTTCGGCGTCATGGTCTGTCGAACGCGGCGGCGCGGCGAACGATGATCGACATATCCGGAGACTATCAGCCCCCCACTCGGTCTTTTATGGCTTGCCGTTGGCGCTGTGCTGACCAACCTCGTTTCCCTGTCCCATTTGTGGTTCGGCGATGGGGCGGTCGGCGAAGCGGTTGTCCTCGCGGGCGGCGGCCAGTTTGTCGGCGAGGCTTCGGACCCCGGTTTCCTGATCGCGCACGGTGCGTTTGAGGGCGAGGTTCTCACTGGTCATACGAATTCGGTCGTCTTCGGCCCAGCCGGTATTCAGGTCGCGGATTTTGCCGAGGAGTTCGGCGATGTGCTCGCGCTGGCGCAGGATCTCGACGACCACGCCAGGGACACCCTTCTCGTGGCGTGGCGCAGGCTGGCTACGGTACCGACGGCGCCACTGCCGTGGTTGCTCGGCGTCCCAGGCAACCGTGACGGCGGTGCAGACAATTTTCTTCATGCGGGTTCGGGCCGGGGGTAAGTGGGCCGAGGGGCTCAGGCGTGTACGGGACGTGGGACACGAGCAAGCACAGTTCGCAGAGTTCTATCGGGTCCACCGGGCCGCCTGCGCGCGGGCGGTGGTGGCCAGCACGGGCGACCGCGAGGGCGCTGAGGACCTGGTGGCAGAGGCGTTCACCAGGGCTTGGATGTCCTGGCGGAAGGTCAGCAGGCACCCGGCGCCCCAGGCTTGGGTGGTGCGTACCGCCCTGAACGTGCGGGTGTCGGCCTGGCGGCGCCGCCGCCGCGAGGTCGCCCTGGCTGACGGGCACGACGTGGCGGTCGGCCAGGACGCCGGGGGCGTGGACGCGGCGCTGATGGCGGCGCTGCGACGGCTGCCCGCCCGCCAGCGAGAGGTGATCGCGCTGCGGGCGTTTTTGGACCTGGACACCGAGACCACCGCTCAGGTGCTCGGCATCGCTGCGGGAACTGTCACCGCTCACCTTTCCCGGGCCGTCGCGACGCTGCGCGGCCAGTTGGTACCCGCCGAGACTCAGGAGATCAAGCAGTGAGAGACCAAGACGTACTGCGTGCGGTGGCGGACGGCCTGTCCGGCCTGGACATGGATCGGCCGGCGGAGGACATCATCGCCGCGGGCAATACGCGGCGCCGACGGCGGCTGGCCGCAGTGACCGCGGCCGGGGTGATGCTCGCCGGGCTGGCCTTGGCCGTGCCGGCGCTCACCGGCCCGGGACCCGCCTCGCCGCCGTCCGCGGAGCGGCCGGCCAGCATGGCTCCGACGCAGCTGGTCGCCTTCTCCGTGGCCAGCAAGCCCAACGGGACGGTGCTACTCACCCTGTCGAAGAAGCAGGTCGCCGACCCGGACGCGGTTCGAAAGGCGCTGTCCGAAGCCGGCGTGCCGGCGGAAGTCAGGGTCGGCTCGATCTGCTCCTCCGTGCCCGCGCCCCGACTTAATGAAAGGATCTTCCCCTCGCATAGCGAGGCGGACGCGAACACTCTCCTGGTGATCAACCCGTCGGCCATTCCGAAGGGCGCGGTGGTGAGCATCGGGTACAAGGACTCCCACGGCCCGGTCGCGTTCGGCCTGGCCTGGAAGAACCGGATGACCTGCAGCAACATGTGATCATCCTGGCCGCCGTACCCCCTCGTCGAGCAGCTCCGGCGGCCGCGAGCCGCACGACAGAGATCGCATACCCGCCACCGCTGAAGACGCTCATCGGCGTGCGGTGCGGACCGCTCAGGTCCGCACCGCACGCGCCAGTTCTGCGCGCCCGAAAATCCGGCGTGTTCAGTCGGGAACGAGGAATCAACACGCATCGCCGAACCCCCGGGTACGGCGCCGGAGAAAAACGCGACGATGCGGACGCCGCGCCGGTGAGCGGGCGCGCACCAGGTCGATCACCTCGGGCTGGACGGCTGTTTCCGAGAACTCCTACTCGGCAGTCGGCTTGCTGGCGCATGCCGGCCGCAGTGCGCTGGCGCGCGCGGCGGCCAGCGTGATCCGCACCGCCTGGTCAGCGGTCGCCTCGTCGACTGGCTCGGCGGTGATGAGCAGGCGCAGGTAGATCGGCGCGGCAAGGGTCTTGAGCAGTTCGGCCGCGTCGGTGTCCCGGGGAGTTCGCCACGCTCGATGGCGCGGGCTATTACCGGTTCGGCTCTCGTGAGCCGATCGTCGAACACCTGCCGCCTTGCGGCGGCGATCTGCGGGAGATGGGCCGCCCCGGTGAACATGGCTGCGAGGATGGCCCGCCCGGTCGGACTGGTGAACGTTTGGACAAGCGAACGCGCCAGCGCTGCGATCGCTTGCCGAAGATCAGCTAGAACGCTGTGGGTCCTGCGTATACAGGCTTAACGCTGCCGCGAGTCGGGAGCCGAGTCATCCTTCCTCGTCGTCGAGCAGTTCGCGGCGCCATTCGGCGAATCGGCTTCGGAGTTTGTCCAGCGCTCGGCCGGTGACGCCGTACTGGGCGAAGTCGTCGGGATCGAGCTGGGTGGCTTGTCCGAGAGCGTCGGCGAAGATGCGCCGGTCGAAACCACGGTCGGCGCGCTGCGCGAGGCCGAGGAGGGCCTGGCGCGTGTAGCGGCCGGATCGGAGCGCGGCGTCAATGTCGATGAAGTCGCGAGCGAACGCTCGCCCGTAGAGGGCACTCATCTTGTTCGCGACCGCGTCGTCCGGGTGCAGTACCGGCCCGATCGCCATGAGGATCGGTTCGTTGGCACGCCAGTCCACGCCGAGTTCGACCGTGGAAATCCGCATGCCGTCGGTGACAGCCAGCCGGGCGAACGTGTCGTACTGCCGCTCGGTCTCGATGGTCAGGCCGTCGTCCCGGTAGGCCTGTACGACGGCGGCGACCGCAGCGGTGAACTCGTCGCGGCGGTCCCAGGCGGTGAACAGGTCGACGTCCTCACTGGGCCGCTCGACAAGTCCAGCGGCCTGCACGGCGTAGCCGCCGGCCAGCGCGAAGCCGTATCGATCGGCGGCCGCGAGCCCGGTGCGGGCAAGGCGTTCGTGGAAGGGGTCCACCTCTTATCCCGCGTTGCTGCGGGTTGCGGTGAGTTCGGGGAAGGCGTCCTCCCAGCGTTGGCGGAGCTGGGGTGGCAGCCACAGGGTGGGCCAGAGCCGCCGGAGAAGGTCGGCATCGAGCCAGGTGTTCAGGTCCTCGACGGTACTGGCTTCGGTGAGTACCACCTTGTACATGCTGGCCAGGCGTGCGGCCCGGTTCAGGTCGTACTCGGCGTGGCCGGACCAGTCGAGATGACGCGGAAGCGTCACCGTGCCTCCGGTGGGACCGTGCAGTTCGGCGAGGGTTTCGGCGACCACGTAGGGCTTCCGGTCACCGTAGGGCCGGTAGTCCGCCGGCGGCCGGGGGGATGTCCGGCGCCGGCTGAGGTTGGTCGCCCGCCGGACTTCCGGTCGGAGCGCCTGACGGATCGTCTCTCGGCTGTACCCGGTGACCCGCTGCAGATCCACCGGCCGCCAGCCGGCCGCATGAAACGCTCGCAGCTGCTCGTCCCGCTCGGTCAATGCGGCCGCACGCGTCGCCTCGTACCTGGAGACAACCGCATGCAGCTCATCCTCGGAGAACCGATCCATACCGTCAGCCTACTACGCTAGGCCCAGCACGCTTGGCTTTCTGTCATATCCCTGTAACCGGCGGGACCAGTCTTGGTGACCGCGATGGGATGCGCTCATGGGGTCGAGGGTCAGGTTCGCGTGCTGGGCGCCGCTGTTCTCGTGCACCGCGACCGGGTAGAGCAACTCGGGGCTGAGCTGTCCCGCATTCAGGACGAGCAGCCGGCCGCCCGGATCCGGTTTCTGGGCCCGTGGCCCCCCCGTACTCCTTCAGCGCATTGCCCGCAGAAGCGGCGAACCTCGTCGGCGTGTTGCTGCGACTCGATCGCCGACCGCTATCTCGCTCTGGGTCGTCTCGATCCGCTGCCTGAGCTGCTCACGCGACTCGGTCTGCGCGGCGAGCACCTCTGCCCTGGTGAAGGCCAGACGCTGCTCGAGCGTCTCCAGCCGTTGGACGAAGTCCATGGTTTCTCCTCCACAACCGGTTCGGCGGGTGTAGGTCTCACGCACAGCGTGACGTGGCCCGGATGAGTCCGTCTCACCCGGGACGGGTGACATTGCGACCGGGCGCACGACGCGCGAAAAGCCCGCCACGGAGGCTGGCGTTTCATCAGCCTCGCGCCCGGGAAGCCGCGCGCGATGAGCGAGGTCGACGACCGAACCACGGCCCGACAGGTGTTGATCGCCATCGGCCTGGTCCTCGCCACCGCCGCCGGACTGGCGCTGGTATGGCAGACGCGTAGGGTGCTGGGCTGGACAGTGGTGGCGGTGTTCCTGGCGGTGGCGCTGAATCCGCTGGTGGAGCGCGTGCAGCGGCGATGGGTGCGACGGCGGGCGGTGGCCACGCTTGTGGTGTTCCTCGCCTTCCTCGTCGTGCTCGGCGCGCTCGCCGCGTTGGTCCTGGTCCCCCTGGTAGAGCAGGTGGGCCGCTTCGCTGAGCGGGCGCCGGAGCTGCTGCGGGAGACCCGGGCCGGTCAGGGCCCCGTCGGTACGCTGCTGCAGCGGTTGCACCTGCGGCGGTCCGCCGGAGCGCACATCGACCAGCTGCAGCAATACGGCGGCCGAGTCGGACGGTCGACGGTCGGGGCGCTACGCGCGACGGTGCAAGGTGTTGCGGGAGCGTTGACAGTGATGGTGCTCGCATTCCTGATGGTCGTGCAGGGGCCGCGGCTGGTCGCCGGGGCGCTGGCGGTGGCCGGCGAGGGCCGGCGGGAGCGGCTACGCCGTATCGGGCGGGAGTCATCGCGCACGATCACCGGCTACGTGAGCGGCAACCTAGTGATCAGCGTGATCTGCGGGCTCGCGACATTCGTGGTGCTGGTTCTGACCGGGGTGCCGTTCGCCGGCGTCATCGCCCTCGTCGTCGCGGTGGCCGACCTGATTCCTCTCGTAGGGGCGACCCTGGGGGCGATCGCCGCCGGCGGTGCAGCATTCCTGCACTCGCCCACCGCCGGGATGGTCGTCCTGGTCTTCTTCGTCGCCTACCAGCAGGTGGAAAACCACCTGCTGCAGCCGGTCATCATGTCCCACACGGTGCAGCTCAACCCCCTGGCCGTGCTGATCAGTGTGCTGATCGCCGCGGAACTCGGCGGGCTGGTCGGCGCGCTGCTGGCCATACCGGCGGCCGGCATCATCCGCATCATGCTGCGCGAAGTCGTCCCCGTCACCCAACGCGATTCCTGGGCGGAACCGGGCGAGACATGACGGCGACGTTCCTCGTGGCTTGGCGCCGCCGCGACGTCCGACTGGTGGACGGCTCGGCGTTGCCGTGGTTGCTGGTCGTCGCCACCAATGCGGTCCGCTCCGAGTGGCGGTCGGCCCGCCGGTGGCTGGCGCTGCTCCGACGCCTGCCAACGGAGCGGCACACCGATGGCGACCTCGCCCAGTGGAGATGGAAGATGTCTTGAGCGGGAGGTCCCAGGTTGAGCCGCACCGTCGTCCCGCTGGCACCGAACGCAGCCTTCACCGCCTGCGTCGTTACCTGAAGCGCAGCCAGCATGGGTGCCGCCTTCTCGGGCGGCACGTCGGCGATGCCGCCGAAGTGACCTGCCGGAACGAGAAGCATGTGACCTCTGTTGTTCGGTCGCTGGTGCAGTGCCGGAAAGACAACGAACTCGTTGTTGACGGGCCCTACGAGGGTGGTCTCCAGTTTTCGGCGTGGGTGAAGCCGAGGGCTGACAGCGCGCCGGCCACCGCCGTCCGGTGTTCGGTCTCTACGTCGGCGGCCAGCGTCGGCGCACTGTCGGTGATGGTGACTGGGTATGCCGTGAGTGGGGCGGTGCCGGAGTGGGCGACGGTCAGCTCACCTTCGCCTCGCCCCATGGTGAGGTCGAGGTGGGTCAGGTGCAGGGCGTAGGACGGCACCTGACCGGTGGCGTAGCCGTCGAACGGCGAGCGGACGGCGATCGTGCCGTCGAGGCACCACCATGGTGCCGGCGGTCGTCCCTGCCAGTGGTGGTCGGCGAACAGTTCGTGCCGCACCGACCGGTACTGCCAGGCCAGCACGACCGCGCGTCGCACGCGGGCGTCCATACTGCCCAGCCCTTCCGCCCGGTCTGTGGCGGCCAGCAGCGCGGCGAGCCGCTGGCGTACCCAGGGGGCCAGGACCTGCTGCAGCCGGTGCGGCCAGGCCTGCTCGGCGGCCTCGGCGGCGAAGCGCAGCGCCGAGGCCAGTCGGGCCAGGCGGTCATCGACGTCGGACCAGTGTTCACCGGCGCGACCGGTGTGGTCGGGCAGCGCGGTGGCGTGACGCCGGGCGACGTACTCGACGGTCGCGCGCAGCGCCCCGCCGGCGGCAAGGTCGACATCCTGCCGGTTGTCGCACCACGACCAGTCGCTCTGATACCTCAGCATCTCCCGCGCGTAGGGATCGCGCAGCACCTCCTCGCCGTGGTCACCGTGTGGGGGGCGGGTGGCCGCATCGACCACCTCGGCGGCGAACAGCAACGCTTCGGCGTACCTTGTCGGTGCCGACGACACATCCACCCGCGTCACCTCCCCCTTGCGGTGACACGATGCCACAACCATGCGACTCACCACGGCGCTGCCGGCGGCATTCGCATTCTGCAAAGGGGATGCGGCCCTACTCTTCCTACGTGATGGAACTACCCCTGGACTCCGCGTTCGCGGTCTTCGACGCCCAGGACTCGGGGTGCGTCTCCTACGGCGTCGAGGCGTCCGGACGCCGCTGGTTCGTCAAGACAGCCACCACCGCGCAGAGCCGCCGTTCCTTGCTGCGGGCCGCCCAGTTTCACGCCGCGGTCCGACACCCGGCGATCGTGCGCCCCGAGCATGTCCTCGACGGGCCGACGCTGGTCTACCCGTGGCATAACGGCAGCGTGCTGAACCATGCCACCACCCACGGCTCGGACCGCAGCGCACTGCACCGGTTCCAGCAACTACCCCTGCGCGACGTCGAAACGGCCATCGACACCATCCTCGACGCACACCTGGCCATCACCGCCGCCGGCTACGTCGCGGTCGACCTCTACGACGGCTGCTTCCTCTACGACTTCCACGCCCGCCAACTACGTCTGATCGACCTCGACGAGTACCGTCCCGGCCCGTTCACCCTCGACACCGACGCCTCCCCGGATCCCGCCGCTACATGGCCCCCGAAGAATTCGTCCGCGGCGCCGTCATCGACCAGCGCACCACCGTCTACACCCTCGGCCGCACCATCCACCACCTCCTCGACTCCCCACCCGGCTGGCGCGGCTCCCACCACCAACAACAGGTAGCCGTACGGACCACCACCACGACACCCGCCGACCGATACCCCGACGTGGCAGCACTTGCCGCAGCCTGGCGCAGCACCCTGCCGAACCCGTAACGCGCGCCGAGGCCTGTGACAGTGGTGGCGCACCTCCTGAGCGGAAGGATCCCGACTCAGGGGACTCGCGGGAGGGCAAGCTGCGAGAGCGGGTCCAGCGCAGCCCGTGACTGATCCGGGCGCTGAGCGTCGTGCGGGACTCATTCCGAACGCTGACCCTGCGTCGGCGTCTGACCTGAGCCTGTGAACGAAGCTCGCGGAGAGTTGCCGCCGCGCCGCGCTACTGCCGCGGGTCCAGGGCCGGGGGAGCGCACACCATGATCTTCGATGATGTGCGCGGTGTGTGCTCTCCAACGGATGCCAACCCGGGTCAACCGGTGCCAACGCGGGTCACCGCGGCGACCGCCGGTCGCAAACCGGGGTTCGTGTGCTCGGGGTGTGGCCCTGGGCTGGGAGAACGGGGGCCCGGGTGACGTGGGTGAACATGGGCCACTCCCTGCCACCCCAGGTGAACCCGCAGGTCGCTAGACTAGGCCCTCGCGCCCTCGTAGCTCAGGGGATAGAGCAACGGTTTCCTAAACCGTGTGTCGCAGGTTCGAATCCTGCCGGGGGCACCTCGAAGATCGGCAAAGAACGCTACCTGAGCTGGCAATACGCGCAGCGCTCGATTGGTCGGCTGGGCAGTCGTGGGCCACTGGAAGCCGCCGTTTGCCGCAGGTCGCGGAACATGCACGGAATGATCTTGGAGGCATCTGACCAGGTGGCCGAGGTGTCCGAGGCAAGATCCGGAATGGCGACCGTCATACGGGCAAGGCCACGCCGGTCAGGGCCTCATCGATCCGGCCGTTGACGGGGCCTCTTCCCCGTCGATGCACTTGGCGTAGACCTTGAGCAGGATGTCAACAGAACTCCGGCGGGGCGCTCCGCCTCAGGATGGCCGGGGCACCGCCGGCGGCTCGCGGTCCGTGAGTGGTTGCGGTGGGGGAGCCATCCCGCCCACCGTCGACCCAGGCGAGCCGAGCAGACCACTGCCCGCCAGCGTCCGTACGAGCCGTCAAGGCCGTCTTGACGTGGCGGGCCGGGCGGAGGCCCGCTCCCCAGGAGGCGGGTTGCCGGTAGACGGTATGGCAGTAGGGCTTCCGGTGATTGGGCCAAGCTCAGTCGAACCCGGGAAGCCAACCAAGATCGCCATCGTCATCTTGAGGTTGCGGCGGCAGGATCGATGCGAGCTCTTCATCGACTTCTAAGTCATAGGCTTGGGCCAGGATGGCGATGTGGATGCCCATCATGCTGCGAAGGCCACCGAGAGCAAGCGAGAATGGGTCCGCCTGTCCGTAACGCTCTCCATAGCTGAGGTAGCTGCCGTTTGGCCCTGCTGCTTCGATGAACCGCCTGCAGGCGGCGCGCATGGCCCGGAGGTTCTCGAAAAGATCGCTCTTGGGCTTGACTAGAACGAGTTGCTCGGTGAGGAAGGCTCTGATCTGGAGCGCCGAGGAAATGCAGTGGCTCTTGTCTTCTCGATGTCGCTGGCCGAAAAGAAGCCGACGGTCTTCAAGGAAGAGCAGGACCCGTCGAGCGACGTCCTTGTCGCCTTCGGCCTTCTGCCACTGAGCGCCGAACCCTCCAGGGATCGATAGCCCGGTCAAGCGAATACCCATGCCTCGATGGTCCCATGCCGGTGCGTCAATGCGCTCGTTCATCCGGCTGCGCTCTCCGTCGATGCATCTCGCGTACACCTTGAGCAGCAGGCCGACCGAGTGTACGGCCCGCTGCGCGACCTCCGGCGTCGGCAGTCCGGCGTTCAGCCAGAGCGACACCCCGGCGTGCCGCAGATCGTAGGCCGCCCGGCCAGGGGAGAGGCCAGCCGATCCGGGGTCAGGCTCAGCGTCCGCGCCTTCCCCCCAGGCGCGGGAGTATGTCGAGGATGACACCACGTTGCCGCGGCCGCTGCGGAACCATCAAGGGCGCGTCGCTACGCGACGGCCTGCGGGAACCCTTGACCCCTGTGCGCACAGAGACTGGTGGTCTCCGGGCCACGGGTCGGGTTGACCTCAAGCGCGGTTGAGGTAGTCGGATGGGGGCATGCGTGCGATTCAGCTTCACGAGTTCGGTCCCCCCGGAAACCTGGTGCTCGACGACGTGCCCGACGTGTCGCCCGGCCCCGGCCAGGTCCGGATCGCGGTGTCGGCGAGCGGTGTGCACCTGCTCGACACGAGCCTGCGCCGGGGCGAGGCCGGCGGCCCGATGCCGCTGCCCGACCTGCCCACCATCCCCGGGCGAGAGGTCGCCGGCGTCGTCGACGACCTGGGCGAGGGCGTCGACGGGTCGTGGCGCGGCAAGCGGGTCGTCGCGCACCTGGGCATGGTGCCGGGCGGGTACGCCGAGCAGGCGGTCACCACGGTCGAGTCGCTCTACGCCGTACCGCGGAATCTGACCTGCGCAGAGGCGGTGGCGGCGGTCGGGACGGGCCGGACGGCGCTCGGGATCTTCGACCTGGAGACGCCGACGGCGGACGACGTCGTCTTCGTCCCGTCCGCGGCCGGTGGGGTGGGCTGGCTGCTGGTGCAGGCCGCGCGGACGACCGGTGCCACCGTGGTGGCGGCGGCGCGTGGCGCCGACCGGACGGCGGCGCTGCGCGACCTCGGCGCGGACATGGTGGTGGACTACGGGCTGCCGGACTGGACCGATCGGGTGCGGGAGCAGGTCGGCGGCCTGAGCCTGGTCTACGACGGGGTGGGCGGCGCGGTGGGTCGGGCGGCCCTGGAGTTGTTGCGGCCGGGCGGCCGGTTCATGATGTTCGGCTGGTCGGCCGGCGAGGCGACCCGGATCGGGACGGACGACGTCATCGGGCGCGGCCTGACCGTGGGCTGGCTGGGGCAGCGGATGCGCGCCCTGCCCGGCGGCATTCCGGCGCTGGCCGCCCGGTCGCTGGAACTGGCCGGGAAGGGCTGGTGGCGCCCGTTGGTCACGACCTATCCGCTGGCCGACGCCGCCGCGGCGCACGCCGACCTGGAGGGGCGCCGGGCGCTGGGCAAGGTGGTGCTGACCGTGGAGCGTTGACCGGGCACCCGGCCGCCCCGCGCGTCGTCGGCGGGGCGGCCGGGTGGGCGGTCGTCAGAGCGCGGCGCGGATCGCCTCGGCCAGCGTGGTCGGCTGCCGGCCGATCAGCTTCGCGAGGTCGTCGCTCTCGACGTGCAGGTCACCCTGGGCGACGCCCCGGTCGCCGTCGGCGAGCACCTCCGCGTACGCCTGCGGCACGCCGGCGCCAGTGAGCACCTCGGCGTACTTCTCGACGGTGAGGTCGGTGTAGCCGACCTGGCGACCGGTTTGCCGGGACAGCTCCTCGGCCAGCTCGGTCATGGTGATCGGCGCGCCGGCCAACTCGTACACCCGGTTGGCGTGGCCCTCGGTGGTGAGCACCGCCGCCGCGGCCTCCGCGTAGTCGGCGCGGGTGGCGGCGCCGATCCGGCCGTCGCCGGACGCGCCCACGACGCCGTGCTCCAGGTAGGTCGGGAGCTGCGGGAGGTAGTTCTCGAAGTACCAGTTGTTGCGCAGGAGGACGTACGGCAGACCGGAGGAGCGGATCTCCTGCTCCGTCGCGCGGTGCTCGGTGGCGAGAATGAGGCTGGAGGTGTCGGCCTTGGTGATGCTGGTGTAGACGACCAGCCCGACGCCGGCCTCCTTGGCGGCGTCGACGACGTTGCGGTGCTGCTGCACCCGCTGCCCGACCTCGCTGCCGGAGACGAACATCAGCTTCTCGGCCCCGGCGAGGGCGGCGCGCAGCGAGTCGGGGTCGCTGTAGTCGGCCTGCCGCACCGTCACGCCGCGCGCGGCGAGGTCGGCCAGCCGGTCGGTGTCCCGGCCGAGCGCGACGACCTGCCCGGCGGGTACGCCCCGGCGCAGCAGCGAGTCGACGATCAGTCGGCCGAGGTGGCCGGTGGCGCCGGTGACGACGATGGACATGGGCACTCCTTGCGTGCGTGCGGGATGGTGTCTGACGTCATCGGCAACGGGAATGCCACCGCGATACTTCCCGTTGGAGAGTAGGCACCTTGAAGTGCGTGACTTACCGATGGAGAGTTGCCGTGCACCCGAACGTCTACGCCCGCAACTGCGGCAGCCGGCAGGTGCTGGACCGGATCGGCGACCGGTGGAGCGTCCTGGTCGTGCTCACCCTCGCCGACGGCACGAAGCGCTACGGCGAGCTGGCCCAGCGGATCGAGGGGGTGAGCCAGAAGATGCTCACCCAGACCCTGCGGGCGCTGGAACGCGACGGCCTGGTGACTCGGACGGTGCACGCGAGCGTCCCGCCGCGGGTCGACTACGCGCTGACCGACCTCGGCCGCAGCCTGCTCGACCTGGTCGCCGGGCTCGAGTCCTGGGCCACCACCCACCTCGACGAGGTGGAGGCCGCCCGCGCCCGATACGACGCCGAGCCTCACTAGACCGGAGGACGGGGGTGCGGGCGTGTGTCGGGGAGGGCAGCCGACGGCCCGGGCGACAGCCAGAGCCGGTGTTTCGTCGGCGCCGCGAGAAAGGCCAGCCCGTCGGGAAGGCCGGCCTCCGGATGTAACGAGATTCGCTGACAAGACGCTGCGCTTGCAGCCCGCGAATATTCCCACCTCCGGGAATAGGCTCCGCGTATCGACGGCCGCCACCTGCGGCCATCGCGTACCGCGGGTCGGACGCGGATCGAGGGGGCGCGTCCGGCGCCGGTGCCGCTTTTCGATTTGACACCGGAGGACCCTGTGCGTCGTACCGCACTCTTCGCCACGCTGACCACCGCGGCGCTCGCCGCGGCCGTCGTCGCCGCCACACCGGCATCCGCGATCAACACCTACAACGCCCTGCCGGCCCCGGAGCGCACCGAGGTCGGCGCCCTGATCGTGCAGTGGGACCGCGACGGCGATCCCGGCACGCCGGACGTCGTGGACTGGTACTGCTCCGGCACCATGATCGACCGCGACGTCTTCCTGACCGCGTCGCACTGCACCACCGACTGGTCGCCGGGCGCCCGCTTCTACGTCTCGCTCGCCCAGGACGTGGAGGCGGAGCTGGCCGCCGCGAAGGCCGCCGGGCTCAGCCCGGCGCAGGTGGCCGCCGCCGTCGGCGTCGAGGGCACCGAGCACGTCCACCCCGACTACCCGGGCAACTCCGCCGACTCGCACGACATCTCCGTGGTCACCCTCGACACCGCGCAGGCCGCCGAGCTGGACCGGCGCTGGGACTTCACCCCGGCCACCCTGCCGACGGCCGGCCAGCTCGGCGCGCTCGGCTCCCGGGCGCTCGACGCGGCCCGCTGGGAGGTCATGGGGTACGGCACGGCGGAGGCCCAGCGCGAGCCCGGCGGGCACGTCCACCCGGGCGGCGGGGTGCGGATGAAGGCGGAGGTCGGCTTCAGCGCGCTCAACAACACCTGGGTGCGGCTCGCCATGAACGAGAGCCGCGACTACGGCGGGGCCTGCTACGGCGACTCGGGCGGCCCGAACTTCGTCACCACCGGCGGGCAGCGGCTCCTCGCCGCCACGACGATCACCGGCGACGGCCCCTGCTACGCCACCAACGTCACCTACCGGCTGGACAGCGACAGCGCCCGCGACTTCCTGGACGACTTCGTCGACCTGCCCTGACGGCGGAACGCGGCGGCGGCCGGCGGGACCATCGCCGACTGCCGCCGCGCGTCACCGCCCGGCCGCCCCCCGTCGCCGCGGTGCCGGCCGCCGGGGGCCGGCCGATCCGGCTGCCGTGCCGGCTCGGCCCCGCTCGCCCGGCCGCCGCCCGACCCGGCCGGCCGGTCAGCTTTCGGGCAGCTGGGCGACCTTGGTGAGCACCTTGTCGATCAGGCCGTACTCGCGGGCCTGCTCGGCGGTGAACCACCGGTCCCGGTCCCAGTCCTGCTGGATCTCGTCGAGGGTGCGCCCGCTGTGCCGGGCGATCAGCTCCTGCATGGTCCGCTTCACGTGCAGCATGTTCTCGGCCTGGATGGTGATGTCCGCAGCCGTGCCGCCCATCCCGCCGGACGGCTGGTGCATCATGATCCGCGAGTGGGGCAGCGCGTAACGCTTCCCGGCCGCCCCGGCGCAGAGCAGGAACTGCCCCATCGAGCCGGCCAGGCCGAGCGCCAGGGTGGCCACGTCGTTCTTGACGTAGCGCATGGTGTCGTAGACGGCCATCCCCGCGCTCACCGAGCCGCCCGGCGAGTTGATGTAGAGGAAGATGTCCCGTTCCGCGTCCTCGGCGGCGAGCAGCAGGATCTGGGCGCAGATCCGGTTCGCCGACTCGTCGGTCACCTCGGTGCCGAGGAAGATGATCCGCTCCCTCAGCAGCCGGTTGAACACCTGGTCGTCGAAGGACGGATGCCCACCGTCCAACATGCGTACGCCCGTAGCGATCATCGCGCGCCCTCCCACAGTGCCGGCGGGCGACCGGAGGCGCCCGGGGGACCGGCCCCTTCAGACTGCCCGCCGGACGGCGCGTCGCCGTAACAATTCTGCCCGCGGCAGATCCGCTGAGGGCGGAAGCGGCCGGGCCTAGACGACCGCCAGCCGCCGTCGGCCCGACCGGCACCGTCCGCAGCCGAGCACGGCACTGGTACGCGGCCCGGGGCGACCGCCGCGCGCGGAGGCGGAGCGTCCGACCCGGACGGTCGGCCCACCGGCCCGGGGAGCCAGGTGGAGCAACGGCCCGCCGGTCCGGAGACCGGCTCGCGCGACCGGCGTGGAATCGGGGGCGTCCGCCCGCTCCGGCTCGACCGGGTCGGGGCCGGCCGGAGCGGCCGCGGCGGAGGCCAGTTCCGCCCGGGGCGCCGCCGGGATGCGCGGCTCGACACGGCGCAGGTCGTCGCGCGCCTCCTCGAGCAGGTCCGACAGGTGGATGCCGAGCGCCCGGCAGATCGCCGCGAGCACCTCCGAAGAAGCTTCCTTCCGACCGCGCTCGACCTCGGACAGGTAGGGCACCGACACCCCGGCGGCCTCGGCCACCTCGCGCAGCGTGCGACCCTGCCGCAGGCGGAGCCGGCGCAGCACCCCGCCGATCACTCGTCGCAGCAACGACATGCGGGCCTCACTCTCGTGGTCGCCGTCGGGGACACCACCCCCATCATGCCCTGTCCCGGCCCCGTGGACCGGCCCGGTCGGCGCGCCACCGTACGGGAGCCACCGCGGCGGACCAGCGCGTCCAGGCTGCCCGCCCGCTGCCACTGCCGCATCCGGGCGCCCGACCGGTTGCCCCGTCGGCGACCCCGCCGTGCGGATTCCCGTCGGGCCGCTATGTTGTGGGCGTGCAGGCGACGACGGAGTCGGGGCAGGTCAACAGGTGATCCACTTTCCCGCGCAGCGACGGGGCCCACTGAGCGCGCTGAGCCTCCGCCTTGCCGCCGCCATCGGCCTGGTCTTCGCCACCGTCGCCGTGGTCTACCTCGACCGCGACGGCTACCGCGACGTCAACGAGGACGGCATGACCCTCCTCGACTGCTTCTACTACACGGTGGTCACCCTCTCGACCACCGGCTACGGCGACGTCACCCCGGTCAGCCAGACGGCCCGGCTGGTCAACGTCGTCTACATCACGCCGGCCCGGGTGATCTTCCTGATCATCCTGGTCGGCACCACCCTGGAAGTGCTGACCGAGCAGTACCGCACCGGGCGCCGCCTGTCGCGGTGGAGGAGAGCCGTGAAGGACCACGTCATCATCTGCGGCTACGGCACGAAGGGCCGCAGCGCGGTCTCCGCCCTGCTGGAGAACGGGCTGGACAAGTCCCGGATCGTGGTGGTGGAACGCAGCGGCCCGGCCCTGCGGCAGGCCACCTCGGCCGGCCTGGTGGCGATCGAGGGATCGGCGACCCGCTCGTCGGTGCTGAACGAGGCGCACGTCCGCAACGCCAAGGCGGTGATCATCGCGACCGACAGCGACGACGCCTCGGTCCTGGTGGCGCTGACCGTACGGCAGCTCACCGCCGGCCAGGTGCGGATCATCGCCGCCGCCCGTGAGGCGGAGAACGCCCCGCTGCTCAAGCAGAGCGGCGCGCACCACGTGATCGTCTCCTCGGCCACCGCCGGCCGGCTGCTGGGCCTGTCCACCTCGGCCCCGCCGCTGATCGACGTGGTGGAGGACCTGCTCACTCCCGGCCAGGGCATGGCGCTGGCGATGCGCTCCGCCGAGCGGGCCGAGGTTGGCCGCTCCCCCCGGGAGCTGGACTCGCTGGTCATCGCCCTGGTCCGGCGCGGCAAGGTGGTGACGCTGGCCGACAAGGCCGGCGCGGTCATCGAGACCGGCGACATGCTCGTCCACGTCCGCGACGACCGCCCTCAGGCGACCACCGCGCCCTGACCGGCCCCGCGCGGGCCGACGCCGGAGCGGCTGACTGTGCCGGCATGGCCGGCGGTCGTCGCTGGACGGCCGCCCCGGTCCGGCCCTTTGGGCTGACCAAGAATCGTCTTCGCGGATCTTTTTCCGCGCCGGCTTGTTTGCTACCGTTTGGCGGCTTGGAATTGCCGGGGAGCGTTATCGACCGCAGTCGACGCGCCGTCAATGGCACAGGCACGACGG
Source organism: Micromonospora sp. NPDC049139 (assembly GCF_055586845.1). Classification (NCBI taxonomy): domain Bacteria; kingdom Bacillati; phylum Actinomycetota; class Actinomycetes; order Micromonosporales; family Micromonosporaceae; genus Micromonospora; species Micromonospora sp. NPDC049139. The sequence goes on along the minus strand of NZ_JBVJHK010000017.1, from coordinate 59,616 downwards.
GGGCTTCATCTTTCGCACGTGGGCTGACGCCCGCGCGTCGATCGTCGTCTTCTCGTCCGGTCGGGCGCATCTTCGCCGAGCCGTTCCGAGCACCTCGTTAATCGAACGACGGGAAATCAATCAGTGGCTGAAGTGGCAACATCCGCAGGAGCCAGGCGGCGTTGGTCGGCCGGCGTCGTCGGCCTCGCCCTCGCCGGTGCGGCGTTCGTCGCACCCGCTACCGTCGCTCAGGCCGCCCCCGCCGGGGACGGCGTGTACGACGCGGCCAGCGAGTCCGGGACCAGGAACCTGGACAGGCTGCCGAACCTGCACAAGGGCAAGCTGGAGCTGCCCTCGCCGGGCGCCAAGGGACCTCGGTTCCAGACCGGCACGGGTCCGTCGCCGCGCATCGTGAAGGGGGAGTTCGCCAGCGCGTCGGAGTTCCCCTACATCGTCGGCGTCGTGACCAGCTTCAAGTACGCCGGAGATTTCTACTGGTACTGGTGCACCGGCACGATCATCGCCCCCAACAAGGTGCTGACGGCCGCGCACTGCACCGCCGACGGCCCGGGCACCACCCGTGTCATCGCCGGTAACGACCAGCTGGTAGACAGCAACGGCAACATCCTCGACGGCAGCGGGTTCGTCGCCGAGGTCGGTTCCACCTGGACCCACCAGAGCTGGAACATCAGCGCGGTCTACAACGACCCGACGATCCCGATCAAGCACGACGTCTCGGTGCTGACGCTCAAGCAGAACCTGCCCGCCGAGTACACGCCGGTGACGCTGAGCACGCAGGGCGACTCGACGCCGTACCAGGAGGGCACCAGCGCGGTCATCGCCGGCTACGGCGTGACCGGGGAAGAAGCCGAGGGCGAGGGGGGCGACAGCCGCCTGCGCAAGGGGACCGTTCCCATGCGGTCCGACTCGGTCTGCAGCACCTACGGGTACGACCCGAACGCGATGACCTGCGCCGGGGCGGGCACGCCCAGCGTGCCGAGCACCGACACGTGCGGCGGCGACTCCGGTGGTCCGCTGATGGTCGGCGGCAAGCAGGTCGGCATCACGAGCTGGGGCTTCGAGCCGTGCGGCGAGAGCCCGGGCTACTACGTCCGGCTGAACAACTACGTGAACACGGTCAAGGAGGACCTGACCCGTCCGCCGCTGATCAACGCTGACTGGGCCGGTGACGGTCACACCGACCTCATCGCCCGGGACACCGCCGGCAACCTCAAGCTCTTCGAGGGCGCCGGGTTCGCCAACAACGGGTACGGCGGCTTCTACTACGCGCCGAAGCAGCTCAACTCGGGCTGGGGCAGCTTCAAGCGGGTCTTCCGCGTCTACAACTGGAACGGCGACAAGCGGCCGTCCATCATGGCGATGAAGACCACCGGTGAGCTGTACATCTACAACACCGACGGGGGCGGCAACTTCGTCGGTGGCGGCAAGCTGATCGGCACCGGCTGGGCGAACTTCACCGCGCTCATGGTGACGAACAACTGGATGGGCAACAACCGCCCGAGCCTGCTGGTCCGCAAGTCCAACGGTGACCTCATCCGCTACACCAGCAACGGTGCGGGCGGCTGGGAGAACCCGTCGGGCACCCGGATCGGCACCGGCTGGAACGGGTTCAACCTGTTCCTCACGCCGGGCGCCTGGAAGGGCGACGGGCTTGAGGTGATCATCGGTCGCACCTCGACCGGTTACCTCAAGATGTACCAGTCCGACGGCAAGGGCGGCTGGACCAACCCGGCCGGCACCCAGATCGGCAGCGGCTGGGGTGGCTTCAAGAGCATCATGACGCTGGGCGACTGGAACGGCGACAACATGATGGACATGCTGGGCGTCAACAGCAGCAACCAGATGCGGCTCTACACGACCAACGGCAAGGGCCAGTGGATCGACGCGAGCGGCAAGGTGATCTCCAGCGGCTGGGGCAGCTACAACCTGATCTTCTGATCAGGGAAGCCACTCCCGCGCAGTAACGAAGGGGCCCGCAACCGACCGGTTGCGGGCCCCTTTTCGTCCTGGTGTTGCGGCGGCCGGTCGCTCCCCCTCGCGGGGCGGCGACCGGCCGCGCCGGTCAGAGGATGGTCCAGGTGTCCCCGCTGGCGAGGAGACCGGCGAGCTGCTGCTCCGGGGTCTCGGTCACCGTCGCCCTCGCCGCGGAAAGCTGCCCCTGCACCACGCTGTCGTAGGACGGGCGGTCGACCGAGCGGAACACCCCGATCGGGGTGTTGCGCAGGTCGAGGCCGGGCAGCCGGGACAGCGCGAAGGCGTACGCCGGGTCGGTGACCGTCGCGTCGTGCACGACGATCTCCCCGGGGCTGACCGAGGCGGTCTCCCGGACCTCCAGGCCGAACCCGCCGGGCGGGTGCACGACGCAGAACTGCCCGTCCTTGCCGAACGTGATGGGCTGCCCGTGCTCCAGCCGGATCAGGTAGTCGTCCCGGGTGGCCGGCTCCTTGAGCTGGTCGAACGCCCCGTCGTTGAAGATGTTGCAGTTCTGGTAGATCTCCACGAACGCCGAGCCCTGGTGCTCCGCCGCGGCCCGCAGCACGGACTGGAGGTGCTTGCGGTCGGAGTCGATGGTGCGGCCCACGAAGGTGGCCTCGGCACCGAGGGCGAGCGAGAGCGGGTTGAACGGGGCGTCGGCGGAGCCGGCCGGCGTCGACTTCGTGACCTTGCCGACCTCGGAGGTCGGCGAGTACTGCCCCTTGGTCAGGCCGTAGATCCGGTTGTTGAACAGCAGGATCTTCAGGTTGACGTTGCGGCGCAGCGCGTGGATCAGGTGGTTGCCGCCGATGGAGAGGGCGTCACCGTCGCCGGTGACCACCCAGACCGACAGGTCGGGGCGGCTGGCCGACAGGCCGGTGGCGATCGCCGGGGCGCGGCCGTGGATCGAGTGCATCCCGTAGGTGTTCATGTAGTACGGGAAGCGGGACGAGCAGCCGATGCCGGAGACGAAGACGATCCGCTCGCGCGGGATGTTCAGCTCCGGCATGAACTGCTGGATGGCGGCGAGGATCGCGTAGTCGCCGCAGCCGGGGCACCAGCGCACCTCCTGGTCGGACTTGAAGTCCTTGGCGGTGAGCTTGAGGGCGACGGGCTCAGACATTCTTCAGGACCTCTTCCAGCATCGTCTCCAGCTCGTTGGCCGTGAACGGCAGGCCGCGGACCTGGTTGTAGCCGATCGCGTCGACCAGGTACTTGGCCCGGATCACGTGGGCGAGCTGGCCGAGGTTCATCTCGGGGACGACCACGCGGTCGTAGGAGCTCAGCACCGTGCCGAGGTTGGCCGGCATCGGGGCGAGGTGCCGCAGGTGCGCCTGGGCGATGGAGTGGCCGCGCTGGCGCAGGCCCCGGCACGCCGCGCCGATCGGCCCGTACGTCGAGCCCCAGCCGAGCACCAGCACCCGGGCGTCGCCGTTCGGGTCCTCGACCTCGACGTCGGGCACCGGGATCGTCTCGATCCGGGCCGCCCGGGTGCGCACCATGAAGTCGTGGTTCGCCGGGTCGTACGAGATGTCGCCGGTCTTGTCGGCCTTCTCCAGGCCGCCGATGCGGTGCTCGAGCCCGGGGGTGCCCGGGACGGCCCACGGCCGGGCCAGGGTCTCCGGGTCGCGCAGGTACGGCAGGAAGGTGGTGCCGTCCTCGCCGTTGGGCTTCGTGGCGAACTCGACCCGCAGGTCGGGCAGCGACTCGACGTCGGGCAGCAGCCACGGCTCGGAACCGTTGGCGACGTAGTTGTCGGACAGCAGGATGACCGGCGTGCGGTAGGTCAGCGCGATCCGGGCCGCCTCGATGGCCGCGTGGAAGCAGTCCGCCGGCGACCGCGGCGCGATGACCGCGACCGGAGCCTCGCCGTGGCGGCCGTAGAGCGCCATGTTGAGGTCGGCCTGCTCGGTCTTCGTGGGCATGCCCGTGGAGGGGCCGGCCCGCTGCACGTCGACGATGACCAGCGGCAGCTCCAGCGCCACGGCGAGGGAGATCGTCTCGCTCTTGAGCGCCACGCCCGGGCCGCTGGTCGTGGTGACGCCGAGCGAGCCGCCGTAGGACGCGCCCAGCGCCGCGCCGACCGCCGCGATCTCGTCCTCGGCCTGCATGGTGAGCACGCCGAAACGCTTGTGCTTGCTCAGCTCGTGCAGGATGTCCGAGGCCGGGGTGATCGGGTAGGCGCCCAGGAAGACCGGCAGCCCGGAGCGCACGCCGGCGGCCACCAGGCCGAGTGACAGGGCCGCGTTGCCGGTGATGTTGCGGTAGGTGCCCGGTTGCATCTTCGCCGGCTTGACCTCGTAGCGGACCGCGAAGTCCTCGGTCGTCTCGCCGAAGTTCCAGCCGGCGCGGAACGCCGCGACGTTCGCCGCGACCAGCTCGGGGCGGGCGGCGAACTTGCGCTCCAGGAAGCGCAGCGTCGACTCGTAGGGCCGGTTGTACATCCAGGAGAGCAGGCCCAGGGCGAACATGTTCTTCGCCCGCTCGGCGTCCTTCTTGGACACGTCGTGCTCGGCGAGCGCGCCGACCGTCATCGACGTCAGCGCCACCGGGTGCACCACGTAGCCGGCGAGCGTGTCGTCCTCGAGCGGGTTCGCCTGGTAGCCGACCTTGGCCAGGTTGCGCTTGGTGAACTCGTCGGTGTTGACGATGATGTCCGCCCCGCGCGGCAGGTCGACGAGGTTGGCCTTGAGCGCCGCCGGGTTCATCGCCACCAGCACGTTCGGCGCGTCGCCGGGGGTCAGGATGTCGTAGTCGGCGAAGTGCACCTGGAAGCTCGACACGCCCGGCAGGGTGCCGGCGGGGGCCCGGATCTCCGCCGGGAAGTTCGGCAACGTGGAGATGTCGTTGCCCAGCTGCGCGGTCTCCGAGGTGAACCGGTCGCCGGTGAGCTGCATGCCGTCGCCGGAGTCGCCGGCGAACCGGATCACCACCCGGTCCAGTTGACGGATCTGCTTGGTCACGCCTGCACCTCGCTTCGCTGTGCGCGGTCGCGCGGGCGGCTGAACATGATGGTGACCTCGCCTAGCCCGGCCACGTGACCTCCTTGACGCACCGCTGCACCGGACCCGCGCGGGGCAGGCCCGGTCCGCCGTAGTTCCTCACCTGAGAGCCTACGTCGGATCGCCCTCCCAACTTTCTCGTAGGCCGCCCTCTGGGATGCGATCGGGCGGGGTTCCACACCGGTTTGCGGTGTTTCCGCCCGCCCGCCGTAATCCAGATCACCGGGGCGCCCGTCGATCCGGGCCGGGCGGCCGGCTTCCCCGGGTCAGTCCGTCGGCGCGGGCGCCGTCGTCGGCTCCGGCACCGGGGCGCCCAGCCGCCGCCGCAGGGAGGTGGTGGCCAGCGTGAGGGCCAGCACCACCAGCAGCGTGGAGACGGCGATCAGGATGATCGCGGTCTGCCGCACCGAGCCGCCCCCGCCGGCGCGCAGGGCGGGGGAATCGGCGGCCAGCACGCCCTGCGACCCGGTCGGGGCGGGCGGCGAGGCCACCGGGGTGGCCAGGGCGGCGGCAGCGGTGATCCGGAAGCTCATCTGCACCTGCCGGGCCCGGCCGCTGCGCGGGTCGAGCTTGCCGAGCACCGCGCCGGCCAGCGGGGCCGTCCGCTGGGCCTCGGGCGTCGCGGACACCGGCAGCCGCAGGTGGGCGGCGCGGCCGGCGGGGACGGTGCCCAGGTCGCAGCGGGTCCGCGTCGGGCCGGCGGCGGTGCAGCCCGGCGGGGGCGCCGGCACGGTCACTCCGGCCGGCAGGACCACCTCGACCCGGCCGTCGGCGTCCACCCGGCCGGTGTTGCCCAGGCGTACGTCGAGCCCGCTCGCCCCACCGCTGATGTCGAAGGCGACCTCGCCGGCCTCCAGCCTGATCCCGGGCGCCGGCGGGCCGGGCGGGAAGAGCACGGCGAAGCCTTCGTCGTCGCGCGCCGGCTCCGCGCCGGGGGCGGTCGCGGTGACCTGGACGGAGCCGCTGAGGGGCATCTGCCGCCAGGCGTCGCCGCTGACGCGTACGCGGATCAGGGTGCTGAACCGGGCACCCGGCGCGCTCGTCCACTCGCCGCAGCGGTGTGCCCCGCCGCCGACGTGGGCGCAGCCCCGGGTGCCGGCGTCGGTCAGCCCGGCCGGGAGCGTGTAGGCGAGCCGGATCCGGGCGGGCGCCGCCCCGGTGTTGGTGACGGTCACCCGCAGCGTGGTCACGGTGCTCGGCGCGTTCCAGTAGGCGGCGGTCAGGGTGATGTCGCCGGTGGTGACGCGGACCGCGGCCGGGGGAGCCGCCGGGCTGCCCGGGGCGGGCGCGCTCGGGCGCACCGGCGGCACCGACGGCGCCGTCGGCGGCGCGCTGAGGGTCGGTGCGGCGGTGGTCGGCGCCGGGTCCTCCGGGGCCGTGGTCGTCGGGGTCGGCTCGGTCGTCCCGGCCGGCGGCGTGGACTCCGGCGGCGGAGAGGTGGTCGGCGGCGCCTCGCTGGGCACCGGTCCGGTGTCCGTCGGGTCCGCCGTCGACGGCTCCGCGCCGGGCTCGCCGACCGGGTCCGTGGCGGCGGTGGCGACCCGGGCGGCGGTGGGGGCCGCAGCCGCCCAGCCCGGCACCGCGGCGACCGTGAGCCCGACCGCGAGGGAGATCGCCAGCAGGGGAACGGTACGCCGGTCACCCGCCCGCCGGCCGGGCCGTACGTCCACGCGGGCCATCTGTCCTCCGTGACGATGAGTGAGGGTTCCAATGTTCGGCAACCGTTGTCCACTGGCACTAGTCCCGCCCGGAAACAAGTCCGTAACGCTCGGCCGGCCGCGCGGGGCGGTAGGCTGATCGACCGTGACCGGTTACCTGGGCTCGTACGCGACGCTCGGGCTGCTGCTGCTCGCCAGCGTCCTCTTCTTCGTTACGGCGTTCTCGGCCAATCGGGTGTTACGTCCTGCCCGTCCGGCCGATCCCTACGGCAAGCGGGCTAGCTACGAGTGCGGCCTCGACCCCGTTGGCGCCGACTGGGCCCAGATGCAGATCCGTTACTACGTGTACGCGTATCTCTACGTGTTGTTCGCCGTGGAGTCCGTGTTCCTCTTCCCCTGGGCGGTGGTCTTCGACCGGCCGGGGTTCGGGATGGTGACGGTCGTGGAGATGGCGGTCTTCGTCGCGGTGCTGGCGCTGGGCATCCTCTACGCCTGGCGGAAGAACATCCTGCGCTGGACCTGACCTGAGCCCGGCCGGCCCGGGCGCCGGCGACCGTCCGGCTCCCACCGCCCGCGTCGGCCGCCGTGATCAGGTCGGGCCGCGCGAGGTCGTCGTGGTCAGGCCAGGCCGCGCCGGGTCGCCGCGGGCGGGCGGTCACCGCGGATCGACGCGACCATGTCGAGCACCCGGCGGGTGGGGCGTACCTGGTGCGCCCGGAACACCCGGGCGCCCAGCCAGGCGGAGACGGCGGTGGCCGCCAGCGTCCCTTCCAGCCGCTCGGCCACCGGCAGGTCCAGCGTCTCGCCGACGAAGTCCTTGTTCGACAGGGCGACCAGCAGCGGCCAGCCGGTGTCGGTGAGCTCGTCGAGCCGGCGGGTGATCTCCAGCGAGTGACGGGTGTTCTTGCCGAAGTCGTGCGCCGGGTCGATCAGGATCCCGTCGGCCCGTACGCCCAGCCCGACCGCGCGCTCGGCGAGCCCGGTCACCGTCGCGACCACGTCGGCGACCACGTCGGGGAAGGCCGCCCGGTGCGGCCGGGTCCGGGGCGCCAGACCACCGGCGTGTGAGCAGACCAGCCCGGCGCCGGTCTCCGCCGCCACCCGGGCCAGGACCGGGTCGGCGCCGGACCAGGTGTCGTTGAGCAGGTCGGCGCCCGCGGCCACCGCCTCCGCCGCGACCTCGGCCCGCCAGGTGTCGATCGAGATCACCACGTCGGGGAAGGCGGCCCGGACGGCGGCGATGGTCGCCACCGTGCGCCGGATCTCCTCGGCGACGTCGACCTCGGCGCCCGGGCCGGCCTTGACCCCGCCGATGTCGATGATCTCGGCGCCCTCCTCGACCGCCCGCTCCACGGCGCGCAGCGCGCTGTCCTGGGCGAAGGTCGCGCCCCGGTCGAAGAACGAGTCCGGCGTCCGGTTGACGATCGCCATCACCACCAGCTCGCCCGGGCCGAACGTCCGCCCACCGAGCCGAAGCGCCCCGGCCATACCGCCTCCTGAAAGGTCCGCGCCGTCGTCCCGTCCCCGTCGCCGGCCGATCACGACGCTATCCGGTCCGCCGCCGCCGGGCCCGGTCGGTCGTCGCCGTGTCGTCGCGCTCGCTCCGCCCGTCGTCGCCGCCCGCCGGGCCGGCGCCCCGGTTCCGGTGCGCCGGTGGGGTGGTGGGGTCGCTCCGGCCCCTTCGACATGCCACGATCTGTGCATGGATCAGGTTCTGCTCCTGCTTGTCGTCGCGCTGACCGTCGCGGCCGTGGTGTTCGGTGTGACCGTGCTGGTCACCGGCCGGGATCCCGGCCTGACGCCGGCCGAGCCGGACGGGCGCGCCGTGCCGCTGCCGGCCACCCGCCCGCTCCGCGAGGCCGACGTGGGTGAGGTCCGGTTCGACACGGCGCTGCGCGGCTACCGGATGGACCAGGTCGACCAGGCGATGCGCCGGGCGGCCTACGACATCGGCTACAAGTCCGAGCTCGTCGGCGTGCTGGAGGCGGAGGTCGCCGCGCTGCGCGAGGGGCGGACCGCGGACGCCGACGCCCTGCGCCGCGCCCGGGAGCAGGCGGCCGGGACGACCGCCGCCGAGGCGTCGCCGCAGGCACGGGGGGCGGTGCCGGTCGGGGCCGACCGGCCGGACGCCGCCGGGAACCGGGACCTGGTCGTCGAGCCGATCCCCGCGTTCGTAGACCCGGGCACCGCCCCGGCGACGGGTGACGCGCCGCCGGCCGGGTCGACCGGGTGGGCGGCGTCGGCTCCCGGCGCCGACTCCACCGGGCGCCCCGACGACGCACCCGCCGCCCCGGCGGGCGGCGACGGCACCGGGGACCGGACCGGCCGCGTCGCCGCCGGGGAAGAACCACGTGAGTCCCGGCGCGAGGACCTGACCGGCGGCGACGACCGGGCGATGTCACCGTCGGGCGACGATCGGGTGACGGCACCCTTGGGCGACGACGACACGACGGCGCCGGCGGGCGACGCCGGGCGGCAGGGGCCGGTGGTCCGGTCGGAGTCGGCGTGACCGGGCCCGTGGGCGGCGACAACCTGCGCGAGGCGGCACAGCCCGGCGCGGGCGAGGTCACCGCCACGGTGATCGTCGACGCGCCGGCGGAGCGGGTCTTCGCGGCGCTGACGGCCTGGGAGCGGCAGTCGGACTGGGTCCCGTTCACCACCGTCCGTGTGGTCGAGGGGGACGGCGGCGAGGGCAGCCTCGTCGAGGCGGTCACCGCGCTCGGCCCGGCCGTGCTACGCGACGAGATGCGGGTGGTCCGGGTGGACGCGCCCTACGAGGTCCGGGTGGTGCACTGCGGGAGGCTGCTGCGCGGCCCCGGCGTGCTGCGCTGCACGCCGCTGGCCCGGGACCGCACCCAGGTGGTCTGGCACGAGTGGTTCCACCTGCCCGGCGGCCCGGCCGGGCGGGTGACCTGGCCGGTGCTGTGGCCCGGCTCGAAGTTCGGCCTGACCCAGGCACTGAAGAAGTTCGGCCGGCTGGTCGAGCAGGGCCGGCTGCCCTGACCGTCGGGCGACTGCATGATCGACTCGACATCCCTGACAGTCGGGGTGTCGACCCGACCGGGACGCCCCGATCTCATTGACCTCGGGCTGACCGAGCCGTGCCCGCGGCGCGCGTACGGACGCCGGAGGGCGACCGCGGGCGACGGGGCCGTCGGGCCCGTGCCCTAGCGTGGACGCGTGACTGACCTGGTGATCGGCGCCGACGGGCTGCCGCGCTGCGGCTGGGGGACCAGCACCCCGGACTACGCCGCCTACCACGACATCGAGTGGGGCCACCCCCTGCACGGCGACGACGCGCTCTACGAACGGATCACGCTGGAGGCGTTCCAGTCGGGGCTGTCCTGGCTGACCATCCTCCGCAAGCGCCCGGCGTTCCGGCTGGCCTTCGACGATTTCCGGATCGAGACGGTGGCCGGCTACGGCGAGGCCGACGTGGCCCGGCTGCTCGCCGACGCCGGCATCGTCCGCAACCGTGCCAAGATCGAGGCGGCGATCGCCAACGCCCGGGCGGCGCTGGAGCTGCCCGAGGGGCTCTCCGCGCTGCTCTGGTCCTTCGCCCCACCGCCCCGACCGGCCCGGCCCACGTCCTTCGCGCAGGTGCCCGCGCTGACCGCCGAGTCCACCGCGATGGCCAAGGCGCTCAAGAAGCGCGGCTTCCGGTTCGTCGGCCCCACCACGGCCTACGCGCTGATGCAGGCCACCGGGATGGTCGACGACCACCTTGCGGGCTGCCACGTCGTGGCGGCGCGGGCGGCGTGATGGGATGGAGGGCATGACGACCGACACCGCGCACCGGGTGGACGGGGCGGCCCACGCCGACGGCACGGGGGCCTGGGCCGTGCTGCTTCCCGGCGGGCGCTACGAGGCCGAGCGGCTCGTCCACCACGACACGCTCGAACTGACCGGCCTGGCCGCCGCCGACCGGCCCCGTCCCGGCGACCGGGTGGCGGTGCTGGCCGACGAGCCGCCCCGGCTGGTGGCGCTGGGTCGGGTCGCCGCGGCCAGCGGACAGGAGCGGGAGGACCCGGAGGATCCGCTCTCCGACCGGGGCGAGGCGCCGCTGGTGGTGGCGTACACCCGGCGGGCCTTCGACGAGCCGGTGCCGGCCGAGGCGGTGGCGCTCGACGGGCCGGTGACCGCGCTGGACCCGACGGTGTTCCGGGAGTTGGCCGACAAGCTCGGCCCGCCGCCGCAGCGGCGCTCCTGGCTGGTCAGCCTCGACCTGCCGATCGAGGCCGCCTCGCCCGCCGAGGCGGTCCGGCTGTTCTGGGCCTACGTGCAGGAGCTGGGGCCGCGTGAGCTGCCCGCCTTCGTCTCTCCCTCCGGCGACGAGCTGGCCATGCAGGCGTTCGTGCTCGGCGCGGAGGCCAACCAGGATCCGGAGGAGGACGACTGACCTGACCGGGGCGACGTCGCCGCGACGGCGCCGGGCCGGGGCGGTTGCGCCGATGCCGGGCCACCCGGGCGGTCGCGACGCGACGCCCGGGCGGAGCCGGAGGCGTCAGCGGCCCTCGAAGGCCGGCTTCTGCTTGTTGACGAAGGCGACGGTGGCGGCCCGGTGGTCGGCGGTGCCCCCGCAGATCGCCTGCGCCTGCGCCTCGGCGGCGAGGGCGTCGGCGAGGGTGCCCGCGTCGGCGATGGAGAGCTGCCGCTTGATCGCCCCGTACGCGACGGTCGGGCCGGCGGCCAGCCGGGCGGCCAGCTCCTGCGCGGTCGGCAGCACCTGCTCGTCGTCCTCCACCAGGCGGTTGAGCAGCCCGAGCTGGCGGGCGTCCGCCGCGCGCACCGGCTCGGCCAGCATCAGCAGCTCGACCGCCTTGGCGTGGCCGACCAGCCGGGGCAGCGTCCAGGAGGCGCCGGTGTCGGCGGCGAGCCCGACCCTGGCGAAGGCCATCAGGAAGCTGGTCGACGGCCCGCCGATGCGGATGTCGGCCAGGAAGGCGAGCGAGGCGCCCGCCCCGGCGGCCATCCCCCGCACCGCCGCGACCACCGGCTTCGGCAGGTTGGCGAGCCGGGCGGCGATCGGGTTGTAGTGCGCCCGGACGGTGTGGAGCGGGTCGCCGTCGTTGGACTCCAGCGTCTGCACGTGCTCGCGCAGGTCCTGGCCCGCGCTGAACGACTGGCCCGCGCCGGCGAGCACCACCGCCCGGCAGGAGCGGTCGTTCTCCAGCTCCGCCAGGGTGTCCCGCAGCGCCTCCTTGAGCGCCACGTCGAGCGCGTTCATCGCCGTCGGGCGGTTCAGTGTCAGGGTGACGACGGCGTCGGTGCGGTCGACGAGCAGGGGCTCGGTCACGTCTCACGACCCTTCTGTCGGGCGAGGCGGTTGCCGGCGTCGAGGCACTGCTCGACGTACCGGTCTGCGGCCGGCCGCAGCCGGGCCGCGTGCCGGTCGAAGAAACTGGCCGCGGCGGTGCCGGGCCAGCGTTCGGGGAGCAGCGCCGGCGGCAGCTGCGGGTCCCGGAAGAGGAAGGTACGCCACGCGTGCACGAGCCGGAACCGGGCGGCGTACGCCTCCTCGTCCTGGCTGCGTACGGTGACGCCGGCCAACAGCGGCCGCTGCTCGGCGACGAACTGCTCGTACGCCTGGCCGATCTCGGTCAGGTTCCAGGCGCGGCGCACGACGCCCATCGCGCCGGGGGTGCCGGAGGTGTGCGCGGCGGTGAACCGTTCGTAGCGCACACCCGCCTCGTCGAGCAGCACGTCCACGTCCTCGCCGGGGCGGGTGGCCACCCAGGTGCAGTCGTCCAGGGCCCCGTAGCCGAGGAAGGTCAGGTTGGCGGCGAGGCGTTGGCGCTCCCGCCGCGCGGCGGGTGCCTCCAGCACCAGCAGGTCGAACCGGCCGTCCCAGGTGATCCGGCCGGTCCGGTAGATCCGGGCGGCTGCCTCGTCCAGTCGGCGGGCGGCTTTCGGTGTGATCGAATATCCCGGGCCGGAGGTGAGCCGGCACGGATCCAGCCACCCCTGGCGGACCATCCGGGAGACCGCCGTACGCACGGCGGGCGGGGCGATCCCGAGCGGCGCCAGCAGCTTGACCAGGGCGGCGACGGGTGCCCGGCCGCCCCTCGCCCGGAGGTGGTCGCCGTACAGGTCGAAGAGTGCCGACCGTGCCTGCATGACCGCACATTGTGACAGGCCTTCTCAGGATAAGCTAGATGCTGTTACATCAATGCTGCTTCGGTTTGGGTCCGGCGGTGTTCATCAGGGAAAATCGTTGGTCGACACCCCCGCGTACGTTGCGGGTGGTCAAGACGAAGTGGCTGTGGGGCAACCCACCGACCCTGGTGTAGGTCTGAGGGGAGACAACATGGCGGCGATGAAGCCGCGGACGGGCGACGGTCCGCTGGAAGTCACCAAGGAGGGCCGGGGCATCGTCATGCGGGTCCCGCTGGAGGGCGGTGGCCGGCTCGTCGTCGAGATGACTCCCGACGAGGCCAACGCGCTCGGTGACGCGCTCAAGGCGGCTGCCGGCTGACCGAGGAGCGGTCCGCGCGCCCGCGCGGGCGTTTCGTCAACCCCTGAGCCACCGGCCCGGCCGGTGGCTCAGGGTCTTCATTCCCCGCGGAGCCCGGCTCCGCGAGCTTTCCTGGAGGTACGGCTCCGCGTGCTCGCCATTCGTCTGCTCGTCGAGCCGGAACGGCCCGACGTCCTCGTGCTGCCCGTGCGGCCCGCCGCGGCCGACGACGCCCCGGCCCGGCCGGTCCCGACCGACGTGGCGCTGCCCGACGGTGTGGCCGAGGAGGCCGCCGCCCTGGTCCCGGCCGCGCGCGCGACCGGGCGGCCCGGCGAGGTCCAGGCGCACCTCCGGCCCGGGCGCGACCCCGGCCGCCTGCTGCTGCTCGGGATCGGCGAGGGCGACGAGGCGGAATGGCGGACGGCCGGCGCGGCGCTCGCCCGGGCCGCCAAGGATGAGACGCGCGTCACTCTGGTCATGCCGGCCGGGGCCACCCCGGCGGCCGTACGCGGGCTCGTCGAGGGGCTGCTGTTGGCGTCGTACCGGTTCCGGCTGACCGAGGCGGGCGCCGCCGCGGCGCTGGCCGGGGTCGACGTCGTGGTGGCCGATCCGGACGCGCACGGGCCGGCCGTGGCGGCTGCCGGCACGACCGCCCGGATGACCAGGTTCGCCCGCGACCTCACCAACACCCCGTCGTCGGTCAAGAACCCGGAGTGGTTCGCCGGCCAGGTCGCGCTCGCCGCGGCCGAGGTCGACGTGCCGGACCTGCACCTGCGGGTACGCGGCCCGGAGGAGCTGGCGGCGGAGGGCTTCGGCGGTATCCTCGCGGTCGGCGGCGGCTCGGCCAGCGCGCCGCGCCTGGTCGAGCTGGACTGGCGACCGGCCGGCGCGCGTACGCACGTGGTGCTGGTGGGCAAGGGGATCACCTTCGACACCGGCGGCATCTCGATCAAGCCGGTGCCGGCGATGAAGCTGATGCGCAAGGACATGGCCGGCGCGGCGGCGGTGGTCGCGGCCACCCTCGGCGCGGCGGCGCTGCGCCTGCCCGTCCGGGTCACCACGCTCGCGCCGCTGGCGGAGAACATGCTCAGCGGCTCGGCGTTCCGCCCCGGCGACATCGTCCGCCACTACGGCGGCACGACCAGCGAGACCACCAACTCCGACGCCGAGGGGCGGCTGGTCCTCGCCGACGCGCTCGCCTACGCGGTCGCCGAGCTCAAGCCCGACCTGCTGGTGGACCTCGCCACGCTGACCGGGGCGAACGCGGTCGCGCTGGGCAAGCGGATGGGCGCGCTCTACAGCGAGAACGACGGACTCGCCGCCGACGTGCTGGCCGCGATCGGGGCCGCCGGCGAGGCGGCCTGGCGGATGCCGCTGCCCGCCGACTACGTCGAGCACCTCGGCAGCGACCTGGCCGACCTGCACAGTTCGCCGGACCGGGGCGCGGGCTCGGTGATGGCCGCCCTGTTCCTGCGGGAGTTCACCGGCGAGCTGCGCGACCGGTGGCTGCACGTGGACATGTCCGCGCCGTCGTGGGCCGAGGGCGACGACGCCGAGCTGACCAAGGGCGCGACCGGCTGGGGCGTACGCTCGCTGCTGCGCTGGCTGGCGACGCTGGGCTGACCGCCGGGCGGCGCCGGCCCCCGGCGGGCCGGCGCCGGCGTCAGCACTTCACGGCGGCGAGCAGCCCGTGGCCGACCGGCAGCAGCGCCGGGGTCCAGTGTTCCGACTCCCGGACCGCCTTGATCGTCTCGCGGATGGTGACCGTCTCGACGTCCCGGGCGGCGGGGTCGGCGATCCGGCCGTCGGCCAGCATGCCGTTGAGCGCCAGCACGCCGCCGGGCCGCAGCAGCCGCAGCGCCGCGTCCACGCAGGCGGCGAACCCGGTCGACTCGGCGTCCACGAAGACCAGGTCGTACGCGCCGTCGGCGAGGCGGGGGAGCACGTCCAACGCCCGGCCGGTGATGATCCGGGTCCGGCCGGCGGCGAAGCCCGCCTCGGCGAAGATCCGGCGGGCGATGCGCTGGTGCTCCACCTCCACGTCGATCGTGGTGAGTACGCCGTCGGCGCGCATGCCGCGCAGCAGCCAGACCCCGCTGACCCCGGTGCCGGTGCCGATCTCCACCACGGCGCGGGCGCTGCCGGCGGCGGCGAGCAGCCGCAGCGCCGCGCCGGCGCCGGGGGTGACCGCGTCGAGGCCGACCTCCCGGGCCAGGCTGCGGGCGGTGCGCAGTACGAGGTCCTCGGTCACGTAGGACTCGGCGAACTGCAGGGCCTGGGTCGTCGAACTGCCGGAACCGGCGACCGTGGCGATGGGACACCTCCGGGCGGCGCGAGTGGTGCGGGGGCGGGTGGGCACTGTGAGCCTAGAGGCGACGTCGAACGGACGCAGCCGCGCGTCCGCCACCCGACGATCACGGCCGGCAACCGGTGACTGAGTCCGTGGCATCCGTGTAATCCTGGAAGCGGTATTCCGTCGATCGCGACCGGGCGGCCCCCTCGCCGGTTCCGTGGCGCGCGGGATCCGGGGAAGGACTGGGAGGCACCGACGTGACCGACGGCTGGGACTGGCGCCAGCCCGGGGGGACTCCGGCACCGGCGCGACCGCCGGGGCCCGGGTACCCGCCGGCGGGGCCGCCACCGGCGCTCCAGGGCGCCGCGGGCGGCACGACCTCGCCCTGGTGGTCCGACGCGCTCGCCGACCCGTGGCGCGACCCGGCCGCGCCGGCCGCCGTGGTGCTGCCGGCCGCCCCGAGCCCCGGCACCGAGCCCGAGCCGGTCAGCGACCCGGACGCACCGGGCCGGCCGACGCTGCGCCAACTCCTGCTCATCCCGCTGATCACCGCGCTGCTCGCGGGCAGCCTCGGCGGTGCCCTCGGGTACGCCTTCGCGGTGCGCGGCGGCGCCGGGGGCGGGCCGGTGCTCGGCGCCGACCCCCAGGCCCCCGGCCTGGCCCAGCGCCGGCCCGAGTCGCTCGCCGGGGTCGCCGAGCGGGTGCTGCCCAGCGTGGTGACCGTCCGGGTGGCCAGCCTCGGCGGCACCAGCGAGGGCTCCGGCTTCGTCGCCAGCGCCGACGGGCACGTGATCACCAACGACCACGTGGTGGCGGGAGCGACCGGCGGCAAGGCGTCGGTGATCTTCAACGACGGCAGCTCGGCCCCGGCCACCGTGGTCGGGCAGGACCCGGAGTCCGACATCGCGGTGATCAAGGTCTCCCGGACGGGCCTGCGCCCGGTCGAGTTCGGCGACTCGGACGCGCTGGCCGTGGGCGACCCGGTGCTGGCCATCGGGTCGCCGCTCTCGCTGGCCAACACGGTCACCGCCGGCATCGTCAGCGCGCTGGACCGGACGATGCAGGCCGGCGAGCCGGGCGGCCCCACGCGTTACTACGCGGCGATCCAGACCGACGCGGCGGTCAACCACGGCAACTCCGGCGGCCCGTTGGTCGACGGGGCCGGCCGGGTGATCGGCGTCAACTCGACGATCAAGTCGCTGGTCTCGGACGGGCAGGAGGCGGGCAACATCGGCCTCGCCTTCGCCATCCCGATCAACCAGGCCAAGCGGGTCACCCAGGACATCATCGGCACCGGCAAGGCCCGGCGGACGGTCATCGGCGCCCAGGTGGGCGGGCAGGGCGCGGGCGCCAGCGGGGCCGGCGTACGCCTCGCGGCCGTCGAGCCGTCCGGGCCGGCGGCCGGCGCGGGGCTGAGGGCCGGCGACGTGATCCTCAAGCTCGCCGGGCGGCCGATGACCGAGCCGACCGACCTGATCGCCCTGGTGCGGAAGTTCGCGCCGGGTTCGGTGGTGACGGTGGAGTACCGCCGGGGCTCCGACCGGCAGAACGCCTCAGTGACGCTGGCCGCAGACGCCAAGTAGCAGCCGGTCACCCCCTCCCCGCGCGGCGTCCGACGTGCGTAGTCTTGCTGCTGACGCGGAGAGGAGGCCCGTGCAGTGTTCGACAACCTGAACTGGTGGGAGATCGGTGGGCTGCTGCTCCTGGCGCTGCTGATCTTCGGCGACCGGCTGCCTGCCGTGATCAGTGACGGCCTGCGGATGGTGCGCAACCTGCGCAAAATGGCCCACAGTGCCACCACCGACCTCAGCCGGGAGTTGGGCACCGACATCCAGCTGGAGGATCTGCACCCCAAGGCGTTCATCCGCAAGCACCTGCTCAGCGAGGAGGACGAGCAGGCGATCCGGAAGCCGCTGCAGGGCGTCTACGACAACCTGCGCGCGGACGTCACCGGCGTGCACAACGAGCTGAAGGACGTCGCCTCCGCAGCGGACCTGCGGTCGAAGGGCACCCGCCCGAGCACCACCACCGGCGGCGCGCCGGCCCCCGCCCCCCGCGTCAGCTACGACGACGCCACCTGAGACCCCGCGCCCACCGCTTCGGCCTGACCAGCGCCCCCGGCCTGCCCGGGCATCGTTGCGACGGGGTGCCGGGCCCGGCGCACCGGCCCGACGCCCGCGGGTCGCCGGGCCGGTGCCACGCCGTACGCCTCGTGGGAACGGCGACGGGGCGGCGCTCCCGGGGGAACGCCGCCCCGGTCGGGTGGCGACAGCGCCGGCGGGGCCGGCGGGCGGATCAGCGGCCGGCGGGCTTGAGACCCAGCGGCTTGCCGAGCAGCGACTCCCGCCGCAGGGCGAGCCGGTCGGCGACCTGGCCCAGCGCCTTCGCGGCCGGCGACTCCGGCTCGGCCAGCACGATCGGCGTGCCCTCGTCACCGGCCTCGCGGACCCGGGTGTCGAGCGGCACCTGCCCGAGCAGCGGCACCTGCGCGCCGATGGTCTTCGTCAGCGACTCGGCGACCGTCTGGCCGCCGCCCGCGCCGAAGACCTCCATCCGCGAGCCGTCCGGCAGCTCCAGCCAGGACATGTTCTCGATGACGCCGACGACGCGCTGGTGCGTCTGCAGGGCGATCGCGCCGGCCCGCTCCGCCACCTCGGCGGCGGCGGTCTGCGGCGTCGTGACGACCAGGATCTCGGAGTTGGGCAGCAGCTGGGCCAGCGAGATGGCCACGTCGCCGGTGCCCGGGGGCAGGTCGAGCAGGAGCACGTCCAGGTCGCCCCAGTAGACGTCGGCGAGGAACTGCTGCAACGCCCGGTGCAGCATCGGGCCCCGCCACACCACGGCGGCGTTGCCGGCGGTGAACATGCCGATCGAGATGACCTTCACGCCGTGCGACTGCGGCGGCATGATCATGTCCTCGACGCGGGTCGGGCGGCCGTCCGCGCCGAGCATCCGGGGCACCGAGTGGCCGTAGATGTCCGCGTCGACCACGCCGACGGAGAGCCCGCGGGCGGCCAGCGCCGCGGCCAGGTTGACCGTCACGCTGGACTTGCCGACGCCGCCCTTGCCGCTGGCGACCGCGTACACCCGGGTGCGGGAGCCCGGCTGGGCGAACGGGATGACCGGTTCCTGGGAGGCGCCGCCGCCACGCAGCTTCGCCTGGAGCTCCTGGCGCTGCTCGGGGCTCATCACACCGAACTCGATCTCCACGCCGGTCACCCCGGGCACCGCGCCGACCGCCGCCGTGATGTCCGCGCGCAGCTTGTCCTTCAGTGGGCAGCCGGCGACGGTGAGCAGCAGCTCGACCCGTACGACGCCGTCGTCGCCGACCTCGGCGGAGCGGACCATGCCCAGCTCGGTGATGGGCCGGCGGATCTCCGGGTCGTTGACGGTGGCCAGCGCGGCCTGGATCGCGTCGGAGACGGTGCTGACGGGTGCTGACATGCCCGCAATGCTACGTCGGGGGTGACCCCGCGCCGCCGCCAGCGGGGCCCGGTGTGAGCGAATCGATGACGACGGTTGGGGGTGGACCGCCTGCGGCGCGAAATGGGACGTTCAACCCGAACGCCGCCCGCCCGGCCCCCCGGGGCGAGCGGCATTTCACGCGTCCCGGGCCTCCGGCCGGCCGTCCCGGGCCCAGTCGCCGTCCAGGTCGTCGCGGGGCTCGTCGAGCCCGCCCCCGCCCTGCTCGAGCTGCGTGGACCGCTCCTGGTGGCGGCGCTCCAACCGCTGCCGGCGCTGGCTCGCCTCGTCCAGCTCCTCGGCCAGCCGGGCCAGCTCCGAGCGGAGGAAGTCCCGGGTCGCCACCTCGCCCATCGCGTTGCGCAGCGCGGCGATCTCCCGCGCCAGGTACTCCGTGTCGGCCTTCTGCATGGTCGCCCGCCGGCGGTCCTCCTCCAGCGCCACCCGGTCCCGGTCCGCCTGGCGGTTCTGCGCCAGCAGGATCAGCGGGGCCGCGTAGCTGGCCTGGAGGGACAGCACCAGGGTCAGGAACGTGAAGGTGTACGGGTCGAAACGCAGGTGCGCCGGGGCCAGGGTGTTCCAGCCGAACCAGAGCGCGATCACGACCGTCATGTAGACGATGAAGTTCGCCGTCCCCATGCCCCGGGCGATGCCCTCCGACCACCGCCCGAACGCCTCTGGGTCGAACCGGGGCAGCTTGACGCCCCGGGGCTCGCGTGGCTGGTCGAGCCGCGGCGCCCGTCGCTGGTCAGCCATCCGCGCCGCCCACCGGCTCGGTGGCGGCCGGGCTCGCGGCGGCGTCCCGGTCCCGCCAGTCCCGGGGGAGCAGGTGGTCCAGCACGTCGTCGACCGTGACCGCGCCCACCAGCCGGTTGTTGCGGTCGACCACCGGCATGGCCACCAGGTCGTACGTGGCCATCCGGCGGGTGATCTCCGGCAGCGGGGTGGTGGCCCGCAGCGGGTCGATGTCGTTGACCACCACCCCGCCGAGCAGGTCGGCCGGCGGTTCGCGGAGCAGCCGCTGGAAGTGCACCATGCCGAGGTAGCGGCCGGTCGGGGTGGTCATCGGCGCCCGGGACACGAAGACCTGCGCGGCGATCGCGGGCGACAGCTGCGGCTCCCGGATCCGGGCCAGGGCCTCGGCGACCGTGGCGTCGGGCGGCAGGATCACCGGCTCGGAGGTCATCACGCTGCCCGCCGTGCCGGGCGTGTACTTGAGCAGCTGACGCACCGGGTCGGCCTCGTCCGGCTGCATCAGGTCGAGCAGCACGTCCTGCTCCGGGGGCGGCAGCTCGCTGAGCAGGTCGGCCGCGTCGTCGGGGTCCATCTCCTCCAGGACGTCCGCGGCCCGCTCCCGGTCCAGCGCGGCCAGGATCTCCACCTGGTCGTGCTCCGGCAGCTCGCTCAGCACGTCCGCCAGGCGCTCGTCGTCGAGTGCGGCGGCGACCTCGTTGCGCCGGGCGTCGGGCAGGTCCTGGAGGGCGTTGGCGAGGTCGGCCGGGCGCATGTCCTCCAGCACCGCGAGCAGGTTGGCGGTGCCCCGGCTGTCGGCGATGCCGCTGAGCCCGCGTACCCGCTCCCACTCGACCTGGTGCAGGTGACCCCGGCGGCTCAGCCGGCCCGTCTGCTCGCGTACGGCCACCCGGGTCAGCGACCACTCGCCGCCCCGGCTGCACTCCATCGCCACGTCGACCACCGAGCCCGGCTGCCCGCCCGGCTCGACCTGCACCCGCCGGTCGAGCAGCTCCTGGAGCACGAGCAGCTCGTTCGGGCGCTTCTCGAAGCGCCGCAGGTTGAGCGTGCCGCTGCCGAGCACGACCGCGTCGGCGTCGATGGAGGTGATCCGGTTGATGGAGAGGAAGATGCGCCGCCGCATCGGCATCTCGGCGACCAGCCCGACCACCTCCGGTGGGCGCTGCGTCGGCCGCAGCCGGGCCACCGCGTCGCGGACCCGGCCCACCTGGTCACCGTTGGGGTCGAAGACGGCGACCCCGGCGAGCCGGGCGATGTAGATCCGGGTCGGCGTGCTCACGGGCACCAGCCTAAGCGCCTAGTGTTTATCAACATGTCGACCTTGGCCTACGAGATCGTGGACGTCTTCACCGACCGCCCGTTCGCCGGCAACCCGCTGGCCGTGGTGTTCGGCGCCGAAGCGCTGGCCACCGAGCAGATGCAGGCGCTCGCGTGTGAGTTCAACCTCTCCGAGACGGTGTTCGTGCTCCCGCCCACCCAGGTCGGCGCCACCTACCGGGCCCGCATCTTCACCCCGGCCGAGGAACTGCCCTTCGCCGGGCATCCCAGCGTCGGCGCGGCGGTGACCGCCAGCCGCCGGGGACTCTTCCCGGCGGGGCAGGTCACCCAGGAGTGCGGCGCGGGCGTGCTTCCGATCGAGGTGACCGCGACCGGGGCCACGCTGACCGGCGGCGTCCCCACCCTCGGCCCCGAGCTGGACCCGGAGCCGCTGCTGGAGATGGCCGGCCTGACGGCGGACGACCACGTCGGCCCGGCGCCCCGGGTGGCCGGCTGCGGGCTGGAGTTCCCGTACCTCCCGGTCCGCCCGGACGCGGCGGCCCGCGCCACGGTGAACGCGGCGGCGGCACAGCGGTACGGAGTGGAGCACGTCAGCGTCTTCTCCTGGGACGCCGCCGCGCAAACCGCGCACGCCCGGGTCTTCGTTCCCGGGCTGGGCGTGCCGGAGGACCCGGCCACCGGCTCGGCCGCCCTGGGCCTCGGGGTGTGGCTGGTCGCCAGCGGCCTGCTCCCCGCCGACGGGCGCGCGGAGTACACCGTCCACCAGGGCATCGAGATCAACCGGCCGTCCGTGCTGGCCTGCACGGTGACCGCCGCCGGCGGCCAGGCGGTGGGCGCCACCGTGGCCGGCCACGTCATGCCGGTGGCCCGGGGCGAGATCATGGTCCCCCCGTTCGTCGGCTGACCTGCGCCATCCGTGCCGCCACGGCCACCGGCCACGCGGCCGGACGCCGGGCGGCGCTGACGGGACTGGGGCGGGTGCGGGAGGATGCCGGTGTGACCGACGCGGACCGGACCAGCACGCCGCTGGTCGACGAGGCGATGAAGAAGGCCGCCGTGGCGTGGGTGAGCGTGCCCGGTGGGCCGGCGCTCGCTCTCTGGTGCGTCCCCCTGGAGGGGGCGCTCTTCGTGGTCAGCGGCCCGGGGGAGCAGTCCGCGCCGGGGCTGGCCGACGCCACCGACGCCCAGGTCACCCTGCGCGGCGACCACGGCGGGCGGATCGTCACCTGGCCGGCCCGGGTGAGCCGCCTCGTGCCGGGCACCGAGCACTGGGAGAGCACGGCCCCGCTGGTGGCCGCGAAGCGGCTCAACGCGCCCGGGCCGACCACCGAGCTGGTTGACCGCTGGGCGGCCGACGGCTGCGCGGTGAATCGGTTGGCCCCGGCCGGGGAGCCGCTCGCCGGCGCCGCGCTGCCCGCGGGCTCGCTGGCCGAGGTGCCCCGGGAGGCGCCGGTGGTCCGGGCGATCCGCAAGCCGTTCCGCCTGCACCGGGTCCGCCGCCGCTGAAACCGGGCCGGTCACGTCGTGGGCCGCGGGCACGGCCGGGTCAGGAGAGGCAGCCCGCCGGCACGGGTGGCCCCGTCGACACGGATGCCCCCGCCGGCACGGGTGCCGCCGCCGGGGTCGGCGTGCCCGCCGGCATCGGCGACCGGTCGACCAGGTCGACCACCTCGTCGAGCGAGCGCAGCACCGGCCCGCGCCAGGCCGCGTCGGCGTTGAACACCATGTGCTCGGCCAGGTCCGGCGCGGCCAGCCGCACCGCGGTCATGCCGGCCCGCTCCGCCCCGGTCAGCTCCTGGCTGCCGCCGTCGCCCACGTAGAGGCAGTCCGCCGCGGCCACGCCGAGCCGCCCGCACGCCGCCTGGTAGAGCGCCAGGTCCGGCTTACAACGCCCGACCTGCACCGAGAAGACCCGCACGTCGAGCAGCGGGGCGACCGGCAACTGCGGCAGGAACGCCGGCAGCTCGTGGGTGCAGTCGCTGATCACCCCGGTTCGCAGGCCGCGCCGGCGCAGCGCGGCCAGCGTGGGCACCGCCTCGTCGCGCAGCCGCGTGTCGGCGCGTACGGCCCGGTGGCGGGAGGCCACCGCCGACCGGACCGCGTCGTCCGAGGGGTGCACGCCGGCCTGCTCGCAGACCCAGCGCAGAGTCGCCTCGGCGTTGCCGTACCGGCCGCAGGCCCGCTCGTAGAAGGTGCGGTCGAGCACGTCGACGAGCGTGCGGGGCGGGCAGCCGAGCAGCTCGGCGGTCGACCGGTGCGCCGCGCCCCGCTGCACGGAACGGGTCAGCGTGCCGAAGAAGTCGAACAGCACCGCCTGGTAGGTGGGCATGGGAGCGCCTCCGGGCGGTCGAGGGGTCGCCGGCGCGGACAGGCATGATCGTAACCGAGCGTTGACGGTCCGTGGTGGCCCGTGCCGTGTGAGGATTGCTCCCCGTGTCCACCGCACCGCTCCGCCCGACGCTCGACCCGGTGACCACCGGGGCGCTCGTCCTGGCTGTCGTCGCCGTCTCGTCGTCCGCGCCGCTGGTGGCCTTCGCGGCGGCACCGGCCCTGGCCGTCGCGTTCTGGCGCAACACGCTCTCGGTCGCCGTGCTCGGCCCGTACGCGCTGTGCCGGCGGCGCGCCGAGTTCCGGTCGCTGACGGTCGGCGCCGGGCGGCGCGAGGGCCTCTACTGCGTCCTGTCCGGGGTCGCCCTCGCCGCCCACTTCGCCACCTGGATGCCGAGCGCCCAGCTCACCTCGGTCGCCGCGGCGACCGCGCTGGGCGCCACCCAGCCGGTCTGGCAGGGCCTGATCGCCCGCGGCCAGGGCCGCCGCCTGCCGGTCGCGGTGTGGGTCGGCATCGGGGTGGCGGTCGCCGGGGCGGCCCTCGCCACCGGGGCCGACTTCGGCGTCTCGGGTCGGGCCTTCGCGGGCGACCTGCTGGCGGTGGTCGGCGGGATGTTCGCGGCGGTCTACACCGCGTTCGGCGAGCGGGCCCGCACGACGATCAGCACGACCACGTACACCACCATCTGCTACGGGGTCTGCGCGCTGCTCCTGCTGGTGGTCTGCCTGGTCGGCGGGGTGCCGCTGACCGGCTTCGACACCGGCACCTGGGCCGCCGTGCTGGCCCTGGTGGCCGGCGCCCAACTGCTCGGGCACTCGATGTTCAACTATGCGCTGCGCCGGGTCTCGGCGACCACGATCAGCGTGCTGGTCCTGCTGGAGGCCCCGGGCGCGGCCCTGATCGGCTGGGCCTGGCTGGGGCAGCTGCCCCGGGCCACCGCCCTGTCCGGGCTGGCGCTGCTGCTGGCCGGCGTCGCGGTGGTGGTGCTCGGGGGCGCCCGCGCCGCCCGCCGGGTCCCGGCGTCCACCGCCGTCCCGGCCGACGTGGGCCCGCTGCGCGACTGACCCCCCGCCGCACCGTGGCCCCGGGCACGGTCGGCCGGCCGCCAACACTCTTTGCCGCGAGAACCGCCGTTCCGCCCGCCGGAGACGGCCGCGTCCGTGAGAGTGCGGGGGAGGGAAGACACGGGACGGGACGGCGGATGGCGAAGCGGGACGGCGGCGAGGGCGATCGTGGCACGGTCGTCACGCCGTCGGCCGAGTTCCCGCCACTCGACCCGGACGAGCTGCGGGCGCTGCGCCGGATCGGCGACCGCTGGCGGGCCGCCCGGCCGGGCCGACCGCCCGGCGGGGACATCCTGCCCGTCGATCCGACGCTGCGCCGTCATCCCGGCCAGCCGGCCCCAACCCGGTTCGGCCGGCTCGCCCCGATCGCGATGTTCCGGGTCGGGGAGCCGGACGAACTGGTCGCCGCCGAGCCGGCAAACCTGCCCGGCACCCGTTTCGGCCGGGCGGGCACCCGGTTGCGGCGGGTGCTGTTCGGGCCGCCGCTGAGCAGCGCCGCCGTGCTCTACGAGCGGATGCGCAAGCTGGTCGCCCTGCCGGTGCTCTCCTCCGACCTGCTCAGCTCGGTGGCGTACGGGCCGGAGGCGATGCTGGCCGTGCTGCTGCTCGCCGGCAGCGGCGCGCTCGGGCTGTCCCTGCCGCTGGCCGCCGGGCTGGCGCTGCTCATGGTCGCGGTCGGCGTCTCCTACCGGCAGACCGTGGCCGCCTACCCGCACGGGGCCGGCTCGTACATCGTGGCCGGCGACAACCTGGGCGCGGGGGCGGGCCTGGCCGCGGCGGCGGGTCTGATGATGGACTACGTGCTGACCGTGGCGGTGTCCGTCTCCGCCGGCGTCAAGGCGGTCACCTCGGCGGTCCCGGGGCTGACCGGCTGGACGGTGCCCCTCGGGCTGGCCGTGGTCGGCGTGCTGCTCGCGGGCAACCTGCGCGGCGTCCGCACCGCCGGCAACCTCTTCGTGCTGCCCACGTACGCCTTCGTGGTCGCGCTGCTGGCGCTGCTCGCGGTCGGCTGGTTCCGGGTGGCCGAGCGGGGGTTCGTCCCGGTCGACCCGCCGCCGGTGCCGGCCGTCGAGGGGCTGGGGCTGCTGCTGGTGCTCCGCGCGTTCTCCTCCGGCGCGGTGTCGATGACGGGCATCGAGGCGGTCTCGAACGCGGTGCCCGCGTTCCGGCCGCCGGAGTGGCGCAACGCGCGCACCACGCTGACCTGGATGGTCGCGATGCTGGTGCTGTTCTTCCTCGGGCTCATCGGGCTGATCCACCTGTCCGGGCTGGTGCCCACCGCCGAGCAGTCGATGCTCTCCCAGTTGGCCCGGGTCACGTTTCCCAGCGGTCCCTGGTACGGGCTGCTCCAGGCCGCGACGGCGATGATCCTGCTGTTGGCCGCGAACACCGCCTTCAACGACTTTCCCCGCCTGCTGTTCTTCATGGCCCGGGACGGCCACGCGCCGCGCCGGTTCCTGCACATGGGGGATCGGCTCGCCTTCAGCAACGGGCTGGTCGCGCTGACCGCCGCGGCAGCGGTGATCCTGGTGGCCTTCCGGGGGCGCACCGAGGCGCTGATCCCGCTCTACGCGGTCGGGGTGTTCCTGGCCTTCACCCTGTCCCAGACGGGGATGGTGGTGCACTGGCGCCGCCGGCGCGGGTCCGGCTGGCGACGCCGCGCGACGATCAACGCGGTGGGCGCCGTCTTCTCGGGGCTGGTCCTGGTCACCGCGGCGGTCGCCAAGTTCACCGAGGGCGCCTGGGTGGTGGTCGTCGCCGTGCCGCTGCTGATCCTGCTGTTCCGGGCCATCCAGCGGCACTACCGGACGCTGCACCGCTCCCTCGCGCTGCACCCGCCGCCGGCCGGCCCGGTGCCCGGGCCGCCGGTGGTGCCGGCGCGGCCGCCCACCGCCGGGCCCGCCGCGCCCGAGGACGAGGAACTACCCGAGCAGGTACGCCACCTCGTGGTGGTGCCGGTCGCCCGGCTCAACCGGTCCTCGCTGCGGGCCCTGGCGTACGCGGCCTCGCTCGGGCAGCCGACGCTGGCCGTGCACATCGCCCCCGAGGAGCCGGAGGCGGACCGGTTCCGGGAGCAGTGGCAGGCATGGGGCGACCACCTGCGGCTGGAGACGATCGTGTCCCCGTACCGGGCGGTGATCGGGCCGCTCGCGCACTACCTGGAGGCGCTGCACGCCTCCCGCGCCGACCTGGTGCTGACCGTCGTCGTGCCGGAGGTGGTGGTGCGCAGCCGCTGGCACCGGCTGCTGCACAGCCGCACGGAGCAGCGGCTCCGCGCGGCGCTGCGCCGGCTGCCCGGGGTGGTGGTCACCAGCCTGCCGGTGCACCCGGACGAGTAGGTTCCTCGCCGGCCGGTGGCGGCGGCCGTCAGACCTCGTGGACCTCCAGCACCCGGGCGGCCGGGGCGGCGTCGCCCAGCGCGGCCCGCAGGGCCACCCGCTCCGGGTCGGCCAGGAAGGCGTCGTAGCCGTCGCGGGTGTCGAACCGGATCAGGTGCACCTCGGTGTGCCCGTCGCCGGTCCGCAGCCGGCGCTCCAACCGCCCGCCGTGCCGCCCGAGCAGGCCCAGCACCGTGTCCTCGTACCGCCGACCGCCCTC
The DNA here is from genome assembly GCF_055586845.1 of Micromonospora sp. NPDC049139. Taxonomy (NCBI): domain Bacteria; kingdom Bacillati; phylum Actinomycetota; class Actinomycetes; order Micromonosporales; family Micromonosporaceae; genus Micromonospora; species Micromonospora sp. NPDC049139. Next base: position 32,751 of record NZ_JBVJHK010000017.1, on the reverse strand, counting down.
CACCTCGGGCAACTCCACCAGGGCGACCAGGCGCAACGCCGCAGCCGGATCGGTGACCAGCGACTTCCAGAAGTGGTGGTCGACGTGGCCGCCCGGGATGCCCTCCCGACGCCCGGTGTCGAGGTAGCCGTTGCGACGGTAGAACTCCGGCGCCTGGAACGAGAACGAGGCGACCGACATCTGGGTGCAGCCGCGCCGGCGAGCCTCCTCCTCGGCGGCGCGCAACAGCCGGCCGCCCCAGCCCTCGGCCCGCCGGTCCTCGCGCACCCACACCATGTTGATGCCGGCGCAGTCGCCCCAGGTCCAGCCGGTCAGCCCGGCGACGAGTTCGCCGGCAGCGTCGGTGACCCGGACGGAGAGGTCGGCCTCGTCGGCCGCGCCGGTCGCCCGATTGTTGAAGGCGGTCAGCTCGGCGTCGAGCCGGGCCGCCAACTCCTCGTCCGCGCCGAGCACCCGTAGCGTGTCGCCGTTGCCGCCGCCGGCCGTGGCGTCGCGCGCGGCGGTGCCGTTCCCCGTCGTCATGCGGCGGAGTATGGCAGCGGGGCGGCCACGGGCGACACCGCTATCCTGCGACGCCGACCGCCTCGGCGCTGGTCGCCCAGAGCCGGGCGGCGAGCTGCGGGTCGGCCGCCTTGCGCAGCGGCCGACGCGGCTGCCGGTCGGCGTAGTAGCCGCCGGTACGCAGCCGGGACGGATCCTGGTTGGCGAGCCAGACCAGCGTCTCGGCCCCCTTCTCGGGGCTGCGGAACGGCAGCAGCCGCATGCCCAGGGCGACCAGCCGGCTGTCGTTGGCGAACCGGGTGCGCACCACCCCGGGGTGGAGGCAGTACGCCGGGATCTCGGGCCAGCGCCGGGCCGCCTCGGCCGTGAAGAGGATGTTCGCCTGCTTGCTGGTCCCGTACGCCTGCATCGGCCGGTAGCGGCGCAGCGGGGCGTTCAGGTCGTCCGGGTCGAGCGCGCCGCTGCGGTGCGCGGCGGAGGCGGTCACCACCATCCGGCCGATCCGGTCCCGCAGCAGGTTGCTGAGCAGGAACGGGGCCAGGTGGTTGGCCTGGACCGTCAGCTCGAAACCGTCGACGGTGGTGAGCGGCTGGAGGACGATCGCGCCGGCGTTGTTGGCCAGCACGTCGATCCGGTCGTACGCGGCCCGCAGCTTCTCCGCCAGCCGGCGGACGTCGTCCAGCACCGCGAAGTCGGCCCGGAACAGCTCGGGCCGCTCGCCGGACGCCTCGCGCACCTGCTCCGCCGCGGCCTGGAGCCGGGCCGGGTCCCGGCCGACCAGTACCACCTGGTCACCGCGGCGCGCCAGGTCGACGGCGGCCGCCAGCCCGATGCCCGAGCTGGCCCCGGTCACCACCACCAGCCGACGCCCAGTGAAATCTTCCACAGGTCCATTCACCCCGGTCACGGCACGAGGTTACCGTGGCGTCACAAAGCCCTTTGGGATCGTTAAGTTCTCGCCTTTCTCGTCAGGTGGCGTCGGCGTGCCCGCCGCACGCTGGAAGGAGCGCATCCATGGCCGCAGTCGGTCGCCCCCGCCGGTCCTGCCTCGCGGTACCCGGCTCCAGCGTCAAGATGCTCGGCAAGGCCCAGGGCCTCCCCGCCGACCAGGTCTTCCTGGACCTGGAGGACGCGGTCGCCCCGCTGGCCAAGCCCGACGCCCGGAAGAACATCGTCGCGGCGCTCAACGAGGGCGACTGGTCGGGCAAGACCCGGGTCGTGCGCGTCAACGACCTGACCACCCCGTGGACCTACCGGGACGTCATCGACGTGGTCGAGGGGGCCGGCGCGAACCTCGACTGCGTCATGCTGCCGAAGGTGCAGAACGCGGCCCAGGTGCAGTGGCTCGACATGACGCTGACCCAGCTGGAGAAGACGCTCGGCCTGGCGGTCGGCCGGATCGGCATCGAGGCGCAGATCGAGAACGCCGCCGGCCTGGTCAACGTGGACGCCATCGCCGCCGCCTCGCCCCGCGTCGAGACGATCATCTTCGGCCCGGCCGACTTCATGGCCTCCATCAACATGAAGTCCCTGGTGGTCGGCGCCCTCATCCCGGACTACCCGGGCGACCCCTACCACTACATCCTCATGCGCATCCTGATGGCCGCGCGGATGCACGACAAGCAGGCCATCGACGGCCCGTTCCTGCAGATCCGCGACGTGGACGCGTTCCGCGAGGTGGCGAAGCGCTCTGCGGCGCTCGGCTTCGACGGCAAGTGGGTGCTGCACCCGGGCCAGATCGACGCCGCGAACGAGGTCTACTCGCCGGCCCAGGCCGACTACGACCACGCCGAGCTGATCCTCGACGCGTACGAGCACTACACCTCGGAGGCGGGCGGTCGGCTCGGCGCCGTGATGCTCGGTGACGAGATGATCGACGAGGCGTCGCGCAAGATGGCCCTCGTGGTCGCGGCGAAGGGCCGGGCCGCGGGCATGACCCGGACCTCGTCCTTCACCCCGCCGGCGGAGTAGTCCCGCCGGGACCGACGATCCGTGCCGCCCCGGTCCACACCGGGGCGGCACCGTCGTTCAGTAGCTGCTGCTGGTGTCTGCCTGGCTGATCGCGAAGATGATGATCCCCACGTAGAAGAGGATGCCCAGCACGATCAGGCCGGTGAGGATCCAGCCGATGATGATGGCGGCCTTCGCCATGCCCTCGCCGCCCTCGCCGGTCTGCTGGATCTGCTTGGCCGCGACGTGACCGAGGATCGCGCCGACCGGCGCGGTGATGCAGGATGCGAAGCCGACCAGGGAGAGCACCAGGGCGGCGATCGCCATGCCGTTGGTCCTCTGCGGGGCGCCGTAGCCGTACGCCGGGTAGGCCGGCGGCGGCGGGTATCCGGCGGGCGTGGACAGGTCCGCCTGCTTCATGCCGGCGTACGGGTCGCCGCCCGCGTACGGGTCCGCCGGGGCGTACGGGTCGGCGGTGGGTTGGGTGGGGATGGGCTGGCCGCTCGCCGGGTCGGCGGGCGGGCTCGACTGCTGGCCCGACCACGCCGGGTCGTTCCAGCCGCCGGACGGCGGGGGATATGTCATTCGTCTACTCCGTTGGGTGCGGGTGCGCCCGTCAGGGTAGTCACGCCGGCGCAAACCCTGGGGGGTCGCCACCGGGTGTGCCGCGTTGCCCGGGCCCCGGGAAGCGGGCAGGATCCTGGCATGGTGATTGACGCGCGAGCCGCGGACCGCTCCGGAAGCCGACCGAGACGGGACGTGAGCCGCCCCGGCCTGGCCCGGCGCACCCGGGCCGCCGCCGCGGCGAGCCCCGCCGGCACCGACGAGCCGGCGCCGCTGCCGGACCCGGTGACGATGCGACTCGACGGGAAGGTCGCCCTGGTCACCGGGGCGGGCAGCCCGGACGGCATCGGGTACGCGACGGCGCGCCGGCTGACCGATCTCGGCGCCCGGGTGGCCATCGTCTCCACCACCCGACGCATCCACGAGCGGGCCAGCGAGCTGGGCGTCACCGGTTTCGTCGCCGACCTCACCGACGAGTCGGAGGTCGGGGCGCTCGCCGACGCGGTCACCGAGCAGCTCGGCGACGTGGAGGTGCTGGTCAACAACGCCGGGCTGGCCAGCCGGGCGAGCCCCGAGGTGCTGCGCCCGGTCGCCCAGCTCAGCTACGACGAGTGGCGCGGCGAGATCGACCGGAACCTCACCACCGCGTTCCTGTGCAGCCGGGCCTTCATCGGCGGCATGGCCGAGCGGGGCTGGGGCCGGATCGTCAACCTCGCGGCCACCGCCGGGCCGGTCAACGCCCTGCCGACCGAGGCGGCGTACGCGGCGGCCAAGGCGGGCGTGGTCGGGCTGACCCGGGCACTGGCGATGGAGATGATCGCCGACGGGGTGACCGTCAACTCGGTCGCCCCGGGCACCATCCACACCGCGGCCTCGACCGTCGCCGAGATCAAGCAGGGCCTCGGCACCCCGGTCGGCCGCCCCGGCACGCCGGACGAGGTGGCCGCGGCGATTACCTTCCTCTGTTCGCCGGCCGCGTCGTACATCACCGGGCAGATGCTGGTGGTGGACGGCGGCAACAGCGTCCGCGAGGCACAGTTCCGCTGACCCGGGCCGACGGCGGGCGTCAGTAGGTGGTGCCGTGGTCGCCGGCGGCGATGACCAGGGCGATCCAGCCGCAGCAGGCGACCAGGCCCAGCCCGGTGAAGACGTAGCTGAGGACGAGGCCCCAGGTGGCGAGCTGGTCGCCCTCCTCGCCCGTGGTGCGGATCTGCCGCTTGGCCAGGTGCCCGAGCACGATGCCGGCCGGGGCGAACACGAACGCGAGCACCAGTGACAGGATGGCCAGCACGTTGGTGCCCCCGCCAGGGCGGGGGCCGGACGGCGGGCCGTACTGCCCGTAGGGCACCTGCGGGGCGTACGGCGGCTGGTGCGCCCACTGCTGGCCGTGCGGCGGCTCGCCGGGCTGCTCGTAGGAGGGCTGCCCGTACGCCGGCTGCCCGTGGGACGGCTGCCCGTAGGACGGCTGCTCGTGGGCGGGCGGCTGCCCGTACGGCGCCGGCGGCTCGGACCACGACGGTGGCGGCTCGGACCGCGACGGGTCGTGGCCCGGCGGGGGCTCCCAGGGCGACGGCGGCCGGTCCGGATCGGGCGGGCCCGGCGGCGGTGGCTGGCTCACGGTCTCCTCCTGCCGGTGGCGGATCACGTCCCCTCTTGCCGGACGCTACCCGCAGCGGTGAACCTTTTCACAGCGGTTGTGTGGACTGGTCACCTTGGCCTCGCCCGCCAGGCGGCTGATACTGACCGAGCGTTCAGTTACCCATGAGTAAGGCGCCGACCCCCGGAGGCTGAGATGGCCCGACTCGCCCAGACGCCCGGCCTGACCGATGTGCAGCGGTCGATCCTGGAAACGGTCCGGGAGTTCGCCGACAAGGAGATCATCCCGCACGCGCAGCGGCTGGAGCACGCCGACGAGTACCCGACCGACATCCTCGACGGGATGCGCGAGATGGGCCTCTTCGGCCTCACCATCGACGAGGAGCACGGCGGGCTCGGCGAGTCCCTGCTCACCTACGCCCTGGTGGTCGAGGAGCTGTCGCGGGGCTGGATGTCGATCTCCGGCATCGTCAACACCCACTTCATCGTCGCGTACCTGATCTCCCAGCACGGCTCGGCCGAGCAGAAGGCCCGGCTGCTGCCGAGGATGGCCACCGGCGAGGTGCGCGGCGCCTTCTCGATGTCGGAGCCGGAGTGCGGCTCCGACGTCTCGGCGATCAAGTCGAAGGCCGTACGTGAGGGCGACCGGTTCGTCATCAACGGCCAGAAGATGTGGCTGACCAACGGCGCGTACTCCTCGGTGGTGGCCACCCTGGTCAGGACCGACACCGGCGCGGACTCGGTCTACGGGAACATGAGCACGTTCCTGCTGGAGAAGGAGCCCGGCTTCGGCGAGACCGCGCCCGGCCTGACCATCCCCGGCAAGATCGACAAGATGGGCTACAAGGGCGTCGAGACCACCGAGATGGTGCTCGACGGGGTCACCGTCCCCGAGACCGCCGTCCTCGGCGGCGCGGAGAAGGTCGGCCGCGGCTTCTACCAGATGATGGACGGCATCGAGGTCGGCCGGGTCAACGTCGCCGCCCGCGCCTGCGGCATCTCCATCCGCGCCTTCGAACTCGCCGTCGCGTACGCCCAGCAGCGCCGCACCTTCGGCCAGCCGCTCGCGAAGCACCAGGCGGTCGCCTTCAAGCTCGCCGAGATGGGCACCAAGATCGAAGCCGCGCACGCCCTCATGGTCAACGCCGCCCGCCTCAAGGACGCCGGCCAGCGCAACGACGTCGAGGCCGGCATGGCCAAGCTGCTCGCCTCGGAATACTGCGCCGAGGTCGTCCAGGAGGCGTTCCGCATCCACGGCGGCTACGGCTACTCCAAGGAGTACGAGATCGAGCGGCTGATGCGGGAGGCCCCGTTCCTGCTCATCGGCGAGGGCACCTCGGAGATCCAGAAGACCATCATCTCCCGCGGCCTGCTCAAGGAGTACAAGCTCTGACGGGCGCGCCGGTCACCCACCGGCCGGCTCGACGGCCGGTTCCGGTGCGGTGACCGGCCCCACCGCCAGCACCTGCGGCCGTTCCCGGTACGCCTCGATCGCGGCCGCCAGGCGCGGCCGCCGCGACCAGGAGCGCCAGCCGTACGACACGGCGGGCGGCCGTTGCCGTTGTGGCGAGACCCTTCCCGAGCCGGGTCAGCTCAGTCGGGTGAGGCCACCAGCGGCACGCTCCACGATCAGGCAGCGGTCCTCGACGTAGTCGATGCCCGCCTCGGTGGCGATCCGCCGCGCCTCGGCCGAGACGATGCCGAGCTGCAACCAGACCGCCGGGGCGCCGATCGCCACCGCCTCGCGCACCACCTCGACCGCGTCCTGCGCCGGCCGGAACACGTCGACCAGGTCGACGGGGTGCGGGATTTCGGCCAGCGACCGGTAGACCCGTTCGCCGAACAGTTCGTCGGCGGTCGGGTTGACCGGGATGATCCGCCAGCCGTACCGCTGCATCTGCAACGGCACGCTGTGCGCGGCCTTGCGCGGGTCGCGGGACGCGCCCACGACGGCGATCACGGCGGAGTCGGCGAGGATCTGCTGAGCGGAACGCACCCGCCGACTCTAACCCCGCCGCTCAGCCGCCGCTCCCGAGCGCGCGGCGCAGCCGGGCGTACTCCTCGGACGTGCCGATGGCCGCGCGGTGCTCCGGGTGGGCGAGGTAGTGCCGGATCGCCCCGACCAGCGGCTCCGGCGCGACGTCCAGCTCCCCGGTCTCCATGGCCACCGCGCGGCGCACGCCGAGGCCGCGGTGCCGGATCAGCTCCGGTCGCCGCACCGGCAACCGGAGGAAGCCGGACTGCCGCGGCGAGCGGACCCGTACCGCCGGGTCCAGGGCCTCCCACGGCACGTGGAGGTGCCGCAGCGGGTCGCCCGCGGTGATCCCGTCCGGCGTCAACGCGACGGTGGGTACGCGTCGCCAGAGGGCGACCGTCAGCGTTACGGCGAACAGCCCGGACAGGAGCCCCAGGAGCCACCGCCACCCGTCCGGTGTCGAGGCAGCCGGGTGGCTCGCCTGGTACGTCGCCTGGAAGGCGAGGAAGCCGAGGAGGGAGCAGCGGTAGCCGATCCCGTGCTTGGGCGGCCCGAAGAAGGCGCGTTCCTGCTCCGCGACCCGCAGCTCGGCGGTGCTCGGCCGTCCGAACAGCCGCAGCAGGCTCCAGCAGAGCGCGAGCAACGGCGGCAGCGTGAGCAGGGCGCCGGTATCGCCCGTGCGCAGCGCCCACCCGGTCGCCACGCCCCACAGCAGCCCGACTGCCAGCGCGACCGTCACCGCGATCCGTTGCCGGCGCAGTGCCCGGTCGATCCTCTCCCGCACGGCGGCAGGGTATCGGCCGGCGTCTACAGCAGGCTGAGCTGCTCGGCGGCTGGCGGCGCGGGTGTCGGGTCGGGCAGGCGGCGGTCGTCTCCGCGCTCGCCCCGGTGCAGCCCGTGCCGGCGTGACGCGATCCGCACCCGCGCCGTCAACTCCCGCTGGTAGGACTGCGGGGCGTACGCGCCGGAGCGGTAGAGCTCGCGGTAGCGGGGGACCAGATGGGGGAACTCGCGGCCGAGCCAGCGCGCATACCACTCCCGGGCTCCGGGGCGCAGGTGCAGCGCCAACGGGGTCACGCTGGTCGCCCCGGCCGCCGCGATTGCCGCCACCGTGGCGTCGATCGAGGCGTCGTCGTCGCTGAGCCCGGGCAGGATCGGCGCCATCAGCACCCCGACGTCGAAGCCGGCGTCGGTCAGCGCCCGCACCGCGTCCAGCCGCCGCCGCGGGCTGGGCGTGCCCGGCTCGACCGCGCGCCAGAGCCGCTCGTCGACGAAGCCCACCGAGAAGGAGACGCCGACCCGGGTCACCTCGGCGGCCTGGCGCAGCAGCGGCAGGTCCCGCAGGATCAGCGTGCCCTTGGTGAGGATCGAGAACGGGTTGGCGAAGTCGCGCAGCGCCGCGATGATCTGCGGCATGAGCTGGTAGCGCCCCTCGGCCCGCTGGTAGCAGTCCACGTTGGTGCCCATCGCGACGTGCGCGCCCCGCCAGCGCGGCGCGGCCAGCTCCCGCCGGACCAGCTCACCCGCGTTGACCTTGACGATCACCTTCCGGTCGAAGTCCGTACCGGCATCGAGGTCGAGGTAGGTGTGAGAATTTCTCGCGAAACAGTAGACGCATGCATGACTGCATCCCCGGTACGGGTTGATCGTCCACTCGAAGGGGACACGGGAGGCGCCGGGCACCTTGTTGATGATCGACTTGGCCCGGATCTCGTAGAACGTCATGCCGGCGAAGCCCGGGGTGTCGAAGGTGCGGGCGATCGCGCCGGGCAGCGCCAGCGGCAGGGGTGGCGTCGCTGGCGCTGCCCGATCGGGGACCCCCTCGTCCGGGGGAGCGGAGAGGTTGTCCCAGCGCATGACCTTCATTCGAACACGCGTACGAGCGGAGTGCAAGCGAATCGCCGTGTTCCCGCCCACCTCGGCGTTCGGTCAGTGGCCGGCGGGTGGAGGATGGAGGCATGGAGAGGTCGACGTTCGTCTACGACGGGGACTGCGCGTTCTGCACCCGGTGCGCCGAGTTCATCGACCGGCGGATCCCCACGGGTGTGCACGTGGTGCCGTGGCAGTTCGCCGACCTCGACGCGCTCGGGCTGACCGAGGCGGAGTGCGAGGAGGCGGTGCAGTGGGTCGGGGCGGACGGCTCCCGCGCGGCCGGCCCCGACGCGATCGCGAAGCTGCTCGGCGACAGCGGCCCGCTCTGGCGGGTGGCCGGCACCGGCCTCCGGTTCCCGCCGGTACGCGCCGCCGCCTGGCCCGCGTACCGCTGGGTCGCCCGCAACCGGCACCGGCTCCCCGGCGGGACGGCCGCCTGTGCGCTGCCGCAGGAGGCGCGGGAGCGCCTCTACGGCCCGTCCGGTCGGCCGGCGGCGGACGCCTGACCGGCGAGTGACGGCGCGGGGCCGCCCGCGTCGGCGGGCCGTCCACCGTCCCCCGCGCGGCGGGTGAGCAGCCGGCGCGCCCAGACGACCGGCCGGACCCGTTCCAGCGGCAGGAAGCTGGTCATCGCGGCCAGGTGCGGGGCGAACGAGATGGTGATGGTCGCGACGGTGACCAGGTGGAACGAGTAGAAGAAGCCCACCGTCGCCAGCCGCCAGCGTTCCCGCAGCAGGAAGACCACCGGGCTGAGCAGTTCGAACGCGACGATGCCGAACTGCGCCACGATCAGCAGGTACGGCACCGAGGCGATCAGGTCGGCCAGTTCGGTGCCGCGCCGGAGGATCGCCCGGGCCAGCACCGAGCCGGTCAGCCAGTCCAGCCCGCCGAAGCGCAGCTTGGCCCAGGCGGCCAGGAAGTATGTGCAGATGACGGCGATCTGGGTGACCCGCAGGGCCCAGCCGCCGGCCTCGGAGCGGGTGGCGTCGCCGTGCCGGGCCCGGCCGGCGGTGGGCAGCACGGCCAGCGCGACGAGCAGGCCGAACCGGTCGTGGTCGACCTTGCCGTAGCTCATCGCGACGATCATCCACTCGAAGTAGAGCGCGAAGACGGCCCAGCCGAGCAGTCGGGGCGCCCGGCCGGTCGCGGCGAGCAGGGCGAGCAGCAGCAGGACCCAGAAGATCACGGCGACCAGCGCCGGGGTGGGCGTGGGCAGCGGCACCACCCGCCCGATGAGCAGCGGCTGGTAGAGCTCCCCGGGCACGGCGACCCGGGTGCGGATCCACGGGGTGAACACGACCAGGTCGGCGGCGACGAAGAGGTAGATCAGCGTCCGGAAGGCGGCCACCCGGCCGTGGGGCACCGGCTCGGTCAACCAGCGGCTCATCGGTCCGCCTGCCAGGAGACCACCGTCTCGTCGGTCCAGCGGCCGGTGGGCCGGCCGTCGCGGATGCCGTGCCAGCGGATCACGATGCGGACCTCCACCAGCTCGGCCGCGTCGGGGTGGCGTTCGGCGTACGCGTCGGCGACCTCGGTGAGCAGTTCGGGGTCGGCGGCGTAGCGGTCCTGCTGGCCCTCGATCTCGGCCCGGCGGATGCCGGTCGCGCGCTCGCCCAGGTCGACGACCGCGCCGGTGCTGTCGACGCCCTCGACCCGGGTGTCCGGGGCGGGGGAGTTCGGCGGGTTGGAGGTCGAGTACATCCGGAACGGGCCGAACGGGAAGTGGTCGTCGGTGCCCCAGACGGTGCCGGCGAGCAGGACGGCCAGGCCGAGGGCGGTGGCGGCGAGCCGGATCGCGCGTCCACGGCTGGTCAAGGTCTCCATCGGGTCGTGACGATACGGGATGTACCGCCCGCTCCGGGTCCCTCCGACGGCCACTTGTCGTCGCCGGGCGGACGGGGTCGCGGACGCGACGACGGCCGGGCCCGTGGGGCCCGGCCGTCGTGGAGTGGGTCGGCTCAGTGCTGGTGACCGGCCAGCTTCTGCCGGACGTCGTCCATGTCGAGCGCCTGGACCTGCTCGATCAGGTTCTCCAGGGCGGACTCGGGGAGGGCGCCCGGCTGGGCGAAGACGATGACGCCGTCGCGGATCGCCATGATGGTCGGGATGGAGCGGATGTCGAACTTGGCACCCAGCTCCTGCTGCGCCTCGGTGTCGACCTTGCCGAAGACGATGTCGGGGTGCTTCTCCGAGGAACGCTCGTAGACCGGGGCGAACCGCTTGCACGGGCCGCACCACTCGGCCCAGAAGTCGACGAGCACGATGCCGTCGCTGCCGGCCACCTCGTCGAAGTTTGCCGTGGTCAGCTCTACGGTTGCCATGAAAGTCTCCGATCGGCGCGGAATAGCTACGTCTGGTGGAACCAGGGCGTACCGCGTGGAATTCCCGACAGTTGCGCGCCGAAACGCGCGCCCACGGCCCGTGAGGGTGGTCCCGCTCCCATCGACGGAGGTGGCTTTGCCCGAGGTGCTGATCGCAAGTGCACGACGCATTTGCGTGACCAGCGGTGATGGGAGCGCTTCCATGAAGATCGACTCAACGGATCGTCGTAATTCAGCAATCTGGCGGTTGACAAGCGGCTATCCGATGTGCGGAGATCGCCGACGGCTCCCGATGTGATGACGCAGGGTAGTGTTACGAAAAGATAAATGTGACCTCTGTCTCTGTTCGGCCCTCGTTCTCGTACGGCAGAATCTTCCGCATCAGAGCGTGGGCGGCGGGTGCCGGGGAGGGCCCCGCCGCTCATTGCGTCTCCCCTCGGTGGCGCCGGTGTGACATTTCCGCACGGCCCGCGCCCCACCCATCGCCTTAACACTCCATAAGGCATGCTGTGCCGAACTCCATCGCCGCCCGTCGAAGGGGACAAGGATGCAGTTCGGCCGCTACTACGAGGAGTTCGAGGTCGGCGCGGTCTACCGGCACTGGCCCGGCAAGACGGTCACCGAGTACGACGACCACCTCTTCTGCCTGCTCACCATGAACCACCACCCGCTGCACCTGGACGCGCACTACGCCGAGTCCGCGAGCCAGTTCAAGCGCAACGTGGTGGTCGGCAACTACATCTACTCCCTGCTGCTGGGCATGTCGGTGCCCGACGTCAGCGGCAAGGCCATCGCGAACCTCGAGGTCGAGTCGCTGCGGCACGTGGCGCCGACCTTCCACGGCGACACGATCTACGGCGAGACCACGGTGCTGGACAAGCGCGAGTCGTCCTCCAAGCCCGACCGGGGCGTGGTCTCGGTGGAGACCCGGGGTTACAACCAGGACGGCACCATGGTCTGCGTCTTCCGCCGCCGGGTGATGGTTCCCAAGAAGGAGTACGCGGCCACGACCGTGCCCGAGGGCGTGGACCCGGAGCGGCCGAGCTTCCCCGAGCCGCGCTGACGTCGACGGCCCCTTCCCGCCGGGTTCGTGTGGAAGGGGCCCTTTTCCCCTTCCGGGGCATATGCTGGCGCCGGAGGTCCCCATGAGCCACTCCGTCGCCGGAGAGCCGCCCTCTGCCGGCCGCCGGGCCGCACCGCTGACCACCGCCGTCTACTCCGCCGCCGAGTGGGATCTGCTGACCAGCCTGCCCGGTCGGGTGATCGTGGCCGCCGCCGCGCCCGGCCCTGGGCGGCCCCGCCGGGGGGTCTCCGCCGGGCTCGCCGGCCTGGACGCGGTCGCGGCGGGTCGGGCCTTCGACAGCGATCTCGTCCGCGCGGTGGTCGCCGCCATCTACGCCCGCCACGACGGGGCCTCCCCGTCGGTCGACCGGCCCGCCGACCTGGTGGACCTGCTGGCCGTCTGCCGCGCGGCGACCCGGGTGCTGCGGCGGGCCGATCCCGCCGACTCGGCGGCGTACCGGCAGTGGGTGCAGTCCGTGGCGGCCCGGGTCTGCCGGGCGGCGACGCCCGGGGCCGAGGCGCTGCCGCCGGCACCCGCCGACCGCCGCTTCCTCGACCGGCTCGGCGGCGCACTGGGGCTGGGCTGAGTCGCCGCCGGTCGACCCGTCGGCGCCCCGGGCCCGGTGGCCCGCCGATCCGGCTGCTGCCGGACCGGGCCGCCGCCGGGGGCGCGGCCCGGGGTCGGGCACGTGGGCCGTACCCTGCGTGACCGTGACCGGAGACCAGCTCGACGTCGGCGTGGGACCGTGGCCGGGGGACCCGCCGGACGACCCGCGGTACGACCCCGAACTGCTCGCCGAGGGCGACCGGCGCAACGTGGTCGACCGGTACCGCTACTGGCGGCGCGAGGCCGTGGTGGCCGACCTGGACCGGCGCCGGCACGACTTCCACGTGGCGATCGAGAACTGGCAGCACGACTTCAACATCGGCACGGTCGTCCGCAACGCCAACGCCTTCCTCGCCGCCGAGGTGCACATCGTCGGCCGCCGCCGGTGGAACCGGCGCGGCGCGATGGTGACCGACCGCTACCAGCACGTGCGGCATCACGAGACCATCGAGGAGTTCGTGGCCTGGGCGGTCGCGCGGGAGTTGCCGGTGGTCGGCATCGACAACCTGCCCGGGTCGCGCCCGCTGGAGACCACCACCCTGCCGCGACGCTGCGTGCTGCTCTTCGGGCAGGAGGGACCGGGCCTGTCCGACCCGGCCCGCACCGCCTGCGACCAGCTCTTCTCCATCGCGCAGTACGGCTCCACCCGGTCGATCAACGCCGGCGTGGCCAGCGGCATCGCGATGCACGCCTGGATCCGCGCGCACGCCGGCCCGCCGCCCGCCTGAGCGGGTCGTTCCCGGCACCGGCCGGCGGCACCGAAACCGGCGCTCCGCTTGACGGGGCGGCGGCGCGGGGCGACGGTGGGAAGGTGAGTGTCGCGGTGAGTTGTCCGAGATGTGGCGGGCCCGTGCGGGCGCCGGACCTGATGCACACCGAATCGCGTTGCCTGGACTGCGGGCCGGTCCCCCCGCTGCACGTGCCCGAGCACATCGGCGCGGAGATCGTCGCCAGCGTGGTGGACCGCATCACCGCCGCCGCCGACCTGCCGCGCCGGCCGGCGACGCCGCTCTGGTGCCCGTGGCCGCTGCCGCCGGGCTGGACCATGACCGGGGTGGCGTACGCCGGGGACGACCGGACCGGCGTGCGCGCCACGGCGGTCGCCTGCGCCGGGCCCGCGCCGCTCGGCGAGGGCCCCGCCGATCTGGTCTTCGTGGCCGAGGAGCCGGGCGTCGGCCTGGGCACCCGGTTCGCCGGGATGGCCGGCCCGGACCCGGGGCCGGAACTGGCCGAGGCGTTGACCGACCCCGGGCCTGGTCACCCGGAGCACGTCGGGCAGGCCAGGATCAAGGTGGCCGGTCACCCGACTCCACTGTGGCTTGTGAGCTCGCCTACGGATCGAAGCGCGTACGCCGGCGAGGCTCGGGGAATGTGGCTCCATGCGATAGCCTGGCCGGCGAGTGCGGGTCACCTGCTCGCGGAAGACGTCGTGCTGCACGACCTGACCGAGTGGACACCGCCCGAGCTCGTGTACGGCGCACCGTCTCCGTATCTGCACGGGAAGGCTTGACAAGCTCCAGGGCTTGACAGGTCTCCCGGAATGACGGAGAACGGACGCAGATATTCACTGTACGACATCACACTGATACCCTGGGTGCCGCTGCGGTAATGGGACCCGGCGCCGCGCGAGAGGATGGCCCGCCATGGTCAAGAAGGTCCTCACCTGGGCCGGAATCGCATTCTTGATCTTCTTCGTCGCCTACCGGCCAAATTCCGCCGCGGACGTGTTCAAGTCCCTGGGCGGCGGCATCATGGACATCGCACAGGGCTTCGGCGACTTCTTCACCAGCCTCGTCGCCTAGCCGCCGATGGGTAACCCCTCCGGTCCACCGTTCGACCCCGACGACCCCGACCGGGAGCGCCGGGAGCGAGACACGGAGCCGATCCCCCGGCTCGGGCCCGACGACGGGCCGGGCTACGGCACCGGCCCGGGTCTCGGCGACGGCCCCTCCCTTTCGGACGACGCCGGCTTCGGCGACGGCCCGGCGTACGCCGGGGAGGGGCGGTCCGGTCGAGCCTGGATCCGTGATCCCGAGGCCGGCTACCAGCCGCCGCAGATCTCCGAGGACGAGCTGGCCGGCCTGCGGGCCGACGCCGCCGGCATGGCCCCGCGCCGGGTGCTGCCGCTGGAGGACGAGCCCAGCTCGCTGGTCGCGCGCTACCTCTTCCCGACCGAGCGCTACCGGGGCGAGTGGAAGCGGCACTGGATCCACCTCTCCACCCCGCTGCTGGTCGGCATCGCCGCGACGTTCGTGCTCGGCTACCTCTCCGGCTTCCTCGCCGGGCAGGACGTCGGCGCGCTCACCACGATCGCCGTGCTGCTCTGGTTCGCGGTGATGGGCTGGGTGGCGTGGAAGGTCGCCGACTGGTGGTACGACCGCTTCATCCTGACCAACAAGCGGGTGATGGTGGTCAACGGCATCATCACCCGGCGGGTCGCGATGATGCCGCTGGTCCGGGTCACCGACATGAAGTACGAGCAGACCCCGACCGGCCGGGCGCTCAACTACGGCACGTTCGTGCTGGAGTCCGCCGGTCAGGAGCAGGCGCTCCGCGAGATCAAGAATCTGCCCAACCCGAACGAGCTCTACCTGCGCGTCGTCGAGGAGATGTACGAGCCGCAGGCGGTCGAGGCGCGGCTGGGCAAGGAGGCCGACGAGGCCAAGGCCGACGACGGGGCGTGAAACTTTTCGTCCGAACATCGGAGGAACTGCGCACCATTCGCCGTCGACCCGACCTGCCCGGCCGTGGCAACCTGCCAGGGAGACGGGGCGCGGAGGTGGCTGATGGCGAGCAGGGATCCCTTGGAGGAGGAGTTCCGCGACTTCGTCGCGGCCCGCTCCGGCGCCCTGCTGCGCACCGCGTACCTGCTCAGCGGGGACTGGGCGACCGCGGAGGACCTGCTACAGACCGCGTTGACCAAGACCTACCTGGCCTGGAAGCGGCTCGGCGGGATCGAGGCGATCGAGCCGTACGCCCGCCGGGTCATGGTCAACACCTCGACGAGCTGGTGGCGCCGGCGCTGGCACGGTGAACGCCCCACCGAGGTGCTGCCGGAGCGCGCCGCGGTCGACGAGATCGAGCATCAGCTCGACCGCGACCTGCTCTGGCGCCACCTGAGCGCGCTGCCCACCCGGCAGCGGGCGGTGCTCGTGCTGCGCTACTACGAGGACATGTCCGAGGCGCAGACCGCCGCCCTGCTCGGCATCTCCCCGGGCACCGTCAAGAGCCAGACCTCGCGTGCCCTGGGCACGCTGCGCCGCCGGATGGGCGCCGAGGCCGCCCTCGACCTGCCGAGCGGGGCCGCGCCGACCCCGCCCCGGCCCCGGCGCGCTCCCGCCGACCGGCCGGCGCCCGCACCCGCCGGCGCCGGACGGCCGCCGGCGTACGGCGCACCGAGGATGGTGGTGGGCGCGGACGCGGCGGCCGTGGTCGCGGCGACCAACGCCCCGCCGCGCGTCGACGCACCGGACGTCGGGCCCGCGCCCGCGTTGCCCGCCTCCGCCGCCGGGCTGCCCGGGCCGGACGCCGGGTGCACGCCGCCCGTGGGCGAGCCGGCGGCGGAGCCCGTTCCCGTGTCGTCGGGGGCGGCGCGGGCGGGCCGTGGGGAAGGATCTGCCCCGGGAACCCCGGCCGGCCGGGCGGGGGCCGACCGCGACGAGGCGCGAGGCCTGCCGGTCGTACCGGCCGGCACCGGCGCCGGAGAGCGTCGGTGAGCCGCCCGGCGGGCCCTGCTGACAACCGGACCGGCGGCCCGAGGCGTCCATACGGCGTGACCGAGGACGAGCTGGAGCAGGCGGTGCGGGAGACGTTCGCCCGCCGGGTCGCCGTCGCCCACCCGCTCGCCGCCGACCCGGCGGGCCTGGCGATCCGCCGGGCCGACCGGGCCCGGCGCCGGCGCACCGTGGTCGGGCTGGCGCTGGCCGCGGTCACCACCGTGGGGATCAGCACCGGGATCGCCCAGCTGGGGCAGCAGCCCGGCCGGCCCACACATCCGACCGTCGTGCTCGGCGACCCGTACGCCTCGCCCCTGCCGAACCTGACCCCGTCGCTGCCGGTCGCCCCACCGACCGACCCGGCGCAGGGCGCGGGCCGGGGCGAGGTGGACCTTATCCTCGGCGCGGTGCTCGCCACCACGAGCGGGCAGCGGCTGACGCTGCCCGACGTGGGCCCGGTCGAGCGCGCCCAGCGGCTGCCGGACGGCACCGGCTGGGCCGTGGTCGGTGCCCCGACGGCGGCCGGCCAGGCGCTGTGGGTGGTGCAGCCCCACGGCGCGGTGCACCTGCTCCTGGCCGGGGCGCGGGACATCGCCCTCAGCCGCGACGGGCGCCAGGTCGCCTGGCGGGAGGGCGCCGAGCTGGTCGCCGCGGGGATCGTCGGCACCCAGGTCGTCGCCGCCGCCCGTACGCCGGCGCCGGCCGGGGCGGTGCCGGTCGGCTTCGCCGGCGACGCCGTCCTGGTGCGCCTCGACGCGGACCGGCCCGGCCACACCCTGTGGCGCCCGGCGCAGGGCCCGCTGAAGAGCGGGGGCGACCGCGCGACCGTGCGGGTCTACGGCACGCGCCCCGACGGCGTGGTGGTCGCGCAGGTGTCCGCGGGCACGCCGCGCCGGCCCTGTCTCGCCCTGCTCGACCCGACCCGAAACCTCGCGTCCGCCCGGACCGGCTGCGGGCCCACCCTCGGCGACGACGGGCACGGCGGCGTCTCGGCCGACGGCCGGTGGCTGCTGGTCAACGGGCGGGTGGGCGGCGAGGACCGGGCGCTGCTGGTCGACCTGGACCGGCTGGGCGCCACCCGGGCGGTCCGCCCGGCCGGGCCGCCCGTGCACGGGCCGGTGGCGTGGACGCCCGAGGGGAGGGCGTACTACTCCGACGCCCGTGCCGGCCTGGTGCGCGTCGACGTGAGCCGGGTGCTCGCGGGCGAGGAGTCGTCGGGCGCCCCGGTCGGCGGCATGGGCGACGGGCAGCGCCCGATCCCGGTCGGCCGCGACGGTTCCTGACCACGCCCGCGCGCCGGGCGTCGGCGGTGGCCGGTAGCGTCGGGGCGGTGAGCGCGCGCCCCCGGATCGACCTGCACACCCACTCCACCGCCAGCGACGGCACGCTCGGCCCCGCCGAGCTGGTGCGGGCGGCGGCGGAGTCGGGGCTGGACGTCGTGGCGATCACCGACCACGACACCACCGCCGGCTGGGAGCCCGCGCTGCGGGCGCTGCCGGCCGGGCTCAGCCTCGTCCGTGGGGCGGAGATCTCCTGCCGCTGGTACGGCGAGGAGCCGGCGGTGCCGTTGCACCTGCTGGCGTACCTCTTCGATCCGGACGCCCCGGAGCTGGTCGCCGAGCTGGCCCGGGTGCGAGCCGCGCGGGAGGAGCGGGGCGAGCGGATCGTGGCGCTGCTGCGGGCCGACGGGATCGACGTGAACTGGCCGGAGATCCTGGCCGGCGCGGCGGGCGGCTCGGTGGGCCGGCCGCACATCGCCCAGGCGCTGATCCGGGCCGGCCTGGTGGCCACCACCACGGAGGCGTTCGGGCCGGACTGGCTGGGCGAGCGCTACCGGCTGCCGAAGGAGGACATCGACGTCTTCCACGCGGTCCGGCTCGTCCGCGCGGCGGGCGGCGTGCCGGTCTTCGCCCACCCCCGGGCGACGCGGCGGGGGCGGATCGTGCCGGACGCGCTGATCGCCGACCTGGCCGCGGTGGGCCTGGCGGGGCTGGAGGCCGACCACGAGGACCACTCCCCGGCCGAGCGGGCGCACGTCCGCGCCCTCGCCGGTGAACTGGGCCTGCTGGTGACCGGCTCGTCGGACTTCCACGGCACGCACAAGACCGTCCGGCTCGGCGCGTTCACCACGGCCCCGGAGGCGTACGAACGGATCATCGCCGAGGCGAGCGGGGTGACCGGGATCGCTTCCGGCTGATCCGCGTTTCAGTCTCCGGCGGCGCGGCTACGTTGATCACGTGGATGCCAAGCTGTTCGGTGAGGTCTTCGTGACCCTGCTGGTGATCGTCGACCCGCCGGGCATGATGCCCATCTTCCTGGCGCTGACCGGCCCGCTCACGGCCCGGGACCGCAACCGGGCGGCCTGGCAGGCCGTCGCCCTGGCGCTCGGCGTGATCGTCATCTTCGCGGTGGCCGGCCAGACGCTGCTCGACTACCTGCACGTCGACCTGCCGGCGTTGCAGGCCGCCGGCGGGCTGCTGCTCATCCTGGTGGCGTTGGAGCTGCTGACCGGCAAGGCCGACGACCCGAGCCAGCAGGTCACCTCGAACATCGCGCTGGTGCCGCTGGGTACGCCGCTGCTGGCGGGTCCCGGCGCCATCGTCGCCACCATGCTCTTCGTCAAGGAGGCCGACGGCGGGTCGGACTACACCGCCATCGCCGCCGCGATCGTCGCGGTGATGGTCGCGGTCTGGGTGGTGCTCCGGTTCTCCGGTGGGATCGTCAAGATCCTGCGCCCGGGCGGGATCGAGGTGCTGACCCGGATCGCCGGCCTGCTGCTCGCGGCGATCGCGGTGCAGCTCATCGCGGACGCGGTGGCCGCCTTCGTGACCCAGTACGCCAACATGGCCTGACCGCCGCCCGGGTTTGTCGGGGCCGGATGGCAGGATCCAGGTGTGCGACGAGCCTCTTCAGCCGGACGGTCCTCCGCCACGGGCCGGGCGCCCCGCCCCCGGGGCGACCAGCCCGAGCAGCTCGGCTTCGAGGGCATGCCGGAACGGCTCTTCGTCTGCACCCCCAGCAAGCTCGGCGCCTACGCGGACTGCCCCCGGCGCTACCGCTACTCCTACGTCGACCGTCCGGCCCCGCCCAAGGGCCCGCCGTGGGCGCACAACTCCCTCGGCGCGAGTGTGCACACGGCCCTGAAGAACTGGTATGCCCTCAGCCCCGAGCGGCGCCGGCCCGAGGCGCTCGCCGCGCTGCTCAAAGGCACCTGGGTGCGCGAGGGCTACCGGGACGAGGAGCAGGAGCGGGCGGCCTACCGGCGGGCGCTGGGCTGGCTGGAGTCCTACGTCGAGACCCTGGAGCCGGGGGTCGACCCGCTCGGCGTGGAGCGGGTGGTGGCGGTCAAGACCGGGGTGCTGGCGTTCAACGGCCGGGCCGACCGGATCGACTCCCGCCCCGGGCCCGAGGGCCCCGAGCTGGTCATCGTGGACTACAAGACGGGCCGCACCGGGCTGGACGCCGACGACGCGCGCGGCTCCCAGGCCCTGGCGCTCTACGCGTACGCCGCCGAGCGGGTGTTCCGCCGGCCGTGCCGCCGGGTGGAGCTGCACCACCTGCCCACCGGCACGGTCGCGGCGCACGAGCACACCGTCGAGTCGCTGGCCCGGCAGCTCACCCGGGCCGAGGAGACCGCGCGCGACATCATGGCCGCCGAGCGGGCGGTCGCCGACGGGGACGACCCCGACGACGCCTTCCCCACCACGCCGGGTCCCCGCTGCGGCTGGTGCGACTACCGGCGCACCTGCCCGGCGGGGGCGCAGGCGCCCGGCAAGGAGCCGTGGGCGGCCGTCGAGCAGCCCGCCGACCGGCTGCCCGGCCGGGACTGAACCGTTCAGGCGGGGGTGCGGGCGAGGCGGGCGGCGCGTTCCTTCGCGGTCTGCTGCAACGGCCCCTCCCGCCAGCGGCGGGGCACCGCGGCGAGGGTCAGCCGGAGCGCCCGCACCGTCAGGTCGGCCGAGAGCGCGGTGGTCGGCAGGCCCAGGCCGCCGTACAGCCGCCGGGCCCAGGCGGGCAGCAGCGCGAACGCGGTGCCGGCGATGCCGAAGTACGCCCAGCGGGCCGGTCCCAGGTTGAGCCCGATCCGGGCGGGCAGGCTGAGCTTCCACGGGATCGGCGGGGCGGTCAGGAAGAGCGCCGTCTCGGCCGCCTCGCGGGTGATCCGCAGCTCCGGGCGGATCCGCCGGTAGTAGTCGGCCACCTCGGCGGCGGTGCCGGGGACCGTCTGCGGGTCGAGGCCCACCAGCGCGGCGGCGCGCCGCTGCTCGGTGTAGTAGCCGTCGATCTCGTCGGCGGTCAGCGGCAGCCCCGCCCGGCGGGCCGTGTCGAGGAACGACTCGACCTCGGTGACGTGCACCCAGCGCAGCAGGTCGGGGTCGTCGACGCGGAACTCCTCCCCGGTGGACGGGTCGGTCGCCCGCAGGCGGGCGTGCCGCCGGCGTACCCGCCGCCCGGCGGCCTCCGCCTCCGCCGTGGTGCCGTAGATGGTGGTCGCCACGTAGGTGGCGGTGCGCACCAGGCGACCCCAGGCGTCGGAGCGGTAGTCGCTGTTCTGGGCGACCCCGGCCATCGCGCGGGGATGCAGCGCCTGGAGGTAGAGCGAACGCAGGCCGGCGACGATCAGGATCGGCTCCTCGTGCACCTTCCACGTGACCGAACCCGGACCGAACAGACCGAGGTCATCGGAGTCCACCGACCAAGCGTGCCATGCCCCGCGACCCTCCGCCCCGGGCAACGGACGTCAGCCCGTCGGCCGTCCCGTCTCGGCGGGGACGGTCGGTTGTCGGCGGAGCGGCCGAGCCAGGGCCCCACGGAGCGGTCAGGCGTCGGCGGCGCGGCGGATCCGGCGCGGCTGGGTCAGTCGTCGGCGGAGCGGCGGGCCTGGCAGGTGGGGCAGAGGCCCCAGAAGGTCACTTCCGCCTCGTCGACCTCGAACCCGTGAGCGATGTCCGGGTCCAGGCAGGGGGCCCTGCCGACCGCGCAGTCGATGTCGGCGATCTCGCCGCAGCCCCGGCAGACCACGTGGTGGTGGTTGTCCCCGGCCCGCGCCTCGTAGCGGGCGGGGCTGCCGGCCGGCTCGATCCGGCGGGACAGCCCGGCCCGGGACAGCGCGCCGAGCACGTCGTAGACGGCCTGGGTGGAGACGGAGTCGAGGCGCTCGCGGACCCGCCGGGTGATCTCGTCCACCTCGAGATGGCCGCCGGCGGCCAGTACGTCGAGCACGGCGAGGCGCGGCCGGGTGACCCGCAGGCCCCTCGACCGGAGCAGCTCCTCCCCGCCGGACATCTGTCAATGACAGCACGAGGTGACCGGGTCGACAACCGGCCTCCGGCAGAGGGTGGCCCCGGCCACAGCCAGCCTGCCCGTCCGGGCGGTGAACCGGACCTGTCCGGGGTGCGTGTAGCGGATCGAGAGTTCTGGGCGGGGCGGCCGGCGCACCGTACGCTGGCAACCCGCGACCGCGTACGCCGGAGGTGTGGATGTTCAAGGAGATCCTGGGCCTGCCGGCCCACGTGCTGGTGGTGCACGCGGTCGTCGTGCTCGTGCCGCTGCTGGCCCTGCTCTCCGCCGCGTACGTGGCGCTGCCCCGGTTCCGGCCCCGGCTGGACTGGGCGGTGGCGATCCTCGCCGTGGCGGCGCCGGTGACGGCCTTCGTCGCGGTCGAGTCCGGCGAGGAGCTGAACGACGCGTTCCTGGCCCGGGGCATGCAGGGCCCGATCGTGGACCAGATCCTGGAGCACTCGCGCTACGGCGACCTCCTGTTCTGGTACGCCCTGCCGCTGGCCGTGGCGTCGCTGCTGCTGCTCGTGGTGACGAGCGGGCACCCGCGCGTGCCGAGGCTGCCGCCCTGGATCACGCCGGTGCTGTCGGTCGTGGTGGTCGCGCTCGGCGTCGTGAGCCTGGTCTACGCCTACCTCACCGGCCACTCCGGCGCCGAGGCCGTCTGGGGCAACACCCTCTGACACCCGCCCCTGGCCTCCGCGATCTTGCGCTTTCGACCCGCCTTCTGTCCCCGTTCGCGCGCTTTGCCAGGGCGGTAACTGCAAGATCGCGCTGGGGAGTGGGGTGGGTCAGAAGATCAGGCGTGAGCAGAGCAGGCAGACCAGGATCACCAGCACCGCGCCGGCCAGCGCGCCGACGCCGTACGTGAGTCGCTGCGCCCGCTGTTCCGCCGTGTCGAGCCCGGCCATGTCCTGCGGCGGCAGCCGCCGGGGCGGTGGTGGTCGCAGGTGCACCGGCGGTCGCCACCCGGCCGGGGGCGGGGTGGTGGCCGGCGGGCCCGCGTAGCCGCCCCCGGGCGCCGGCGTCGGTGCGGCCCGGGTCCCGGACTGCTCCAGCGCGGTGTCGGGCCGCCGCCAGTACTCGTCCGGGGCGCTGCCGGAGGTGGGGGTCGTCACGCCGTCCGACGCTACCAACGCTCCGGCCCGGTGACCGGCCGGACGCGGCCGGCCCACCGGCGGGTCGGCGCGGACACCCCGGTCAGCCGTGGCCGGGCAGCCTGGAGAGCCCCGGTCAGCCGTGGTCGGGCAGCCTGGCGAGCCGTGACCGGACGCCCACGGCCAGCCGTGTCGGCGGAGCCACCGGGGCACCGTGGCGGACCTGGTTCGACGCGGTGACCCGGTCGCGGCTGCGCTAGTCTTGCCGCTCGTGAGCACCGAGTTCTCTCCGACGCCGGCGGTACGCGGCGACGACGACCGTACGGTCGACCTGAGCGACGACTTCGTGGTGCTGCCCGAGCAGACCGCCGACGACACCGATCGGGGCTGGGGCGAGCGTTCCGGCGGCAACGACGACTGGCTGCTCGCGGAGCGCCCGCCGCACTGGGACTGAACCGCCTGCCAGGCGACCCACCGACATCCGAGGCTGCTTCCGCGCCTGTGGAGAAACCCCGGCGGCCTGTGGACAACGCCCCCGGGCCTGTGGATGACGCGGGCACCCTGTGGACAACCGCCTGCCGGCGACCGCGCGACCACCCCGTCGCGCCCACGGGCGTCACCAGGCGATCCGAGACGCCGCCGCGGTCGACCAGGGACCCGGGACGGCGAGCCAGGAGGCGGGGGCCGTGTCCCTAAACCGGTGGCCCGCACAGCGGGACGTGCCCGGGGCGGGCGGGGCCGGCCCCGGGACAGGATGTGGCGTGCGTCAGGAGGCGCTGGCGGTGCTGGCGGCCGGGGTCTTGCTCGCTCCGCCGCCGGAGCCGTTCGAGCTGGACGACGACGAGGACGACGAGGACGAGGCGGCGGTCGAGCCGCTCGACGAGCCGGAGTCGCCGCCGGAGGAGGACGAGTCGGACTTCGCCGGCTTGGCGGCGCCGCCGCTGCCGGTGTCGCTGCCCGAGGTGCGGGAGTCCGTGCGGTAGAAGCCCGAGCCCTTGAACACGATGCCGACCGAGTTGAAGAGCTTGCGCAGCTGCCCCTCACACGCGGGGCACTCCGTCAGCGGCTCGTCAGAGAAGGACTGCACCGCCTCGAGCTGGTGGCCGCACGCGGTGCAGGCGTACTGGTACGTGGGCACGTTCTCCTCCGGATCTGGCACGGCCGGTTGGCACTCGACGTCTTCGAGTGCCAATGGTGCGTCATCGCCCCCGGATTCGTCCAGCGGAAGTGTGGGGCGCGACACCGCCGCCCTCAGGCGCGACCCGCCGCGTCCCCGGGGGCGGCGTCAAGCGTACGCAGGCCGTCGGCGGGAGTGACCACCGCGCGCACCGGGCGGTCGTGCGGCTCGGCGGGCAGCGACCCGACCAGCTCCCCGTCGTGCAGCGGCACCACGGTCAGCGCGGTCGCGGGCACCCGGGCCAGCGCCCGGTCGTACGAGCCGCCGCCCCGGCCCAGCCGCAGCCCCCGGCGGTCCACCGCCAGCGCCGGCACCACCACCAGCTCGGCCGCCGCCACCGCGTCCCGGCCCAGTCGCGGCCCCGCCGGCTCGCGCATGCCCCGGCCGGCGGCCACCAGCGCGTCCGTGCCGGCCCAGGCCGCCCAGTCCAGGTCGAGGTCGGCACAGAGCACCGGCAGCAGCAGCTCGGCCCCCGGCGGCAGCGCCGCGTGCAGCACCGCCGGCAGGTCGGGCCCGCCCGGCTCGGAGCCGACCGGCACGTACGCCGTCATCCGGCGCGGGCGCAGCCGGCGGACGAGGGCCACCAGCTCGGCCTGGACGCGCCCGGCGGCCTCGGCCCGCGTCGGCGCGGTCAGCGCCCGGCGGGCGGCGAGCACGGCGGCGCGCACGTCCCGCTTCGCCGCTTCCGCTTCATGAGAAAAATCGGGCACGCAACACTCCTGACGCAACGTTTGTCACCTGGTTGCTCTGTGTCAGCATCGCAAGCGACGGCGGCGGAACTTCCGGGGGGACCGAGTGACGCTACGCGGGCGGTTGACCACAGCCTTCCTGGCGGTGGTGCTCGGCCCGGTCCTGCTCGGGGCGTTCTTCGTCGGTTCGACCGTGGTGGCCGTCGACCGGAGCCGTTCCACCGAGCGGCTGGCGGTGGCCGCCGCGACCGTGCGCACCTCGGTCGACGCCCTCTGTCAGCAGCTGCGGGCCGCCGCCGACGCGGTGGCCCTGACCGGCGACCGGCCCGGCGCCGCGGGCCAGGTGGTCAGCCGCGGCCTGGCGGCCGCCGTGCGGGTCACCGACGTGGCCGGCCGGGTCACCTACGCCTCGCCGGGCGGGCCGCCGGAGCCCTGGCGGGACTGCTCCACCGCCGCGCCGGCCGCCGGCCCGGTGCGGGCGCTCGCCGCCCGGGTCGACCTGCGCGACCGGTCCGGCGGGCCGCTGGGCACGGTCGCCGCGGCGCATCCGGTCGACCCGGCCTTCGTGGCGCGGCTCGCGGCCGTGACCGGCGTGGCGGTCACCCTGCTCGACGACGCCGAGGCGCCCGTCCGGCTCGCCCACACCACCGAGTCGACCGGGGTACGCGACGCCGTGCTCGCCGCCGCCGGCACGGTCGACGGCGAGCGGGTCACCGAGACCGCCGACGGCCGGTACGTCCGCCGGGTCGGCCCGTCCGCCGGGCAGCCCCTGCCGCTCGTGCTCTCGGTCCCCAGCGACCAGCCGCCCGGCCTGTACGCCGCCCTGGTCGCGGCGGTGCTCGTGGCGGCCCTGCTGGCCGTGGTGGCCGCCGGGCGGCTGGCCCGGGTGACCACCCGGCCGCTGGTGGAGCTGGCGGGCGCGGTCGACCGGGTGGCCCGCGGCGACCTGACCGCCCGGGTGCCGGTGCGCAGCCGCGACGAGATCGGCCGGCTGGCCGGCGCGTTCAACCGGATGACCCGGGAGACCGGCACCTACGTGGCGGCGCTGACCAGCAGCCGCGACCAGTTGCGCGGGCACCTCGCGGTGCTGGGGGACACCCTGGCCAGCACGCACGACCTGCAACGCATCCTGCGGGTGATCCTGCACAGCGCGATCGCGGCGACGGGCGCCCGGGCCGGCGCGGTGCTGCTGGTCGACGACGGCGGGGTGCTTGTGGCGCAGTGCGCGGAGGGGCTGGACGGGCGCTGCCCGCCCGAGGAGCGGGCCGGGCCGCTGCGGGTGCCGCTGGGCAGCGGCGTGCTCGGGGCCGTCGCGGCGACCGGCGAGCCGCAGCGCGGCCGGGCGGAACCCTCCGCCGTGCCGCCGGGCGAGCCGCGCTGCCGGACGTACGTCGCGGTGCCGTTCGCCGCCCCGGGCGCCACGGGCGCGGTCGACGCCGCCGCCCGCGCGGACGCCCCGCCCGCCCGGCCCTGGTCGTCGGAGCCGGCCTCCCCGGCCGGGGCGCTCGGTGTACTGGCCCTCTACGACCGGCTCGGCGCGGACGAGTTCGACGACGACGACCTGGTGACCCTGCGGACCTTCGCCGGCCACGCCGCCGTGGCGGTGGACAACGTGCGGGTGCACGAGGAGGCGCAGCGGCTCTCGCTGACCGACCCGCTGACCGGGCTATGGAACTACCGCTACCTGCGGGAGTCGATCCGCCGGGAGGTCGAGCGGGCGAACCGGTTCGGCCGGATGCTCAGCGTTCTCGCCCTCGACCTGGACCGGTTCAAGGACGTCAACGACACGCACGGGCACGCGGCCGGCGACGCCGTGCTGGCGGAGTTCGCCCGCCGGGTGCGCGGCGAGATCCGCGAGGTCGACCTGGCCTTCCGGCAGGGCGGCGAGGAGTTCGTGGTGCTGCTGCCGGAGACCGACGCCCGGGGGGCGGCGATCGTCGCGGAGCGGCTCGGCGCGGCGATCCGGGAGGCCCCGATCACGGCCGACGGGCACGGCGGGGCCGCGCCCGTGGCCATCGCGGTGACCGTCTCCATCGGCATCGCCGTCTATCCCGGCCACGCCAGCACGGGCCAGGAGGTGCTGGACGCCGCCGACGACGCGCTCTACGCCGCCAAGGCGGCCGGCCGGGACACCTGGCGGATCGCCGACGACCGGGCCGACGACGAACCGGCTGACCCGGGCCCGGCGCACGACGAGCGGGCGGACGGCGGCCGGGCGGACGACGAGCGGGCGGGCGGCGGCCGGGGCGGCGAGGAGCGGCCGGGCGGCGGCCGGGCCGGCGAGGAGCCGGTCGCCCACGGCCAGGCCGACCCGCCGGCCCGGGAGATCCCCGTCCCGGCGGGCGCGGTCAGCCCCGAGGACGGGCTGCCGCGCGCCGGCGCCCCGCGCCAGCCGGCCCGGACCCGCCCCGAACCGGCCGATCCGGTCGACGCCGAGCCGCGCGGCGCGCCGGCCGGACCCGGGGCCGAGCCGCGGACCGCGCCGGCCGGACCAGGTCCCGCGCGGCCCGGCACGAGCGGCGGCGCGTCTTCCGGTCCTCACCCTCCACGGCAGAGCCGTGGCCGATAGTCTCGCGACATGTCGGAGCACTCAGCGAACCCCTCAACGGCGACCGCCGCAACCGGTCGCTCCCGCGCGGTCAAAGCAGTCATCCCGGCCGCCGGACTGGCCACCCGGTTCCTGCCGGCCACGAAGGCGGTGCCCAAGGAGCTGCTCCCGGTGGTCGACCGGCCGGTGCTGCAGTACATCGTCGAGGAGGCCACCCAGGCCGGCATCGGCGACGTCCTGCTGATCACCGGGCGGGGCAAGACGTCGATGGTGGACCACTTCGACCGCCGCCCCGACCTGGAGGCCCGGCTGGAGGAGAAGGGCGACGCCGAGCGGCTGGCCGCCGTGCGCCGCCCCAGCGAGCTGGCCGAGATCTACACCTGCCGGCAGCCCGAGCAGCTCGGCCTCGGCCACGCCGTCGGTTACGCCGAGTCGCACGTCGGCGACCAGCCCTTCGCGGTGCTGCTCGGTGACGAGTTCGTGAAGCAGTCCGAGCCGCTGCTGCCGGCCATGTTGGAGCTCCAGGCCCGCACCGGCGGCGTCGTGCTGGCCTTCTTCGAGGTCGACCCCTCCGAGACCAAGCGCTACGGCATCGCCTCGGTCGAGCCGGCGGAGGCGGAGCTGACCGACATCGGCGAGGTCGTCCGGGTCACCGGCATGGTGGAGAAGCCGAAGCCGGAGGACGCGCCGAGCAACCTCGCGGTGCTGGGCCGCTACGTGCTGCCCGCCAGCATCTTCGACGCGATCCGGCGTACGAAGCCGGGCAGCGGTGGGGAGATCCAGCTGACCGACGCGATGGAGCTGCTGCGCAACGAGGGTACGCCGGCGCACGCGATCGTCTACCGGGGCACCCGCTACGACACCGGCATGCCGCTGGGCTACCTCCAGACCGTGGTGCAGATCGCCGCCGAGCGCGACGACCTCGGCGGCGAGTTCCGCAAGTGGCTGGCCGAGTTCGTCAACTCCGACGTGTCGGGCGTGACTGGTACATGACAGCGTCGGCCGACGCCGAGGCGGCCGCGAACGAGTTGATGCCGCTCGCCGACTACCTGGGCAGCGTGCTGCGCAGGTTACGCGCGCTGCCTCCGCTCGACCTCGACCTCACCCAGGCGCACGGCAACGTCCTCGCCGAGGACGTCGTCGCGCCGCACTCCTTCCCTGCCTTCGACCAGGCGGCCGTGGACGGGTACGCGGCCCGCTGGGAGGACATCTCCGGAGGCGGTCGGGGCGTGGGCTACGTCCCGACCCAGTCCGGCGGGCCGGGCGGGCGCAACGTCCGGCTCAACGTCGTCGGCGACCTCGGCGCGGCGAGCTGGCGCCCGGTGCGGCTCACCCCCGGCGCGTGCTTCTCCGTCGCCGCCGGGGCGCCGCTGCCGCTCGCCGCGGACGTGGTGGTCCCCGTCGAGTGGACCGACCAGGGCATGGCCGCGGTGGAGATCTTCCGCGTCCCCAAGCGCGGGTACGGGGTACGCCGGGCCGGCGAGGAGCTGCCCGCCGGGACCCTGCTGGCCCGGGCCGGCACCTACGTCTCCCCGGCGCTGGTCGCGGTGTTCGCCGCCACCGGCATCGGGCACGTGGTGGTCCGGCCCAGCCCCCGGGTGGTCATCGTGGCCACCGGCGACGAGCTGGTCGACGTGGGCCGGGGCAGCCAGCCCGGCCAGACGGTCGACGCCAACTCGCACGCGCTCACCGCGGCGGCGGCCGAGGTGGGCGCCTTGGCGTACCGGGTGGGCATCTGCGACGACGACCCGGAGGGGCTGCGCGGGCTGCTGGAGGACCAGACGCTGCGCGCCGACCTGATCATCACCACGGGGGGCACCGGCACCGGGCCGGGCGACATGGTGCGGCGGATCCTCTCCCGCCGCGAGGGCGGCCGGGCCGGGCCGGTCATGTTCACCGAGGTGGCGCTCTATCCCGGCACCTCCCTCGGCTTCGGCACGGTCGGCGCCGAGGAGGTGCCGGTGGTGTGCCTGCCCGGCGACACGGGCGCCGCCCTGATCGGCTTCGAGGTGCTGGCCCGCCCGGCGATAAACCTGCTCGCCGGGGCGGAACCGGTGTTCCGGCCCAGCGTCCGCGCGCACCTGCTGGAGACGATCTCGTCCCCGGTCGGGCTGCGCGAGTTCCGCCCCGCGCACGTCGCCGAGCGGCGCGGCGGCGGCTACACGGTCCAGCCGCTCAACGGCGGGCCGTACACCCTCTCCGGGTTGGCCGAGGCGAACGGCCTGTTGGTGCTCGGCGAGCGGGTGACCACCGCGGCGGCCGGGTCCACCGTGGACGTCCTCCTGCTGGACCGTCGCCGGTGAGCGTGGCCTCCCGGGCGCGGCTGGACGGACGGTGCGGTGCGGGCAGGAGTGCGCTTGCGATGACGCGGTCGTGAGCGGAAGCTGACGCGGTGAATCTGTTCGGGGGTGGGCGGGCGCCGGGGTGGCCGACGGTGCTGAACGATGGCCCGGTGGTGCTGCGGCCCTACCGGCGGGCGGACGCCGCCGCCTGGTCGGAGGTGCGCCGCGCCAACCAAGAGTGGCTCGCGCCGTGGGAGTCGTCCCTGCCGGGAAGCTGGCACGAGCTGAACTCGCCGGCCGCGTTCCGCTGGGTGCACCGCGACCAGCGCCGGTCGGCGCGCAGCGGCGAGGGGATGCCGTTCGCGGTCTGCCTGCGCGAGGACGGCCGGGAGCGGCTGGTCGGCCACCTCAACGTGGGCAGCATCGTCCGGCGGGCGTTCTGCTCCGGGTACGTCGGCTACTGGGTCGACTCCCGGGTGGCCGGTCGCGGCATCATCCCGACCGCGTTGGCGCTCGCCGTCGACCACGCCTTCGGCGCGGGCGGGCTGCACCGGGTCGAGGTGAACATCCGCCCCGAGAACCGGCCGTCCCGCCGGGTGGTGGAGAAGCTGGGCTTCCGCGAGGAGTCGTACCACGTGCGCTACATGCACATCGACGGTGCGTGGCGGGACCACATCGGATACGCGATGACCAGTGAGGAGGTCGCCGCCGAGGGCGGCCTGCTGGGCCGCTGGCACCGGATCCGCGCCGTCGCGGGGTGAGCCGTCCCACGGACGGGATCGGCGCGGCGCGTCACCATCCGCGTCGGCGGCCCGTAACCTCAAGTGACTGCAAGCTGTGGCAAGCGCTGCTCCACCCGTACGATCCACGCACCCGACCACGCTCGGTGGAAGATCCTGCGGTCGGGCGGCGGTTGCTCCGAATTCGGTGACGGGAGGGGTGAGGGTGCCGACCTCGGTGCTCCTCGCCGTCCTCGCCGCCGCCGGCCTGCTCGCCCTCGCGCCGGCGCTGGTCCGCCGGTACGACGCCACCGAGCGGCTGGTGGCGGAGCGGGCGCAGTCGACGGCGCGGGTGCTCCAGCGCCGCCGGCGGCGTCGTACTGTCCCGGGACGGAAGCCGGTCCACCCGCCCCGATCCCTCGTCGTCACCCTGAGCGAGAGCAAGGACGCGGGGGGTCTCGCGGCCCCGGTCTCCGCGCCACCCGCCGCCCGCCGGTCGAGCCGGCTGCGCGCCGTGCCGCCCGCCGGGAAGAAGAACCGCCGCCGCCCGCCGCCCCGCCGGCAGCACACCCCCGCCGTCTACCGCCGACGCCGGGTGCTCGCCGCGCTGCTCCTGCTCAACTTCGTCGAGCTGATCGGCGTGATCGTGGTCGGCCCCGGCTTCTGGATCAGCTTCGGGGTCACCGCCACCCTGCTGGTCGCGTACGTCGTACACCTGCGGGCGCGGGCGGTGGCGGATCGCCGGCGGCGGCGTGCGCAGGCCCGGGAGGCGGCCTGGCTGGCCGCCCGGCAGGCCGAGGTGCGGCGGGAGCAGGCCCGTCGGGCGGCGGCCCGCCGGGAGGCGCAGCGCCGCCTGGCGGCCCAGCGCGAGGTGATACGCCGCGCCGCGATGGGCCTGGACCGGCCGGCCGACCTGCCCGCGGCGGCCAACGGCGGCTCCGTGTCCTACCGGCGTACGGGCGGCCTGCGGGGCCGCCCGTACCAGTCCGGGCGCGGCACCCACTCGGCTTGAGTGTCGGTTTCCGACGCGGCCCGGATGTCCGCTTCTGGCGTCGCCGATCCGATCCTCCGAGGGTCGGTTCTCGCCAAGATCCCGCCGCGCCGGGGGTGGATTCGCGGCGGGGGCGGTCGACCTGTTAGCCTTGGCGCCGGCCCGCCCGGTGAAAGCCGGGTGGGACCGACGCCGGTTCGCCGGCGGAGGGGCTGTGGCGCAGACCGGTAGCGCACCTCGTTCGCATCGAGGGGGTCAGGGGTTCAAATCCCCTCAGCTCCACCAGTAACACCGATGAGCAGCGGAAACGCCGCTCCAAGGTCATCCGGCTCAGATCGGGCACAAGTCAGATCCGATCTTGGTGCTCGGGTGGCCTTTTTCGGTTCTCCGCCGCCTGCCGCAGTGCCGTGCTGACGACGTTCCGGCGGCGGTTCTTCTTGGGCCACCAGTGCACGTAGGTCTCCAGCGTGATCCGCAGGCTGGAGTGCCTTAGCGCCCGCTGAACGTCCGTGGGGTCGGCGTGGGCCGCGATCAACGCGGTGGCGAAGTAGTGCCGCAGGGAGTGGAAGGTGCCGGTGTCGGGCCAGCCTGCCCGCTTCCGCCAGCCGCGCCACATGTCCGACCACCGCTGGTCGTGGATCGGCCGGCCCCACGGGTCGGCGAACAGCAGCGCGACATGTCGGCGGGTCGGGCTCTTGCCCGGGTCCGGCGTGCCGGCGGTGATGTCCGGCAGTTCGACGGTGGCCGGCGGGTGGTCGCGGACGTGATCGGCGAGGACGGCGGCCACCTGGTCGTCCAGGTCGACGTCGCCCACTGAGCCGGACTTCGGTGGGGCCAGGTAGAAGCCGCCGTAGGCGACCTTGTGGAACCGCAGTTGCTGAACCACGTGGACCTCTTGGTGCTCGTAGTCGATGCACCGGGGGCTGTCCTCCATGCCCAGCACTTCGCCCAGGCGTAGACCCTCACCCGCGCCGAGCCAGATGGCCGCTCGGTACTCGGCGGGGACGACTTCGACCAGGGCGAGCACGTCGTCGGCGGTCGGCACCCACTTGGGTGCCCGAGAGAATCCCCGCAGGATCGCCGACAGCCGGATCGCCCCCACCATGTGGTCGAGTACAGCGACGGTGAGGTGCGGCAACAATTTTCGATCTGCTTTAGAGGCCGTTACATCAGCGGTGCCCCGACGATTAGCGACGAGTCATCAGCCGTGCGGTGGGTCGGCCACGACGAATTGGACCTCCTGTCGATCCACCCGTCGATGCGTCTTCGTATCGACCACGGCTTTGAGGGGCGGAACGAGCCCTATATCGGTTTAGCCGACAAGCGAGCCTGAGTGCGCCGCACGACCTCCAACAGTGGGCCCTCGGCCCTTTGCCAGAATCGCGCCGCTAGATCCTCAGGACCGTACCGCTCCCGGATCTCGGCAAGCCGCTCCTCGACCGTCAGGTCTTGGCCGTCCGGCCCTGTGGTCATGTCGGCGTACCAGAGAGCATCCGCAGTGGGTGTCTCCTCACGCTCAAACTCATTCGTCAGAACGTCGAGCATTCCCCTCTCGTCGCCTTCATAGGCGGCGCATGAGTGATGCGCGACCAAACCGGCAACGCGGTAGCTGAAACCTTGGCGCCGGAGCCACCTGGCCCCGTCCAGCGCATGAAATCCAGTTTCTGTGATACTCGGTGCATATCCGATGTCATGCAGCCATGCCGCAGCCACTAACTTGATCTTTAACCTGCGAGGGTTGGTCGGTGACCCCGACTGATCATGGGGACAGCCCTTGGTTGATCATTCTTCTTGTCGAGGGAAG
>NZ_JBVJHK010000016.1:0-187595 GCF_055586845.1 Micromonospora sp. NPDC049139 | reverse complement strand
GGTGGAGTGCGGAATCAACAGGCTCAAACGTCACCGCAGGGTAGCCACTCGGTACGACAAGGTCGCCGCGGCGATCAACGCATGGCTACCCCGCTTCTGAGCCCAACCAACGCGTCGGTGGGGCTGGCCACCGGGTGCTCGTCTTGGTCCTTCGAATCCGTGATGCCTGGGTGTGACTGCGGGGTCTTGTTCGTCGGTCGTATCGGTTTCAATGGACATGTGCCGTCGTCCCGTGATCGGTCGAATGCTGGAAATCGTCAACGCGTGCGCACTAAGCGGCGACCGAGAGCCAGGGGTCAGTCCGCGACCGAGCACCCTCGGTCGACGGTTCGGCTGGAGTTGGTCCCGGTGGGGCCGATCGACGTCAAGCCCGACCCCTGGCAGCGACTCGTGGCCATCGGCAGCATCCTGTCGGTGCTGTTCGTGGCTATCGGCCTGTACATCACCAACGAGGCCAACCGTCAGACCAGCGAGGCCAACCGTGAACAGCAGCGGCTTACCGCGCAGGGGCAGATCACCGACCGGTTCACCAAGGCGGTCGAGCAGCTCGGCCAGTCCAGTCCGGAGAAGGTAGACGTGCGGCTCGGGGCAATCTACGCCTTGGAGCGCATCATGCGCGACTCGGCCGACGATCAGCCCGCCGTCGTCGACATCCTCACCGCGTTCGTCCGGGTCCACTCTCCCGCACCCAAACGGCTCACGCCGCCGTCTCCCTTGACGATCGACATCCAGGCCGCGCTGACTGTACTGGGGCGCCGCGACAGCACCCACGACAACAAGGGTGGTCCGAAAGGACCACTCCGCCGCGTACTCGACCTCGCCAAAACCGATCTGCACAGCGCGAGCCTGGCCGGCGCGAACCTGGCCGACGCGAACCTGACCCGCGCGGACCTGGCCACCGTGAATCTGACCGACGCGTACCTGCACGGCGCGGACCTGCGCGGCGCGGACCTGCGCGGCGCGGACCTGAGAAGTGCGGACCTGAGCGACGCGAACTTGACGTACGCCCGGACCAATGACCGCACCCGGTTGCCCGAAGGGGTGGCGCGGCCGGCACCGTGTGACTGACGACGACCACGGCGTCTCCATATCAGCGGCACGAGCCGGGGCCCACACCAGGGCCGTCAGGCCGGTGCGGAGCCGCCTGGTCGTCCGACATCGCCCTACGCGGCGGCGGGACGCTCCCGGCGGGCAACCTGGGCCAGCGCGCGGACGACGTCGGCGGGTCGCACGGTGACCGGCTCGTCGCCGGCGGCATCGAGCGTGGCGTAGTGCGCCTCCACCATCTTCCGCAGGATCGCTCCCGGCTTCACCGGCCACCCTGCGGCCACCATCCGAGCCGCCCTGGCCCACCTCGCCAGCCACCAGATGGCCGCCCTGCAACGGTACAGCCGGCCCGTCGACGACGTCGCCGCCCTGGCCGAGCACGCCCGCTTCCAACTGTGGCCACCCGCCACCGATCAGACGTCGACGTAGTCCTCGGCGCCGGTCAACCGCAGTGCCCGCTCGTCATGCTCCCGGCACAGGTCGATGTCCTCACCAGCGATCCACCGGTCGCCGAAGATGACCCCGGACCGTGCCACCTGCCAGGTCACCATCGCCGCCTGCGGGCATCCGGCGGCATCGCAGACGGCTTCCGGACCGGGTACACGGCCAGCGGCGAGAGTGATGACCGGAACGGGCGGCATACGCGGCGGCACCTCCGAGCTCTGACGATCGAGCCTCCGAGAATACGAACCGGCCCCGTGATCTTGCCACCCGTCTCTTCGCTGCTCATGGCACGTTGGCAATCGTCACTGCCCGCCTATGCGGCCTCCAGACGTGACCACGGCGCGGTCTATCGAGGACATCACACAAGTTCGCCGCAACCGAGCGGTTAGATCTGCAGCGCGAGCCAAGATCGACTGCACTCGACTGCCGCGACGCGAGCGCTGCCGTGACGACGACGGATGTCCGGGCTTGGGCTTTCGAGGAGGCTGCTCCTATCCTCTCTGTTCACCAATCCGCCGCGGCAGGGAGGCGGCGGTCGTCCCCGCGACGCTGCCGGAGGGCAGGTCGAAGGCCAGCGGGAGGAACAAGTCCCACCGGGGGCGGCCGGAATGCGCCAGAAGGGGGCCGCGGCAACGATCGGCGCGTGGTCCACGCGCAGCTCGCCGGCCCCGCCCCTCGGTACTCGGCGGCAGGACAAAAATGGGTGGCCTCGCCGTCCCGTCCCGCCCTACCTTGTAACTGGATCTTCTTCTCCGACCCACTCACGAGAGGACTTCACTCCGCGTGACGCCGCCTGCTCTTTAGACCTGACACCTTCCCCGTGCATCGGTCGCCGACGTTGCCGTCGGCTCTTTTTCCCATGCCTTCCGTCAGGTCTTCAGAGAGATCATGTCTACGCGTCCTCATATCGTGCTGCCCTGGACCGTTCGGCCCGCGCGCCTTCCCCTGCTCGCGTTCCGTTGCGTCCACTGCCCTTCCGGCCTCGCCGGCACCGGCGACGGGAAGTTCCGCGTCAATGCCAACGGCAAACTCCTCGACATCTGGCTCCTGGTCGTCTGCGTTTCCGGCGACCGCACCAGCACAATCACCGTTCATGATCGCATCCCGGTCCGGTGCCTGGATCCGATCCCGCTGGAGGGCCACTCCGGCAACTCCTCTGCCCTCGTCGCCCGCGTCCTCCTCGACCCGCTGATCACCCGGCGCAACCGGTTCGCCCTGAAGTGGGACTCATGCGGGAAACTGCTCACCCCGCCCCCTCCCGAAAGCCCCTGGTCTGCCCAGGTTTCGGTCACCTTGGACGACCCCGTGCCCCTTCGCCCCGAACGGCTCATCGCCGAAGGGGATGGGCATCAGCCGCGGGGAGATCGCTTGCCGCGTCAAGATCGGCATTCCGCGGAACCGCAGAACTCACCGGGACTTCTCGTGCGTCCTGCTATGAGCCGCCGCCGTGGGCCTGAGCCGCGGCGGGAGGCAAGGTGGCCTTGCCCCGGACTGCATCACGCGGCGGTCCGCGCGCGGTCGCTCATGACCGGCGAACGAAGGTCAGGGCCGGCCCGAAACCGGCGACGAAGGTGAACGCCCGGGTGCATGCATCCGGACGTGCCGAGATGTGCGCACCCGATCACGGCGGCAGCGATGCCGACGACAGCGCGTGAGGGCCGTGGGGCACCGGTCGCCGGGCTCGCTCTCGTGGCACCATGTTGCGCTATGGATCATCAGGGGCAGCTTCGGCGTGCAGCGCTCGCGTTGGGTATCCCGGACGACGAGGTCAGCCGGTTCATCCAGCACCTCCGTTTGTCGATCCGGTTGAGCGGAGGATCCAGCGGTGTTCCGGTCGGGCAGTTCGGTGGGTTGCCCCGGCTGCCGGTGGGCATGGACTGGCCGTCTGACGGGGTCAGTCCGTTGCCGTTCATCTTCTCGGTCGACTGTGCGGCGCTGCCAAGAGTCGACGGCTTCGGCCTGCCGGCAGACGGCTCGCTGCTGTTCTTCATGGACCACGAGCAGGCCGCTGCCACCGGGGAGCGGAGGTACGGGCGAGTCGTGTATGTGCCGGCCGGCACCGATACCGAGGTGGCGGCAGGATCCACCGACGACGCGTTCGTCGACAAGCAGTACGACGTCGGCGCCACGCTGCGCGCGGAGTTCCCCGATTGGTTCGGGGCGGACGAGGACGAGGACGACGAGGACGAGGACGACCTGTCGCCCTTCCAGCAGCAGTTGGCCCGTGACCTCGAGCGTGACCTGCCGCACCTTGACGAACTCTGTGCTCTGGCCAACGATCTCTGGCCGCCTGACAACGGGTACGCCAGCGCCTATATCGGCGGGTATGCCGACGAGGAG
This sequence comes from Micromonospora sp. NPDC049139, assembly GCF_055586845.1. Classification (NCBI taxonomy): domain Bacteria; kingdom Bacillati; phylum Actinomycetota; class Actinomycetes; order Micromonosporales; family Micromonosporaceae; genus Micromonospora; species Micromonospora sp. NPDC049139. Next base: position 183,764 of record NZ_JBVJHK010000016.1, on the reverse strand, counting down.
GTAATCAAGAGTATTGCGGAGCAGACCCTCGCGTGGCGCGAGAAGACCGGCGAGATCGTCATCCCGGCCGCGAGATGGTATTTCCATGTGGAGAAGGAGACGCACCGGCTGACGATTGAGTGGGTGTCGCTCGCCCGCTTTCCCGTAGATAACGAGTTCTATTACCGGAGTGACGGGAGTTTCGTGATCCGTCATGACGACCTGGCCGCTGGTCGGCTGGACGAGGCGCTTTCCGTGGCTGAGTTGATCCCATAGAACACCGGCGGCGCCGGATGCGGCCACGATCTGCGTTGCCGGCGATGCCGACGTCAGATGCTGGGCATCCGCTATTGCCGAGATGAGTGCGCTGTTCGGGACGTTGCGATAGGGGGGTTGCCCGGCGATGCAGTGGCCGTTGGTGCTCCCTCCGGCCACCGGAGAGTGCTCGTGTGGCTTGTTCGGGTCTGCCGGTTCGCGGGGCGTGGCCCGGGACTGCAAGCGGGCGATGTAAGCGCCCCAGCCGGCGCGGCACCAGTGCCGGTGCAACATAGTCAGATAATCTTTATATTGACGGCTATGTCGAAAGCCATGCGAGAACCGACGTTCTGGATCCTGACCGCGCTGGTCGATCAACCACGGCACGGGTACGGCGTGATCCAGGCGGTCGAGTTACTCTCCGAAGGCCAGGTCAGGTTGCAGGCCGGCACCCTCTACGCGGCGCTGGACCGGTTAGCCGCCCAAGGACTGGTCGCGATCGACAGAGAGGAGATCGTTGAAGGGCGTCCTCGGCGCTACTACCGCCTCACTGACGGCGGCGCGGCGGCACTCGCTGAGGAGACAGCGCGACTGGCCCGCAACGCTAGCATCGCATCGCGGCTGCTGAACGCCTCGCGGCCTGGCCCGGCGTTCGCATGAGCCGCCGCCTCGCCACCCCATATCGTCTGCTGCTGCGCGTCTACCCGAAGGGCTTACGTCGCGGAGAACTGGCAGACACGCTGCTCATGGCTGCCGAGGCCGGACACGTCCGGCCTGGCCCTATTGAGACGCTCAACCTGCTTCGGCAAGGCATGCGGGCCCGACTCGGTCGCCCACTCAGCAGGGGCGTGGTCGTGCTGGCTATCTTCGCCTCAATCTTCTCCGGCTTTCTGAGCGCGTCGCTGGCGAACCGTATTGGTTGGGAGGCGGCGCCGGCGCTACCAAGCGGCGCGGCGTGGACTCAGCTCGCCGAGATGCTCACCCCAGGCTTATCGGCACGATGGTACGAAAGGTCGGACGGCCCCTTCCGCAACAACGGTGGTGAGACCGATGCGGCGTCGGTCAGCTACAGCACCGATCGAACGCCTGCGACCGAGGACGTCGACGCCTATCTAGCCGGCCTGCAGCAACGCCTGGAGGCGGCCGGCTGGACCGTCACCGACACCTACTCGACCAGCCCGACCGACATCGAAACCGGCGCCCGGCGCAACAACTCGCAGGCGTTGATCGCACGCAACGACGCACTCGTGCTGTCGTTCGAGGACTACTTCGACGCAGCGTACGCCGAAGGCGGGCTCAGGGTCTCGATCTACCGGGCGGAACCACGCTGGCTCACCGGTTCGACGCTCGCCGTCGGCCTGCTCGGCATGCTGGCTGGATGGCTGCTAGCCGGCTGGGCCAGCCGCCGTCTCGAGCACCGTCCGTGGGCAGCCCCTCTCGCTGCCACCACCGCCATCGTCGGTCTCGTCTTGCTGATCCCCGCCTGGCTGCTCGGTAGTCTGCAATACCTGGGCATACTGTCAGGCGCGGCCGTGCCTGACTCGCCGTTCTGGCGTGGCCTGGTGCCCACCGACGAATTTGGCGGCATGGCCTACCCCGCCGGGGCGGCGATAACAGCAGCCATCGCCGTGGCCGCGCTCTGCCCGCCCCGGCCTGCACCCGCCACCGACCCCGGCTCAGCAGGCACGGCGAAGACATGACAAAACGTAGCTGCCATCGGACTGTCCCGACGCCGCTCCACAACCGTCCTCGGACCATCGCAATAGTCCACCTTCGGCCAGCTCGCCGACATAATAGGCCGGGCTCCAACTCCGGCAGCACAGACGTGGCGCATCGATTCACCGCACAGTAGACCTGACGCCGACCCCGCCCGGTCTACTACAAAACCAGCGCTGTCACCGCATTCGCAATCTGACCCACGAGGCCAACCTCGACCAAGATCAGGCGTACTGATCCGTCGAGATGCGGATGGGTAGTCACCTGCCGGAGCTTTGCGCGATGCAGCCAAGCGGCCAACGCCAAGACCCAGTCCATATTCAGGCCGGCTGCATATAAAGATGGTCTACCATGTTGCCGTGACGATGCAGGAACCGACGTTCTTCATCCTGACCGCGCTGGTGCGCGCCACCCCGCTGCACGGCTACGGGATCATCCAGGCCGTCGAGCAGTTGTCCGGCGGGCGGGTCAAGCTCAAGGCCGGGACGCTGTACGCGGCGCTCGACCGGCTCAGCACGGAGGGCCTGATCATCGTCGACCGGGAAGAGGCCGTGGGTGGCCGACTGCGCCGCTACTACACGCTGTCCGGCGACGGCCGCGCTGCGCTCGAAGCCGCGGTGGAACGACTCCAGTCGAACGCCCAGGTGGCCGCCTCCCGGCTGCGCGAGGCTTGCGGCTTCATCGGGGGAGTTCAGCGTGCCTGACCTGGAGCACTCTTACCGCCGTCTGCTTCGCGCGTACCCCGGCTTCTACCGTCGCGAACGCGGACTGGAAATCCTCACCACCCTGCTCGACGCGGCCGAGCCGGGGCAGGTCCGGCCGTCGCGCGGCGAGGCGGCCCACCTGCTGGTGAACGGTCTCCGGTACCGGTTCGTGCCACCCACCTGGACCGGCAGGCTCGCGGCCGGCCTCGTGGCAATCTGGGCGGCGGTGGTGCTCAGCGGGGCCGGCGCTCTGGCCGTCTGGGCGTTCGCCAACCCCGAAGCACCCGATCTTGCCGCCTTCAGCGACGATCTGGCCGGCCGGCCGGCCTCGTTCGCCTACGAACTCCCGGGCGACAACCTCCTCGACATGGCCCACGCCTACCGGACGTATGGCGAGTTCCAGAATTTCGCTAAGGAGGGCTGGGACGGCGGGCGGCCGGCGCCAATGGGCCAGAGCCGGGTCTACGAGCAGGTCGCCGAGACACCAACCGTCTTGGCCGAGGCCCACGAGCACATGACGAGTGCGGGCTGGCGAACCGGCGCCCTGAGCCAGGGCGGCGTCAACAGCCAGGCCCGCGTGAACAGCCCGAACGGGGTGTTCTGGGCGTACCAGGACCGGGTGCTGTTGCGCGTGTCCGTTTACGACAACCAGACCGGCATCAAAGTCAGCGCCTATCCGATCGAGCCGAGCGGCGTGCTCGCCGGCACGGTCACCGGGTTCGTCATCGGGCTGATCGTGGCGTGGCAGGGGATGACCTGGATGGCTCACCAGGTCGCCCGGACCCCACGGCCAACCCGGCGGCTGATCCTGCTGCTCGGCCTACCGGCTCTCATCGCCTGCGGCGTGAACACCCTGGACAACGTGCTGAGCATGATCCCGGACCCGAACACCGCCAGTGTGCTGTTCGCCGCCGACTACATGTATCCGCTGGCCAACCAGATCGCCAACCCGCTGGCGGTCAGCATCATCGCGCTCGCGCTGACCGGCAGCCTAAGCCTGATCGCCGGGGCGGCCCGGATGAGCCGGCTTCGACCCATGAACGCAACAGCGTCGACCGGTGAAGTCGCCGAGAACTGAGCCGGATTTCCCGCGGCCCAAGCCGCCGGGAACCTCAGCCAACCGTTTCAACCTGGGTCGCCGTGTGCCCGAGCCGGCAGGCGGTTCAGCCACGGGACGGGCAGATCGATCGATCCCCAATTAATCACGCGAGCCTTCTCGATGCCGCACCTTTCTACTCCAGGCCGGCCGCCCCTCGCACGGGGCTTCACCCAGCCATAGGCGGCCCCGGACAGGTGCCCGCGGTGCCGGCGGGCAGCCTTGGTGAACCCGCGAACGCACCACGTCCGGATCTGCCGCGATGAGGCGCGGTTGCCGCCTGCGCACCCGTTACCGGGCGGGGCCGGTGATCCTGGGCGACATCGGCTGAGCAGGTCCGGATGGATACTCGGATGCGTTGGTCGGCTGTTTAGCTGATCGTTGTTGGATGATGTTGCTGGTGCCCGCCGATGTGTTGCGCCCCCGCCGGCCAGACGAGCACTTCGCCGACGAGGCCGAAGCGGCCCGCCAGGCCGGAATCGATGTCGCGGTGATCGACCACGACGCCTTCGTTCGCGGACAGGCGGACGGGGGCGGCAGTCGACAGGGTTCCCAAGAGTGCGGACGCGGTTTACCGGGGGTGGATGCTGCGAAGTGAGCAGTACGCAGCATTGGTGCGGGCCCTCGCGGGTCGCGGTGTGACCGTGCGGACCAGCCCCGAGCACTACCGGCGGGCACATGAGCTTCCCGGGTGGTACCCGGCGGTCGAAGGCCACACTCCAAGGTCGGTCTGGACTTCCGGCGACGATCGCCGCGGCTTCCTTCACGCGTGCGCGGCCCTTGGCTGCGGACCTGCGTGACTACAGCAAGTCGATGAAGCACTACTGGCATGAGGCGTCGTTCATTCCGGACGTGGCCGATCGCGATGCGGCATGGCGGGTGGCCAGCCGGTTTCGGCAGTTGCGCGGTGACGACTTCGCCGGCGGCTTTGTGCTGCGCCAGTTCGAGTCGTTCGTCGGGGCGGAGGTGCGGACCTGGTGGGTCGAGGGTTCCTGCCGCCTGGTCACCGCGCACCCCGATACCCCGGAGCACCAGCCACCCACAAAACTCGACCTGGCGGCCGTGGAAGCTTCGATGCGGGCCTTGGACCTGCCGTTCGTGACTGCGGATCTCGCGTTACGCGATGATGGTCGGTGGCGAATCGTCGAGATCGGCGACGGCCAGGTCAGCGACCGGCCGCGTAGCACGGCCGCTGCCGAGCTGATCGCGGCCCTGAACACCGAGGACCGCGCGCAGCCGACCCGATCCGGCGGCAACGTCCTCGACGGCGACGTCGGCCTGCATGCCTGGAAGCGGATGCTGGCCCGGCGGGAGTCCACGTGAGCGAACCAACCGCTGTTCCGTCAGTACCAGGTTCGCACATACACCTGCTCACTGACGCACACGACCCAGATCGCAACCAGCGCGACAGGGTCCCGTCGATAGTTTTGGCGGCGACCTGCAGTTCGTCGGTAGAACCGATTCGTCGTATGTCGTCCGGAGCCCAGATAGCAGCCATGATGCGAAGTTCCCCTCATTCGTTCGCGTCCGTTGCGCGACACCCAGTCGAGGTCTTTGACAGCCTGGAGACCTCGTGGGGCGTCTCAACGGTGGGTGAGCAAGGAGGGGCTCGTCACCAGGGCACATTCCCGGCGTCATCGAACAGCCCTCCGGTCGGGCCGTCGTCGGGCAGCGTGGCGAGCCGAATGGCGATCTTGGCGCCTTCTGCGGGCGTACTGGTTCCGTGGAAGCCGTTGAGATCGGTAGCGACGTAGCCGGGGCAGGCGTTGTTGATTTTGATATTGGTGTCACTCAGCTCCTTGGCGTACTGGATGGTGACCGCGTTGAGGAACGTCTTCGACGGTGAGTACGCCCCGCTGATCCCGCCGAGGTCGACACCCGGCGTGGTCTGCAAGGCCAGAGAAGCGACGTGGCTGGACTGGTTGACGATCCGCGGGCGATCGGAGCGGCGCAGCAGCGGCAGCATCGCGTTGATGACCCGGACGACGCCGATCACGTTGGTCTCCACCACCGCCCGCATACTCTCCGGCGTAACGGTCGAGGGCTCCTCCGGCCATACCCCGGCGACGCCGGCATTGTTGACCAGCACGTCAAGCCGCCCGGCACGCTCCTCGATCAGTGCAGCGGCGGCCACAACGCTCGCGTCGTCGGTCACATCGAGGAGCACACCGAACGCATCGACGCCGGCCGCACGCAGCTTCGCCACGGCGTCCTTCCGGCGCTGCTCGTCCCGGGCCCCGATTCCGACGCTCCAGCCCAGCGCGCCGAGCCCGGCCGCGATCTCGTATCCGATTCCCTTGTTCGCGCCGGTGATCAGCGCAATCGTCTGTTCGCTCATGCCGTTGATCGTGACCGGACACCGGCGGGGCACCAACACCGTCTGAGTCACGCAACGATACCCAGCCGATATTGATCCGCCGGTAGTCTGAACGGGTGGAGACGCGGGAGTTGCGGTACTTCGTTGCGGTCGCCGAGGAGTTGCACTTCGGCCGGGCCGCCCGGCGCCTGGGTATCGCCCAGCCGCCGCTGTCGCGGGCGATCACTCAGCTCGAGCAACGACTCGGAGTCGCGTTGCTGGAACGCACCAGCCGCAAAGTCACCCTCACCGAAGCCGGATCAGTGCTGCTGGCCGAAGGCCGGGCGATCCTCGGCGCGCTGGCCGCAGCCGAGCGGCGCACCCAACGTGCCGCGACGAGTCAGCCCTCGCTCGTCCTGGCCACCAAGGCCGGCGCCTCCGGCGAACTGCTGGCAAAGTTGCTCGACGCGTACGCCGCCGAGCCGGGTGCCATCGCCGTCGACCTGCTGCTCTGCGAATCCCAGCCCCAGCAAATGCTGCATGATGGCCAGGCCGACGTGGCACTGCTGCATCAACCCTTCGACTCGACGGCCGAACTCGACACCGAAATTCTGAACACCGAGGGACAGGTCGCCATCCTTCCTGCCTCGCATCCGCTCGCCGACAGATCCCACGTCCGGACGGCGGATGTCAGTTCACTGCCGGACCTCCCGCTTGCCCGCTGGCCCGGCCCCGGCGGCGCCTATCCCGAAGGCCCCGGAGCGGAAGTACGCAACCAGACACAGCTCTTCCAGCTGATCGCGCTTGGCCGCACCACCGTGGTCCTGCCCGAATCCTGCCGCGCCAACCTGCTCGAAGGCCTAGCCGCCGTGCCGGTTCTCGACGCGCCGACCGTGACGACCGTCATCGCCTGGCCGCCACACAGCCGCTCCCGAGCACTCGCCGACCTCGTTCGCGTAGCCACACGCCTCTGAGCCTCTTCAGCAGGCACGACATGGGGGCAAGACCGGTGGCCCGGTCGGAGATGATGTACATCGTCGAGGACGACCAACAGATGTCCTTGGTGCTCGCTAGTGCTGTGTCCACAAACGTTTGCCGGGTCGACGGCGATGAAAAATGTCGTACGGGTGGTGTTGGCTTCGGTTTGTGCCTCGTCGTCGGGATCCCGCCGCGCCTGCGGTGGTGTATCGCACCGCTCGTGTCGCGGTGCGGGTGACGGCGGGGCAGCGGCGGCGGTGTTTCGGGCTGCTGCGCTCGGCCGGTGACGTGTGGGCGTGCGTGGTGGAGGTCAACGCATGGCGGCGTCGCCGTCGGGACGCGCCGCTGGCCGGTTATCAGGAGTTGTGTCGGGAGTTGTCGGCGTCGGGTCCGGGCACGTTCGCGGAGTTGGACTCGACTGGGGCGCGGTCGGTGTTGCGGCGGTTTTCGGATGCGTGGTTCGCGGCGGCGAAACGCCGTAAGGCCGGTGACCTGTCGGCGCGGTCCCCCAGGCGGCGGCGGGGGTTGGTGCCGGTGCGCTGGTACCACGGCACCTTTACCCTCGACGGCCACCGGGTGCGCATCCCCACCGCACGAGGCATCGAGCCGTTGTGGGTGCGCCTGGCCCGTCAGGTGCCGTATCCGGTGGAGCAGGTCCGCTCGATCACCCTGCTGTGCGAGGGCGGCCGGTTGTTCCTCGACGTCACCGCCGAGATTCCGGTCGCGGTGTATCCGGCGGGTGAGGGGCCGGACCCTGCGAGGGCGGCGGGTGTGGACGTGGGAATCATCCACCCCTACGCCGTCGCTGGGCCCGGTGGGGAGGCGCTGTTGGTGTCGGGGCGGGCGATCCGCGCCGAGCACCGCATGCACCTGGCCGACACCAAAGCCCGCCAACGGACCGTCGCCCGACGGGCACCGAAGCCGGGTCAGCGGGGGTCACGGCGGTGGCGCCAGTACCGGGCCCGGGCCCGTCGGGTGGAGGGTCGGCATCGGCGGCGGGTGCGGCAGGCCCAACACGAAGCCGCCCGCACCGTCGTCACCTGGGCCGTCGGCCAGCGGGTCGGGGTGCTGCACGTCGGCGACCCCCGTGGGGTCCTGGACCTGCCGGCGGGGCGGCGGCACAACCTGCGGCTGCGGCAGTGGCAAATCGGCCGGCTTCTGCAGATCCTCACTGACAAGGCCACCCTCGCCGGCATCACCGTCCACCTCGTCGACGAACGCGGGACCTCGTCGACCTGCCCGACATGCCGGCGACGCGTGCCGAAGCCGCGCGGGCGGACCCTGACCTGCCCACACTGCAGATTCTCGGGCCACCGCGATGTGGTCGCGGCGGCCAGCATCGCCACCCGCACCCCGGGCGGCGGACCCACCACCCCCACAGCCGTGCCCGTGCTGCCTGGGGTGGTCACGCACCGTCGAGTCGGCCGGCACCTCCCCGGCGCCGGCCGGTCCCGACGTGACCCCCGCCGCCCACCGGGCGGCGCGAGGGTCGGTTTGGCCCGCTGTGGCCCGCCCCACCAACCATCGATGGGGAGTCGCTCGCCTCTACAGGGAGGATCCACAACAAGCCACTGGAAACCCGGTGAACGTTAGTGGACACAGCACTAGCCAAGTGAGAAGCCGGTCGGCCGCCTGCTCAACGTCTTCTTGTGGGCCGAGAACTGCCCGAGCCGCTTCCGCGTAGGTCGCCAGGACCCAAGTCCCGCGGCGATGCCGTCACCCAGATGACCACTGTGGCAGCTGTTCCTTGGCTGCGGATGAAGTTGACTGCGAGCTGTGTTTTGCCGACGCCGCCGAGACCGGTCAGGACGACTGTCTCCCCGAGCGAAAGTCCTCGAAGAACCCGCTGCGGTCCTCGACGCGGCCCGGTGACCCGGCCCGGGGCCGGCCGAACCGCGCCACGCCCGCTCTGTCGTCCGCCAGCGCTGCCGCGCGGTATCGCTCCTCCCGGGCGGTGCGCACCCGGGAGGCCGGTCATCCGACGGCCGTCGCCTCGTCGCCTCGGACCGCAGCGGCGAGGGCTCCCCGCCTGCGCAGCTGCTCAGGGGCGTCATCGGCGACGACCCGCCCGCCGTCGAGGACGATGACCCGGGCGGCGCGCATGATGGTGGCGAGGCGGTGGGCGATCACCAGGGTGGCCCGGTGGTCTCCGGTGGCTTCCAGGGCGGCGGCCAGGTCGGCCTCGGTGGCGGCGTCCAGGTTGGCGGCGGCCTCGTCGAGGACGAGCACCGGTGCGCCGGTGAGCAGGGCTCGGGCGACGGCGACCCGGGCCCGTTGACCGCCGGACAGTGCCGTTCCCCGCTCGCCGGCCGGCGTGTCCAGACCAACCGGTAGCGCGTCCAGGAACGGTGTGAGCTGCGCGGCGTCGGCGGCGGCACGCACCTCGGCGTCGGTGGCGTCCGGCCGGCCCAGGCGGATGTTGTCGGCGATCGAGCCGGGGAACAGATGGACGTCCTGGGGCACCACGGTGACCGTGCGGCGCAGCTCGGCGTCGCCGAGGTCCCGCAGGTCCACCCCACCGACGGTGATCCGTCCGGCGCTCGGGTCGTGGAAGCGCAGCAGCAGGTGCACGCAGGTCGACTTGCCCACCCCGGAGGCACCCACGAGCGCAACCGTCTCACCGGGCCGGACGGTGAACGAGACGCCCCTCAGCACCGGCCGGTCCGGCAGGTACCCGAAGTGCACGTCATCGAAGACCACCTCGCCCCCGGTCGGTGCGGGTACGGGCCGAGCCGGTGCCGGGACCGGGGAGGGTGCCTGGAGCAGGGCGTCGATCCGGTCGGCTGCGGCGCGCAGGGTTCCGGCTTCCTTCAGCAGCCCGGCCACCTGGCTGGCCGGACCGAGGACCGCCCCGGCGAGGACCAGTGCCACCGGGCCGGCGGCGACGTCGAGCCGCCCCGTGCGGATGCCGTCGAGGACCACCAGCACCGCGCCGACACCGGCGGCGGCGACCAGCGCGTCGATCAGCGCGGTCTCCACGCCGGCTCGGGCGGCGTTGCGCCGCTGGACCCGCCCGAGCCGTCGGGTACGGGCGGCAAGGTGGGCGCGGCGGCGTTCCAACGCCCCGAAAACGGTCAGCTCGCGCAGGCCGTGCACGGTGTCGACGATGTCGGCGGTCAGGTCGGCGGTGGCGGCGCGGACCTGGGTCCCGTGTCCGTCGGCGTGCCGGCGCAGCAGCCAGGGGGTGACCGTGATCAGGGCCGCGGCGGGCAGCACCACGGCGGGCAGCCACGGATCGATCCAGGCCGCCAGGGCGGTGCCCGTGGTGAGGACCACGGTGGCCGTGAGCAGTTGCGCGATGGTGTGCGCGAACAGCCACTCCAGGGTTTCGATGTCGGACAGCGCGACGGTCGCCAGGTCGCCGGAGCGACGTCCGCCGAGGCCGCCCGGGGCGATCCGGGTGATCGCGTCGTACACCCGGGTGCGCAGGTCGGCGAGGACGCGGTAGGCCAGGTCGTGGGAGACGTACATTTCCCACCATGTCGCCACGGTGACGATCGCGACCAGCGCGCCGAGTGCCGCCGTGACCACACCGACCGGGGTGGGGACGCCCGCCACGGCCCGGCCCACCAGGGCGGCGCCGGTCACCGCTGCGGTCAGCCCGGCGAGCTGCCCGAGGAGGTTCGCTGCCAGGGTGCCCCGGAAGGCACGGGGATGCCCGGCGATCGCCGGCAGCAGCCGGCGTAGCGCTCCGGTGCGGCGGCCGTCGGCTGGCCGGTCCGGCGCGGTCATTCGGCCACCTCCTGTGCGGCGACCAGCTCGGCGTACTCGGGGCAGGACGTCAGCAGGATCTCGTGGCGGCCGGCGGCGACGATCCGGCCGCGTTCCAGCAGCACGATCCGGTCGGCGTGCCGCACCGCGGTGAGCCGGTGGGCGATGACCAGGCAGGTCTTTCCGCGGGCGGCAGTGGCCAGGGCGTCGAGGATCTCGGTCTCCTGCTGGACGTCGATGGCGGAGGTCGCCTCGTCGAGGATGAGCACCGGCGTGTCGGCGAGCAGCGCCCGGGCGATGGCCAGGCGTTGCCGCTGCCCGCCGGAGAGGGATCCGCCGCGTTCGCCGACTTGGCTCGCGTACCCCTGCGGCAGTGCCTGGATAAAGTCGTGCGCGCCGGCGGCGCGGGCGGCGGCAACCAGGTCGGCGTCGGTGGCGTCCGGGCGGGCCAGCCGCAGGTTGTCGGCCACCGAACCGTGGAACAGGTACGTCTCCTGCGCCACCACGGTGACCGTGCGGCGCAGCGCCGCCGGGGTCAGGTCGCGCAGGTCGGTCCCGTCGACGGTGATCCGGCCGGCGTCCGGGTCCAGGTGGCGCAGCAGCACGTTGGCCAGGGTGGACTTGCCGGCGCCGGAGCGGCCGACCACCGCGACGGTCTCGCCGGGGTCGAGCCGCAGGGTCACGTCCCGCAGCGCCGGGTCGGGCCGGCCGGGGTAGTGGTGGCCGACCGCGTCGAAGACCACGGCCAGGGCGTGGTCGAACCGGCGGTCGACCTGTCCGGTGTGCACGACGCCGGGCGGGGCGTGCAGCAGCTCGATCAGGCCGTCGACGGCGGTGACGCCGAGGTAGCCGGCGTGCCAGTGCGCGCCCAGGTCGCGTACGGGTCGGAAGCACTCCACCGAGACCAGGAGCACCAGGAACACGGTCGCCGCGTCGGCCCGGCCCGCGTAGGCGGCGACGGCCGCGGCGACGGCCGCGGCGGCGAGACCGGCCTGGATCAGCAGGGCGCTGATCCCGCTCTCGATCAGCGACAGGCGTAGCTGCGCCATCGTGGTGGTGTGCAGGTCGTGGGTGCGTACCAGAATGCGGTCCCGCATCCGGCCGACCGCGCCGAACGCGCGCAGCGTGGCCGCGCCCTGGAGGGTGTCGAGGAAGTCGGCGGCGAGCGCGGTGAACGCCGCCCACCGGCCGTGCCCCCGGCGCAGCAGGGTGGCGTCCCAGATACGGGGGACGGTCAGCACCAGCACCACGGCCGCGCCGAGCAGCCCGGCCGCGACCGGCTCCACGGTGGCGAGCCAGACCACCAGGAGGGCCGGCACGGTGATGGTGACCAGCACCTGCGGCAGGTACCGGCGGTAGTAGGCGTCCAGCCCCTCCACGCCGTCGACGAGGGTGGCCTGCGTGCGGCCGGTGCGCGATCCGGCGAGCCAGGCGGGGCCCAGCTCGGCGAGCCGTGCGACCAGCCGGTCGCGCAGCCGCGCCCGGATCCGGGCACCCGCGGCCGCGCCGGCGACCTCGCGGCACCAGAGCAGCACGGCCCGCGCCGCGATCGTCCCGAGCGCACCGGCCAGCAGCGCGGCGGCGGCGTCGAGGTCCCGGCGGGCCGTCGCCGCCAGCGCGCCGGCGACCAGCAGCGCCTGACCGACGTACGCGGCCGACACGGCCATGCCCAGCGCCGCGCACCCGACGACCGGCCCGGTGACGGCACCGGCCAGCCGGACCAGTTCCCGGTGGGCGATCACCGTTGCTCCAGCGGCTCGTCGGCCAGCGCGCGCACCGTGCCGGTGTGCGCGTCGGCGAGCACCCGCCCGCGTACGCCGAACACGTCGGCGAGCAGCGCCGGCGTGACCACCTCGGCGGGCGGCCCGTCGGCGGCGACCCGGCCGTCGGCGAGCGCCACCACTCGGTCGGTGAACCGGGCGGCGTGGTCCAGCTCGTGCAGCACGGTCACCAAGGTCAGTCCCCGTTCGGCGTGCAGCCGCCGTACCAGGGTCAGCACCTCCAACTGGTGGCGCACGTCGAGGAAGGTGGTCGGCTCGTCGAGCAGCAGCACCGGGGTCCGTTGGGCCAGGGCCAGCGCCAGCCGGACCCGCTGCCGCTCCCCGCCGCTGAGCGTGTCGACCTGCCGGTCGGCCAACCCGGTCACGCCGGTAGCCGCGAGCGCGGCGGACGCTTCGGCGTCCTCCGGTCGCCAGAGCATGCCCAGCGGCCCCCGGTGTGGGTAGCGGCCCTGTGCGACGAGCTGCCGGACGGTTAGCCCGGGCACCGGCGGCAACTGCTGGTGCAGCACCGCCACCTGCCGGGCGACGTCCCGCCGCCGCTGCGCGTACGTCGGGCGGCCGCGCAGCAGCACCCGGCCGCTCTCGGGCCGGTCGGCGCCGGTGAGCAGCCGCAGCAGGGTGGACTTGCCGCAGCCGTTGCGCCCGACGAGCGCGACGGACTCGCCGGCCCGTACGGTCAGCGACACCCCGTCGAGCACCATCCGGTCCCGGTAGCGGTAGCGGGCCTGCTCGACGGTGAAGACCGGCTCGGTCACGACACCTCCACGTGCGGGGAACGACGGGCGACGACGACCAGCGCTGCCGCCCCGAGTAGGGCGGTCACCGCCCCGGCGGGCACCCCGAGCCGCTGCCCCGCCGACCCGGACTGCACCAGCACGGTGAGCGCCTGGGCCACCGCGTCCGCGCCGACGACGGCGGTGGCCCCGAGCAGGGCGGCGGCCGGAAGCGCCCGGCGCAGGTCCGCCCCGCACAGGGCACGGGCGACGTGCGGAACGACCAGCCCGACGAAGGCCAGCGCACCGGCCAGCGCCACCGCACCGGCCGCCAGCGCCACCGCCAGAGCCAGACCGAGCGCGCGCACCGGCCGGGGTGAGAGCCCGAGCGCGGCGGCGTGCCCGTCACCGGCCGCGAGCATGCCCAGCACGGCGGAGCAGAGCCAGGCCAGCAGCAGCGCCGTGACCAGCCACGGCCAGGCGACCCGCACGTGCGCCCAGACCCGCCCGTCGACCGAGCCGACCAGCCAGCGCATCGCGTTGCCGAACCGGCTCGGCTGGCACGCGAGCAGCAGCGTGGTGAGACCGGCAAGCGCCGCCGAGCCGAGCAGCCCGTACGCCGCGACCTGGGCCGGGGAGCCGTCGCGGGCCAACAGCCACATCAGCGAGCCGCCGGCGGCCCCGCCGAGAAGCGCCGCCACCAGCGCCCCGGCGGCCGAGTCGGCGGGGACCAGGCCGAGCTGGAGGCCGCCGAGCACGCCCAGCACCGCGCCGGGGTTGACCCCGGCCAGCTCGGGCGCGGCGAGCGGGTTGCGCAGCACCGCCTGCAGCAACAGTCCGGCCGCGCCGAGGCCGGCACCAGCGAGCAGCGCGGTGACCAGGCGGGGCAGCCGCAACTCGACGAGGATCCGCTGCTCCAGCGGATCCAGCTGTGGCCAGTCGATGCCCCGCCCGACGGCGATCTCGGCGGTGACGGCGAGGACCAGTGCCGAGACCGCCCACCACCACCTCACGACGTGCTCCGGCTACGGACCAGGACCAGGCCGGAGAGGATGCCGACGGCGGCCGTCCACGCACCCAGCGGGGTCTCGGCCGGCGCGAACACGTGCCGAGCGGCCAGGTCGGCGACGGTGGTGAACAGCGCGCCGAACGCCGCCGCCCAGGGCAGCAGGGCCCGGGCATCGGCGTGTGGGCGTACCCGCCGGGCCACGTGCGGGGCGACGAACCCGATCCAGGCGATCGGGCCGCACGGGCCGACGACGACGGCGACCAGGACGGCGGCGAGCCCGAGCACCGCGACGCGTGCCCGCCCGACGCGCAACCCGAGCGCGGCGGCGGCCTCGTCGCCGAGGCGCAGCACACCGAGGGCGGGAAGGACCGCCACGACCAGCGGCGCGCAGAGCAGCAGCCACGGCAGGGTCAGCCGGGCATGGTCCCAGGTGATCCCGGTGAGGCTGCCCACCAGGTAGCGGAAGAGCGTGTCGTACTGCAGCCGGTCGGCGGCGGCCATCACCGCCAGCAGCACCGCCTGCAACGCAGTCGACATCGCCGCGCCGATCAGCAGGACCGCGCCCGGCCCACGGCCGGTCCCGGCCGCGGCCAGGCAGAGCGCGCCGCCGCCGAGGGCCCCGGCCAGCGCCACCACGGGCTGCGCCGCCGCCGGGACCGGAAGCGCCCACACCACCACCACGGCAGCCGCGAGCGCACCGCCGGTGGAGACACCGAGCAACTCGGGTACGGCCAGCGGGTTGCGCAGCGCGGCCTGCATCAGCAGCCCGGCCACCCCGACCGCCGCTCCGCCGAGCAGCGCCAGCAGCAGCCGGGGTACCCGGAGTTCCCAGAGCACCACCCGGGCGACCTCGCCATCGGCGGGCAGGGCGAGGCCGAGGGTCAGCAGGACCGCCGCGGCCAGGCCGATCGGCAACGCGACCACCGCCGACCACCGGCGAACCGTCCCGGTCGGCGTGAGCGCCGTCCCGACCGTGCCGCCGGTGGCCGATGTCGGTGCGGTCACGCCGTGGCCTTGGTGACTGCCTCGTCGAGGATCAGGCCCAACGCCCGGGTGCCACGGCCCGATGCCCACAGCTCCGCGGGCACCTCGTGGGCGCGGCCCTCACGGACCGCGGTGATCCGCTTCCACACCGGGTTCTCGGCGTACTGCGCGCTGACCGTCTTGGCGTCCGGGCCGAAGGTGAACGACTGGATGAACACGATGTCCGGGTCGCGCGTGAGGATCTCCTCGACGCTGTACGCCTGGGCGGTGTCGAAACCACCGCCCTTGCTCGGCCACGGGTAGTCGAAGACCTGGGAGAGCAGGTGACCGAGCAGGTCGTCGGAGGTGTTCACACCGATCGACGTGCCGCCGTACATCGCCAGCGCGGTCGTCTTCCGCAAGCCGCGCTGGTCGGCGGCGGCCCGGGCTGCGGCGAGCCGGTCCCGGAACTTCTGCTCGGCACTCGCCTGCTGTGCGCCCCGGTCGGTGAGCGTGGCGATGTCGCGCAGGTAGCGCACCGAGTCCTCGTAGGTCTTGACCTCCACCAGCCACAGCGGCGCGAACTTCTCGATCGCCGGCCGCAGTTGGTCATGCACCCCGGCCAAGCCGATCACGAGGTCCGGCTTGGTGGTGGCGATCGAAGCGACGTCCTCGTTGCCGAACATGCCGGGCAGCGCCGGCACCGCCGTTCCGGCCGGGCCGAGGTAGTCGGGGCGGGTGAGGAGCTTGGGCGTGGTGGTCGCCGCCGGGGTGAGGCCGAGTTCGACCAGGGCGTCGTCGCACAACCCCGTGAGGCACACGATCCGCTCCGGCTTCGCCTTGAGCGTGACGTTGGTGCCGCGCACGTCGGTGACGCTCAGCCGGTGCGTGACCGGTTCGACGGGCGGGGCGGAAGGAACGTCCGGCGTGGTGGCGGGAGCGGGGTCGGCGCTGCCGCAGCCGGTCAGGACGGCTGCGGCGACGAGGAGAGCGGCGACGGCGTTGCGATGACGTGTCACGGCCTGTACTTCCGATAGCGGATGGACCGACAGACGATAATGGTTTTCATTAATTTTGAGCAAGGCTGCTCCTGTGATCCGCCTGACCGCGGCGGGCGCGGCGGCGGGGTCGGGGTGCGATGGCCATGTCTCTGACGTGTCGGCCGGCTTGTCGGGGCAGCGGTTGACGGGCCGCCCTGGGCGGGGGCGGCCCGCCGCCTCGGGAGCGGTGGATCCGCCCGGCGGCGCCTCAGGTTCGGCGTACGGCCCGGACGACGTCCAGTGGTCCGACCTCGCCGGTCAGGCCCGCCTCGGTCAGCTCGGTGAGCAAGGCATCGGCCGGGATGACGTGCCAGCGGTAGTCGGCGTGGTCCTCGCGCAGCGCGGTGCCGTCGGCGTCGAGGACCCGGTAACGCATCCGCCAGGTCACCGCGTCGGGGCCGGACGGCTCGGCGGAGCCGCCGCCCTCGTAGGTGTGGTGGCCGACCGGAACGGTGCCGAAGACCGAGAACGGGACCGGTGTCGGTTCCGTCGGCGGTTGCAGGTTGAGCACCAGTGGCGCGCCGGGGGCGAGGCGCTCGGCCACCCGGCGCAGGAACGCCCGGCGCCCGTCGGGGTCGAGGTGGCCGATCATGTTCATCGCCAGCACGGCGCCGAGGCGGGCGGGTAGGTCGACACCGAGCGCATCACCGGCGACCACGGTGACCCGGCGCCGCAGGTCGGGTCGGGCGGCCAGGCGGGACAGCAGCACCGCCCGCAGCACCGGTGACGGCTCCACCGCGACCACGTCGCCGTCCGGGACGGCCGCGGCGAGCACCTCCGTGCCGAGGCCAGTGCCGGCGCCCACGTCGAGCAGCGTCGCGTCACCTGCCGCGTCGCGCAGCGCCAGCGCCACCGGCGTACGCAGGGCCTGCCAGGCCGGTTCGCTGAGCAGGTGCAGGTACTCCCCGGAGGTCTGGTACTCGTCGCTCATCCCGCCACCATAGTGGAAACCGTTCCCGTTTCCGTTGTCGGTTGGGGGGCTTGAGGCCCGGGGCGGGTTCCGAGGGCGAAGGCGGTTTAGAAAACGAAAATCAGTGCCGTTAAGCTGTGGCGCGACCCCTCGACGAAGGAGACTCTGATGGCCGTTCCGAAGCGGAAGATGTCGCGGTCGAACACGCGGCACCGACGGGCGCAGTGGAAGGCGAACGTGCCGCAGCTGACGCCGTGTCCGTGCCCGCGCAAGGAGATGGTGGTGCCGCACCGGGCGTGCGTGCACTGCGGGTTGTACAAGGGGCGTCAGGTGGTGGATCAGCCATGACCGGTCGCCTGCCGGTGACGGTGCTGTCCGGGTTCCTCGGCGCGGGCAAGACCAGTCTGCTCAACCACGTGCTGGCCAATCGGGACGGGCTTCGGGTGGCGGTGATCGTCAACGACATGAGCGAGGTGAACATCGACGCCGCGCTGGTGCGCGACGGTGGGTCGTTGTCGCGCACGGAGGAGCGGCTGGTCGAGCTGACCAACGGCTGCATCTGCTGCACGTTGCGCGACGATCTGCTCGACGAGGTTGCCCGGCTGGCGCGACAGGGCCGCTTCGACTATCTGCTGATCGAGTCCAGCGGCATATCCGAGCCGATGCCGGTGGCCGCGACGTTCGCCTTCGGTATGGAGGGCGGGCAGGTCCTCGACGATCTGGCCCGCTTGGACACCACGGTCACGGTGGTCGACGCGGCGGGCGTGCGGGGCATGATCGAGGCGGGGGAGAGCCTGGAGGCCCGTGGGCTGGCCGCCTACGAGGGCGACGATCGTGGCATCGCCGATCTGCTGGTCGACCAGATCGAGTTCGCCGACGTGCTGGTGGTCAACAAGACCGACCTGGTGGCCGCGGACGATCTGGCGGTGGTGCAGGCGCTGCTGACCCGGCTGAACCCGGCCGCCCGGCAGGTGCCCGCCGTGCACGGGCGGGTGCCGCCGCGGGAGATCCTGCACACCGGTCGGTTCGACCTGGAGCGGGCGGAGACCGCACCCGGGTGGGTGGCCGAGCTCAACGGCGGGCACGTGCCGGAGACGGAGGAGTACGGCATCTCCAGCATCGTGTTCCGCGACCACCGGCCGTTTCATCCGCAGCGGCTGTGGGACCTCCTGGCCAGTGGACTGGACGGCTACGGTGTGGTCCGGTCGAAGGGGTTCCTGTGGCTGGCCAGCCGCCCGGACGTCCAGGCGCTGTGGTCGCAGGCCGGGCCGTCCGGGCGGTGCGACCCGGTCGGCGTCCCGGTGGTGGTGTCCGGCGAGTGGCCGGATGATCCCGACGAGCGGGCCGAGGTGGAGTCGCGCTGGCATCCGGTCTTCGGTGACCGGCAGCAGGAACTGGTCCTCATCGGCGTCGGCCTGGACGGCGAGCGCCTGCGGGCGGCGCTGACCGCCTGCCTGCTCACCGACACCGAGATCACCGCCGGACAGGACACCTGGCGGGCCCTTGCCGACCCGTTCCCCGAATGGGACCTGGGCGACCTGCACGACCACGACCATGCCGAACCGGTCCCGGCCTGACGATGCCGAGCACCCTCGACCCGGACGATGTCGCCCGGTGGCGGCGCGACTGGGAAACCATGATGCGCCACTACCAGCCCGGCCGCGACGACCTCCTCGCCGCCGGTCTCACCGCCGTCGAACAGATCCACGGGCGCCCACCGGAGCGGGTGCTCGACGTCGGGGGCGGGCCGGGCACCACCGCCGAGGCGGTCCTGGGACGGTGGCCCGACGCGCACGTCACCGTGCTCGACGTCGACCCGGCCCTCCTGGCCCTGGCCGATGCGGCCCTGCCCCAGGTGCGTACCGTCCGGGCCGACATCAGCTCAGCACGCTGGCTCCCGCCCGCCGGCGGCCCGTACGACCTGGTGCTGGCCCTGATGACCGTGCACTACCTCCCCGAACAGCGGATACACGACTGGTACGCCGAGGCCCGACACCTGTTGCGCCCGGACGGGCTGCTCCTTGTCGCCGACGCCATGCCCGAAGCCCCGGTGTCCCCGCGGCGCCAGGGCTGCGGCACCGACCCGTGGATTGCGTGGTGGACCAGGCTGGCCGAGGAACCGGTGATGGCACCGCTGCTGAACGAGCGGAGGGCCGCGCTGAGCGGCTTGGACCCGGCCGAATTCGTCGCGCCGGCCGACTGGCACGGCGAGACGGCCCGTCGGGCCGGATTCACCCACGCGACGGCGCTCCACCAGCGCGCCGGTCATGCCCTCATGGCGTTCCGCCGATGAGCAGCCCGCCGCCGGAGGGCGCCAACGTGACCGTCGCCTACTGCGACGGACACCGCTGCCGCGCGCTACGCCACCGCAGCCATCTGCGTGTGTCCGAGGGCGAGCCGGAGAATCTCACCGAGGTCCTCCGGCAGGCGGTCCGGGCCAGTCACGGTGGTGTCCTGATCCGGGCCGAGTGCCTCGGCGTCTGTCACCGCGCGCCCGCTCTGCTCCTGCTCGCCGGCAGCCGATCCGCGCAACGGCGCGGACTGCTGATCGGTCCCGTACAGGAGCCCCAGCACATCGATGCGGTCGTCGAACTCATCCGGCGGGCGGACAGTTCCGAGCCCTGATGGGACCGGTGGTCGAAGGTGACCGTTGAGGTGTTCGAGCTCATTCCGGCCGAACGTGCCGGCGCCGCGACCACCGACGCTGCGCGGACGATCGAACCTGCCCGACCAGCCAGCGGCGGCCCGACCTTGACCACCGCAATCCGGGTCGCCGTCGCGATGCCACAGCCCGCCGCCGCGCGTCCGGAAGAAGCGTCGTCGCGATGCCGTGCGGCGAGCGTACGGGCGAGGCAGGGCGTCGATCGCAGCGACGCATAATGGTGGCATCGCAGTCAGAAGGCGAGCGCCAAGGCGCCGCGCAGACGACGGCTGCCAGTACAGGAGGATCCGATCACGGTGACCCAGGCGATGCCGAACGTGACCCGCAACACCCGCCAACGTGGCGAGGTGCTGGCGCTGCTGCGCGAGGTCGAGGGATTCCATTCGGCGCAGCACCTGCATCAGATGCTGCTCGCCCGGAAGGCGCGGGTCGGCCTCACCACCGTGTACCGGACGCTGCAGCTGCTGGTCGAGGCCGGCGAGGTCGACTCCACTCGGCTGCCCGGCGGCGAGCAGTTGTTCCGCCGGTGCAGCCAGAGCAAACACCATCACCACCTGGTCTGCCGCCAGTGCGGACGCACGGTGGAGGTCGCCGGGCCCGCCGTGGAGCGATGGGCCGATCAGTTGGCCGCCCAGCACGGCTTCACCGACGTCGGCCACATGCTGGAGATCTTCGGCCGCTGCGTGGAGTGCTCCCGCTGATCGTTGCCATCATTCGTGAGGCGGCCCGTAGCTCGACCGGATCGGTGCCGTGCGGCTGCCCGCGTTCGGCGGCACGGTCGTGGCCTCGTGCCGAAGCCATCGAGCCGCGGTTCTCATCAGGTCGTCGCGGTGACCCGGCCACTCCTCGTCAGTCGGATCGAGGAGCCGGTCCCACGCGTCGAGGTCGGCGGCGGTGAGCAGGCCGGTGAGCCGCAATCGGCCGACCCGCCTGCCGAGGGCTTCCAGGATGGCCCGCCGGTGCGGGTCCACCGCGACGACCGGCCGCAGACCAACATCCGGGCGATGGCCAGCGCCATCCCGGCGGCGCCGCAGCCGACGTCGCCCGCGAGCCGGTCGCCGGGGGCGACCAGCTCGCGGGCGACCGTCAGGGACCAGGCCCGGTCCCGCCGGACGGCGTCGACCAAGTGCGGTGCCAGCTCGGTCCAGTCGACCGGCGCAACGGTGCTCATCTGCCCTGGGGTCCGCGGCGGGCGTACTTCTGGCGGAACTTCTCGACCCGGCCGGCCGTGTCGAGCAGGCGCTGCTTGCCGGTCCAGAAGGGGTGGCTGGCCGAGGAGATCTGGACGTCGATGACGGGGTAGGTGTTGCCGTCGGTCCACTCGATCGTCTGGTCGCTGGTGGCGGTGGAGCGGGTGAGGAAGGCGAAGTCGGCGCCCTTGTCGCGGTAGACGACGGGGCGGTACTCGGGGTGGATGCCGGGCTTCATGCGGGCTGTACTCCTTCGGTGTCGGTGTCGGTGTCGGTGTCGGTGTCGGTCAGCTCCTCCGCCCCGAGGGGGAAGCAGCCGGCGAAGGGGTCGTGGTAGGTGCGCCAGGTCTCCTCGCCGTCGGCGAGTTCGGCGTCGGTGAGCAGGCATCCGGTGAGGGTGCGGTGCAGGTCGACGGGGTCGATGTCGAGGCCGATGAAGACCAGGTGCTGGTGCCGGTCGCCGTAGTAGGGGTCCCAGTCGAGGGCGGCGGCGAGGCGGCGCTGGTCCTCGACGTGGTCCCAGCGGTCCTCGGGCAGGCTCACCAGCCAGTGCCCGAGGGATCCCATGGCCAGGCCGCCGCCGGCGAACTCCCAGGCCACCACCGTGTCGGGTTGGCTGGCCAGCCAGAAGTGGCCCCGGGAGCGGATGACCTCGGCGTTGACCTCTTCGAGGACGTCGTGCAGGCGCTGCGGGTGGAACGGGCGGCGGGCCCGGAAGACGGCGGAGACGACTCCGCAGTCGGGCTCCGGCTCGTGCGCGCCGAGGAGGTAGCCCTGCAGACCACGGGCAAGCACCCCGGGGGTCTCCGGACGGTGCCGATGGGTGTGGCGCAGCTGGCGGGTCAGCGTGCCGGCGTCGACGAGGTCGCCGTCGACGCGGAGGTGGGTCGCCCATGGTGCCATCCGCTGCAGCAGGATCGACATCCGGCCGGTGTCGAATTCCCCCTCCCGGGACTGTCCCCAGAGCACCAGGGTGTCGGCGTACTCAATCTGGCGGACCACGACGTCGGCCAGCGCGCGGTGGTCGTTCTCGGCGGCCTGGATGCCGAGCGTCGTGAGGTCCTCGGTGCTGGCCAGGCCGTCGAGCAGGTGTTCGGCGTCGAGGACGGTGACGTAGGAGTCGACCCGGATGAGATCGGTGATCGGTGCGCCGTCGACGAGGCAGTGGGCGCAGGCGGCGGCGACCGCCTCTGGCTCCACCACCTCGGGCAGCATCAGCACCAGGTCCCGGCCGGGGTGCGTACGGGTGAGCCGGACGAGGGTGGGCAGCACGTCCTCACGCAGGGTGCAGGAGACGCATCCGTGCCGCAGCGCAACCTGCTCGTCCTCGACGATGCCGGTGCCGGAACGGACGACCCGGCGGACGACGCCGTCACGGATCCCGGTGAGGTCGTGCCGCACCAGCAACAGCGACTCATCGGCGGCGAGGAGCGCGCGGGCGACGGCGAAGGTCACTGCCGGCCAGAACCCGGACAGCACGGTCAGCGACGGGCGGGTGTCCGCGCCGGCCGTCGGCGTGTGGGTCGGGGCCTGTGGTGACGACGACATCGGATTCCTCTCGACTTACTTGAAAACGATTGTCATTCTAAGCGCATGGAAGCCGCCGGAGCGAACGGTGATGTGCGGACTCAGGTGGTCGAGGCGCGGCGCGCAGGCGACGTCCTCAGCGTGGATGTCCACATCCGGCGATTGCGCGCCAAGATCGGCACCGATCTGCCGGTGGTGACGACGCTGCGCGGTGTCGGCTACCGCTTGAGCGCCCACTGCGCCGTCGAGATCGTCGACGACCCGGCGTGGACATGGCCGAACGGCTGATGTAAGACTGAAAATCATTGTCGTTATCGTTACGGCTCAGATCAAGGAGCGACCACTGTGTCCAGACGCTGTGACGTCACCGGCGCGAAGCCCAGCTTCGGCAACGCCGTGTCCCACTCCCACCGGCGCACCCGCCGCCGGTGGAACCCCAACCTGCAGAACCACCGCTACTGGCTGCCCTCGGAGCGGCGTTGGGTCAGCCTCACCCTGACGGCGAAGGCGCTCAAGACCGTGGACCGTAAGGGCATCGAGACTGTCGTCGCCGAGCTGCGCGCCCGGGGAGTGAAGCTCTGATGGCCCGCCAGACCGATGTCCGCCCGATCGTGCGGCTGCGCAGCACCGCCGGTACCGGCTACACGTACGTCACCCGCAAGAACCGCCGCAACGATCCCGACCGCCTGGTCCTGCGCAAGTACGACCCCGTCGTGCGCCGGCACGTCGAGTTCCGCGAGGCCCGCTGATGGCCAAAAAGAGCCTGGTCAACCGGCAGGCGCGCCGGCAGGAACTGGTAGCGAGGCACGCGCAGGCGCGGGCGGAGCTGAAGCGGCTGGTCGCTCACCCGGATACCGACCCGGACGTACGCGCCGAGGCGGTCCGCCGGCTCAGCCGGCTGCCGCGTGACTCCAGTCCGGTGCGGCTGCGGTCCCGGGACCAGATCGACGGCCGCCCGCGTGGGGTGCTGACCCGGTTCGGGCTCTCCCGGGTCCGGTTCCGAGAGTGGCCCTGCGCGGCGAGATGCCGGGAGTGCGCAAGGCGTCGTGGTGATGTCACCACGTGTACCACCGCGTGCAGGTGCGCGATGTGAAAGGGGAGGAATGAATGCGACGGTGAGGGCTCGCGGCTTCGCGGCCCTGGTCGCCGGGGCGGTGGTGGTCGCCGGCACGGTGCTGGCGCCCATGGCTGCGTCGGCGGCGGAGAAGGTGGTGCTGTCCAAGGGGCACACCGACGCGGTCGACGTGCACTACGAGGGTGGGGCACTGTCGTTGAGGGTCAACGACGACACGGTCAGCCCCGCGGTGAAGCGGACCCGGCGGACGTGACGTTCCAGGTCCTGCCGGAGGCGGCCATTGCCGTTCCGGACGATCCCCGTTTCGCCTTCCTCGGGCCGGCCGGCAGCCAGGTCTGGCTGCTGCCGATGACCCAGGACCCGGACCTGCTCTGGCCGGGCTGGAACACCACGACGCTCGACTCCGGGGTGTTCGAGGGAAACACGGTGCGGCTCAGCCTGGTCGACGTGCAGGGACCGGGCGACGTCACGCTGTTCACCCAGGACTCCTTCGGCGGTCCCATCATCAAGTTCCGCGGCGACGACGGGCTGCCCGACGCGATCGACGTCCCGGTGAAGACCCACGCGCACTCGAACTGGGCGTTCAGCGCGCTGGGCAGCTACACGCTGACGTTCCAGGCCGACGCGACACTCACCAACGGCACGACGGTCAGCACCGGGCCGGGCGACTACTCGTTCCTCGTCGGCGAGCTGCCCGGTAACGAACCCGAGGTCAGCCTGTCGATCAGCGGCATGGCCGACGAGTACCAGCCCAACGACACCGTCACGCTCACCGCCGTGCAGACCCCGCAGACCGAGCTGGACCACTACCACTGGTTCAGCAAGTGCCCCGGCGCGGACGACTGGACCGTCATTCCGGGTGAGGCGGGCGCCAGCTACTCGTTCACCGCGACCCGGGAGCTGAACGCCTGCGAGTACGTGGCCAAGCTCCACGACGACGACCACGCGGTCGTCGCGACCAGCGAACCGGCGACCCTGTGGGTGGCGTTCCCGCCGCTGGAGCCGGGCACCTCGCAGACGATCACCGCGTCGATCGACGAGACGCAGGGCTCGCTGGTGATCAGCGTCGACCCGGACGACCGGGCCGTGGTGCTACCACCCGCGCAGCTCAACACCGCCGGCGACCGGTGGGAGAGCAACGGCGAGCTGCGGCCGGTCACGGTGACCGACACCCGCGCCGGTCAGCCGGGATGGAGCGCCTCCGGGCAGATCCCGGCCGACTTCACCGGTCCGGACGGAGCCACGTTCAGCGCCGGCTACCTCGGCTGGACCCCACAGGTCCTGACCCAGGGTGCCGGGCAGGGCGTGGTCGCCGGCCCGGAGGTGGCACCGTACGTCGTCGGCAGCGGCGGCGGCCTCGGCAACAGCGCGGTGCTGGGATCGGCGCCGGGCGGTGCCGGGCGGGGTACCGCACAGCTGGGTGCGGGGCTGCGGCTGAGCCTGCCCACCGAGACGGCCGCGGGAACCTACACCGCAACCCTCACCCTCACCGCGATCTGATCGCCCGAACCCGTCCGGTGGCCGTAAGCCGGCCGCCGGACGGTCGCGGGGCGGTCGGGCCGTTGTCGCGACCCGCCCGCCCCGCCTCTCGTACTTTCACGAACGGAAACCGTCTCCCCCATGCGCCTGCTCGCCGCCATCGCCACCGGCATCGCCCTGCTCGGCGCTGCCCCGGCACCGCCCGCTCCGACGCCTGGCGCATCGTCGGCTCCGTCGGCCGTGACCTGGGGTGCGGCACCGTCGACCGCGAAGGGCCCGAACGGCCGGCCGGCGTTCACCTACAAGCTCGACCCCGGCGCCACCCTGACCGACTACGTCGCGGTCACCAACCACTCGACGCGCCCGCTCACCCTGAACCTCTACGCCAGTGGCGCGTTCACCACCACACAGGGTGGCTTCGACCTCCTGGCTGGTGGCCAGCAACCCACCGATGTCGGCGCCTGGGTCCGCCTGGCTCAACGCAGCGTGGCTATCCCGTCGACGTCCCGCCTGAACGTCCCGTTCACCCCTGACCGTGCCGGCCAACGCCACGGTCACCGAGTTACGAGACGTCCCTTACGACCTTTGTCTGGAGTCGCCGTCTTCTCGTGGATTGGCCGCTTCATCGGTGGTGGGCTGTGGCTGGTAGGGCCTTCGGTCGCTTGGTGGTGTGTTCGGTGCGGTCGGTGTGTTGGTGGTCGGACAGCAGGCCTGCGATGGCGCGGATGGAGGCGTCGAAGTGTTCGCGTCGGCCGTGGTAGCGGGCCAGGATCCGCCAGTTCTTGAGGTGGCCGATGACGTGCTCGACTCGGATGCGCTGTGAGGAGTGCCGTTTTCGAGCCGCGTCGTGGGCGGCGATGACGCTCGGTGGCAGCGACTTCTGGCCTTTCCGTGGTTTGGGTTTTGGGGTGATCACCGCGCCGGCGGTGTCTGTACCGAGTCCTTGGTAGCCGGCGTCGGCGAGGACCTGAACCCCGATCGGCGTGTGGAGAAGCAGGTCGACGAGGCCTGCGGTCCGTGCCTGGGTGATGTCGTGCATAGAGCCCGGCCGGGTCTCGCCGCAGAAGAGCAGCCGACCGGCCGGATCGCAGATCACCAGGGCTTTCATCGTGTTCAGCCGGGCCTTGCCGGATACGAAGCGGTCCCGGCCTGCCCGGCCCTCGACCGGTCGGCGGACCCGCACCTCGGTGGCGTCCATCAACGCCTGCGGGTGGTGGCCCAGGTAGGCCACCACGTCCGCGAGGGTGCGTAGCCGCACGCCGTCGGGCACCCGGCAGCCACGCTCGGCCAGCAGCGGCCGCACCTCGGCGACACTGCGGGTGATCGTCGAGCGGTGCACTCCGAACCAGGCGGCCACCACGTCATGGGTCAACCCGTGCCGTAGATGCACCAGCGTGGCCAACAGGCGATCCCTGAACGCGAACCGGTGTTTCGCCCCAGCGCCAATCCCGCGCCGACGCGCCCGCGCGGCAAGCCGATCGCGGTGCCGGGCCTGCCAGCGCGGCGCCAGCTCCACAACCAGGCCCTCGATCACCAGCCGGGACAGCCCCGTCATCCGACGATTCATCATGATCGCAGCACCAACCATGCCAGGAACAACGACCATCGATACTTAAAGATCCGCAACCGTGCACGAGGTCGTTAGAGCGTGTCCTGCGAATCAACGTAGCCAGAGCATGATCGCGGCGATGACAACCAAGGACCGGTAGTAGACGGCCCGTTTCGCATACCTGGTGGCCAGGTCCCGGAACTGCTTGAGCCGATTAAAGCACCGCTCCACGACGTTCCTGCCCTTGTATGCCTCGGCGTCGAACCCGACAGGGGCGCCCGCCCCGGGAGCCCCGGCGAAGCCGGTGGGCGGCGTGGTCCTTTTTTCAGGAGAGACCAGTCGGATCCCGCGCTTCCTGAGGGCACGGCGGGTGGCGGGGCTGGAGTAAGCCTTGTCGGCCAGCACGCAGTCTGGTCTCTTCCTCGGTCGCCCGGGGCCGGAGGTCTTGACCCTGAACTGGTCAAGCAGTGGCAAGAGCTGGGGGTTGTCCCCGGCCTGCCCGGGCGTGAGCAGCACGACCACGGGCAGACCTCGGGTGTCGGTGGCCAGATGGATCTTGGTGCTCAGTCCGCCGCGCGAGCGGCCGAGGGCCTCCCCGGGTTGCGCGAGACCCTCGATCTCGGCTGCGTGGCAGGCCCCCGTTTTCCGGGCGCCGGCCGCGTGCTGGTGTGCACGCACCACGGTGGAGTCGATCGAGAAGATCCATTCGATCTTCCCGGCGTCGCCCTCACGGGTCTGGACGTGGGCGAGGATGCGGTCCCAGGTTCCGTCGGTGGTCCACCGCCGCAAGCGTTCGTGCAAGGTCTTCCAGGGCCCGTAGCGTTCCGGGACGTCCCTCCAAGGTGCGCCGGTGCGCAGCTGCCATCGGATGCCGTCGACGACCTGCCGGTGGTCGCGCCACTGCCCGCCCTTGCCGGAGGAAGGCAGGAGGGGGCCGATCAGGTCCCACTATTCGTCGGTGAGGTCGTCACGCCCAGTCATGTCGTGCTCTTCCTCAGGAACTGGTGCGTGCGCCTTTTGCCACGGTCCCGCGCTGTACCCGCCAACGCTCCTGCCCCGCGATGGCCTTGTCGCGGGCCTTCCAGGCCCACAGTGCCCCGCCTGCTGCGGCCAGCACCTGGGCGAGGCCGGTAGCGACCAGGGCAGGGCCGGTCCCGGCCCACCCGATGAGCGCGCCGCCGACGAGCAGGCCCAGGGAGGACCCGCCCGAGTGCAGGACGGTCTGCACGGTAAACGCCGCCCTGCGTTCCGCCCCGGTGGTCTGCTCGCTGATCAGAGCGTTCAGGGCCGCGATCCCCCACGGCATGGCCACCCCACCCACCGCTGCCAGTGCGGCGATGACGGCCAGGCTCGGCGCCGCCGTGGGGAGTAGGACGAACGTGGCCCCGAGCACGACCCAGGAGACCACCATCAGCGGCACCCGTGGCAAGCGGTCGATGACCAGCGGGACCAGGAGCGAGGTGATCACGGAGGCGGTCCCGTACCCGCTCATCCCGGCAGCGATCAACGCGCCGGGCTGGCCGTGCTCGACGCCGAGAACGGCCAGGCCCAGGCTGAACCCGAACCAGCAGACCCCGCCGACCCCGGCCATGAGGACCCCTGCGGCGACCTGAGGGTAAGACCGCACCACGTCCAGCGCAGAAACACCCTCGGGCGTCTCGCCCTCCGGGGTCGGCTCGTGCCGGTGGGCTGCGGGTACTGCGAGCATCACCACGGCCGCCAGAGCGACGACGAGGGCCTCGCACCACAGCAGAGGCTGCGCGCCCCACGCGACGACGAGCCAGGCCCCGGCGGGCGGGGCGAGGATCATTGAGACCCGGTGGGCCAGGTCCTGCCAGGCCAACCACCGAGCCGAACCTGTCTGGCCGCCCTGGGCCACGTGCACGTCGGCAAGGTCGGCAACCAAGGCCCGCTGTGCCGGCCCCAGCAGCGCGCCCGCTGCTCCGGTCACCAACCCGGAGGCGCACAACGCGAACACGCCGACCTGCCCAGCCAGTGCCGCCACCGGCACGACGGCCAGACCGGCAGCGTTCACGGCCATCACCGCTGCCAGGGCCCGTCCGGAGATCAGCCGGTCGCGCAGTCCTCGGCCCCACCACCCCACCGTCAGCAGGGGCAGGCCGGCCATCCCACCGACCAGCCCGGTGGCCCAGACCTCGCCAGTCTCGGCCAGTGCGACCAGGGGCAGGGCAACCGCGGTCATGCGGGTCCCGATCCAGGTCACGAACGTGATCACGGTCAGCAGCAGCAGAGATCTTCTCACGTCCTCGATCCTGCGTGGGCAACGTCACCGCAGGTAGAGAACACTCGGCGAAGCCTGCTCATACACTGTGGGCATGACCTCCCGCCTGAGCATCGAGGACCTGACGCTGGCTGAGGCCGTCGCCCGCCACGGCTCGGTCGGTGCGGCCGCGAAGGAGTTGCTGACCACCCAGCCGTCGGCGTCCCGTCGGTTGGCGGCCCTGGAACGCCGACTCGGGACCCGGTTGTTCGACCGTGACACGACAGGGGCTCGGCCTACCCCGGTCGGGAGGGAACTGGCCCGTCAGGCTGCCCGCCTGCTGGCCGAGATCGATGCGCTGCCCGACCAGGTCCTGGCGGCCACCACCGACGCGCCCTCTCTGGCCGTCGGCACGATCCAGGCCCTTGCTCCGATCGTGTTCACCGCCCTGGACGTCGAGCTGCCCGGCGTGACGGTCCATCCCGAGGTCGACCACGGGCCGGTGCTGGTTCAGCAGATCCATGACGGCCTGCTGGACGCCGCGATCATCTCGATCGCCGAGCAGACCAGCCTGCCCCGCGGGCTGCAGCGCACGCTCCTTGGGGTCTCGCCCCTGGTCCTGGTCCTGCCCGAAGGAGCAGCACCCCCGCGGGAAGGAAAGCGGCCGCTGGCAGGTCAAACGGTGCTCTATTCCACGATCAACCTGGCCGGTGAGATTGTCCGAGCCAAGCTCTCCGCCCTCGGAGCCGCTCCACAGCTCGGCCCCACCATCGAGGCCACCCTCCGTATCGCCTGCCACCGCCAGACTCCGGCTCTCGTGCCGCTCCTGGCAGCCCGCTGGTGGGCCAATCCCGGCGATCAGCTATTGCCCTCCCCAGTACCGGGCCAGGTCACGATCTCTCTGATCACCCGGCCACCCCAGCCCGCTGTCCTAACCCAAGCTCTGCCGGGCATCACCGAGGGGATTCTCGGAGCCAGCCCTGATTCACAGGACACGCCCTAGTCGCGGTGCAGGCTACCCGTCAGCCCTCACGCTGGCACGCCCGACACGACGTCCGCGACGTTGCCCTGGTAGCAGGTGGTGGTGGAAATGCTGGGGGCGTTCACCGTCGGGCCGTAGACGATGTACCGCTGGCCCGTCTGCACGTTGCGGCACTGGATCTGGACCCGGTAGCGGCCGGTGTCGCACTGGGCGGTACCCCGGCCGTAGTAGTGGTTGCTCCCCTCGTGGACCCACTCCGCCCACGAGACGCAACCGGTGACACCGACTGTGGGCAGCGGGTCCTCGACGGGGTACACGCCCTCGGCGACGTTGCCGCTGTAGCACTGGGTAGTGGCCGTGCCGGGAGCGTTCACCGCGTAGCCGCCGTAGACGACGTATCCCACGCCTGTCTGCAGGTTGCGGCACTGGAGCTTGACCTTGTAGCGGCCGGTGGCGCACTGCACGTTGCCGCGGCCGTAGTAGTAGCTGTTGCTGCCCTCCTGGACCCACTCCACCCACGTCGTGCAACCGGTGGGGGCGACCTGGACGCCCAGGTCGGAGTGCGCCACCGTGCGGGCCTGGGCCGGGGCGGCCTGGATGGGAGCGGCCTGGACGGGGGAGGCCTGGGCGGGAGTGGCCACGGCGGAAAGGCCGAGAACAGCCGCCGCGACCAGCGGAAGTGAATGCCTGAACAAGTCTGTCTCCTGACGGGGGGCGGGGAATTCGCCGAACGGCAGGGATCATATTAAGAAGCGCTTTGAAGGACGTCTATAGAGCGGCGGAAAAACGCGCTTTTGTCGGCCCACCCCGAACACCGACTGCACACCTTGACGACGGCACTGCGCCGGCTGTCAGCGAGTGCGTCGATACGAATGCCTCCAGGAGACTCCACACGCACATAATCACGATCACGCTGGCCGCGTTGCTGGTGCTTGCCGGCCGTCGTCGCCGACGGGTCGCCTTACCCGAGAACACCGGACCTGCACCGTCCGCCGCGCTCCCCGACGGGACTGACGACGACGCGTACACCGGTCCCGGCCTGATCGGCCGGACGACCGACGACTGGGAAGTCACCGTCGTCAGCGACGATCTCGTACCCGTGGGAAGTCAGGATCTCCGATCAAACCATCATCGTGACCGAACTCGACGGCACCATCGCCATGATCGGGCCCAACGGCACCCTCACCCGCCACCGCGTGCAGACTTCCGACCTGGTCGTACGCAACGGCGGCAGTGGACCGATGGGCCTCGCCCTCGCCGACGACTTCGCCGACACCGGGACCGCCTACGTCTACTACACCTACGATCCGGGCACCGGCCTGACCAACCGCACCGCCGAACTCGCCTTCGACGGCAACGCCTGGGACCGAGCGACGTGTACTTCTCGACCGCATCCCGGGCCACGAGCTCTACAACGGCGGCCGCCTGGCCGTCGGAGTCGATGGCCACCTCTACGCCACGACCGGATGGCGGCACGACAATGACGCAACGCAAGATCTCGACAGCCTCGCCGGGAAGACCTTGCGTTTGACCACCGACGGCCGGGTCCCGGCCGACAACCCCTTCGACGATTCGTACGTGTACTCCTACGGGCACCTCAACCCGCAAGGCCTCGCCGGGGACCCGGCCGGCCAGCACTGGTCGTCCGAACACGGCGAATCCGGCCACGACGAGATCAACCGGATCGTCGCCGACGGCAACTACGGCTGGCCGCTGGTGCAGGGCGACGAACAGCGCGACGGCATGCACGCACCTCATGTCCAATCCGGCAGCAACACCTGGGCGTCCTCCGGCATCGCCTTCGCCGGCGACGACCTGTTCATCGCCGCGCTCAGCGAGCAGATCCTCTACGTTCTGAACAACGCCACCGGCACGCTCGAACCCACCTTCAGCTCCGGAGAACGCGCACGAGCGGTCCTGCCGTACCAAGACGGCGTCTATGTCACCTCGACCAGCACGTCGCCGCGGCCAGACAGCCAGTCCGACGACGCCGACAGGCTGCTCTGGATCCGGCCACGCGGATGAACATCTGGTCGTCGACAGCGCCATGCCCGCCGTCGAACAACGGGGCCCAAGCGTCCCACCGGGCTGATCAAGCACCGGGGTTCCTTACATGACCGACCGGGCTTCCCGTGATACGCGCAAGCGGAGGATCGGGCACCTCGGGACCTTGCCGTGACCGGCCAATCTGACTCGCCCAGGCGGCGGTGGGGGAGTGGCGGCGACACCAGCCACATCATCTGCATGCCCGGCATTACCCGCGGCCAGATCGACGCGTTCGTCGCCGACGTGGCCGTCGTCGCACCACCGAAGTCGATCCCGCAGCCCCGGCTCTCGCCCGAATCGCCCACCAGCATCACTGGGGCACTGACAGTTTCATCTGCCGGCACCGTCCACCGATCCACGGAGCCCGGACCTGCCGCGAGGTGAACGAGATGCCCGACCGCGAGCTGATGCCCGACAGCGCGTCAGCAAGCCGTCCGCTTGACTGGAGCTGCGCATACTGAGAGCAGCGATAGGTGCACGGGCTGTCAATCGGGCTTATGGTCGCTCAACAGACGGAGGTCGACATGCGTTGGCTCATGGTTCTGATCATCGTGTTGGCGGTCGTTGCAGCGGTCTGGCTGTGGCGTCGTTCCCAGCAGAAGGCATCACTCGACGATGGCCAGATTCGTAACCTGCAGGCGTCGACTGAAGCCCGCAGACGACTTGACGAACACCGGAACCCGAGTGACGGCAGCGCAGGCAGCGGCGCGGGCGGGGTCGGTGGTATCTGAGGCATGTAAGGCATCTCCTCGATCAGCAACCCAGGCGGCGGCGATGAGGACCAGGCCGACCCAGTAGGGTCGGAC
Organism: Micromonospora sp. NPDC049139; assembly: GCF_055586845.1. Classification (NCBI taxonomy): domain Bacteria; kingdom Bacillati; phylum Actinomycetota; class Actinomycetes; order Micromonosporales; family Micromonosporaceae; genus Micromonospora; species Micromonospora sp. NPDC049139. Next base: position 151,076 of record NZ_JBVJHK010000016.1, on the reverse strand, counting down.
ACCGGATCACTGGCGTGCGTCCGCGGGGCGCCCAGGTGTGGGCCTTGGGCGGCCGAAGCGTGTGACCTGCCTCGTCCTGGAAGCAGATCCACGCTCCACGCTCGGCCGCCGCTGTTTTTGCCTGCGGCCACACCTCCCGCCGCCTCGTCGCGTTCGACCGGTCGATGCTTCGGGATCTGCGGGCTGAACCCGATGCGGTGCAACAACAACGACACCCCGCAGGGGGTACCGCTGCCGGAACAGCCGGGCGATCAGCTCCCGCCACCCGGCCCAGGGCCCAGCGCTGGTCCTCGACCCAGCCGTGCGCGGCCGGCCCCTCCTCCAACGCGGTGGCAAGCTGACCCAGTTGCTCTAAGGAACGTCTCGTAGCTTGGTGAACGCGTTGCCCGTGGCCGGGTCGGTGCTCACTCGGGACATCGGCACGACCTGGTGTCCTCTCTCAACCAGGACGTCGACGACGTGGCGGCCCAGCCGCCCGGTTGCTCCCGCCGCCGCGAACCTGGTGATGCTCATGCTGTGTGCCTCTCTTACTCGCTGTAGTCCTGGCCGGGCGGCATGCCGGGGATCGGCTCGGCGATGAGAGCGCCGGGGGTGAAGAAGCCGATGTGGGCGATCGCGATGATGAGCGACCCCATCGCCGTGCCGAGGATCTGCCCGGCGCGCAGCTGTAGCAGGCTGATGGTCGACGGGTGGATCGAACCGTTCTTGAGACCTTGTGCAGGCCTGCGCCGACTTCCGCCATCTCGGGGCCGAACGGGAGAGGGTTGGGCATGCGCGACCGGAGGTTGGTCGTCGTGGGTGTGGACATGCTGTGACTTCCTTGCTCGTGGTGTTGCGTCGTTACGTGCAAGAGATCCCGGCGGCCCGCTTTTTGTGACAGCGGGACCTATGTGACGTAGCCCACCGATCGTCGGTGTCACAAAGCGGCGGGGACCGGGATCGCAGGGGAATCGGCACGGTCGCGAACGAAACAGGCAGGAACCAGCGATGAGCGAACGAAGTGAGCAACCGACGGCCGCAGCTCGTGGCAGTCGCATGGACGCGGCCACCGAGGCGTTCGTCGCTCACCGTAACCTGCTGTTCACTCCCGCCTACGAGATGCTCGGCTCCGCCGTCGCCGAAGACGTCCTGCAGGAGACCTGGCTGCTGTGGGTGGGCGTCGACCTCGGCACGGTGCTGGACCAGCGCGCGTGCCTGATCCGGATCGCCACCAGGCAGGCGCTGAAACGGCTGCGGACGCCGGGCCGGCGCAAGGAGAGTCCCATGCAGCCTGCCCCGTCTGCCGCCAGCAAATCTCAGCGCTGTGGTGGCGGGGTGCGGCTACGGTGTCGGCGTGCGCATCACCGGCCGTGGCGTCGAACCGGTCACCGAGGTGACCTACCAGCGGGCGCGGTCCGGCGGCGGCACCGAGGCGGCCCGGCTAGCGGTCGGACGCCTGGGCGTCGAGGCGTTACCCTCCGGCTGCGACGCGGTGCTGGTCACCGGGGATCTGCAGGGCGTGGCGCCGTCGCCGTGGGGCGGCCCGCCCGTGCTGCTGGGCGTCGCGCTGGCTGACTATCTGCCGGTGTGGGCCGAGCAGGGGCTCATCCCACCGTCGGAGCGCCTCGCCGTGGTCCTCGTCGGGGACCTGTACTCCACCACCCACGCCGACCGGCGCGGCGCCTCCGGCGAGGTCGCCGACGTGTGGTGGGCGCTGGTCGCGGTCGGCTGCCGGCTGGTCGTCGGGGTGGCCGGCAACCACGACGTCATCGCCAGCGACCAGCTGGCCGAACTCGGCCCAGCCGCGGCGCTGCTGGACGGAGGCTGGATCGACCACGGCGGGGTGCGCTTCGCCGGCGTCGGGAGCATCATCGGCGACCCGCGCCGGTCTGGCCGCCGCAGCGAACCCACCCAGCTGGCCCGCATCGGCGCCGCGCTCGCCGCCGATCCCGCCGTGCTCGTCCTGCACGAAGGCCCCCAGGGTGAGGGCAACGACCAGCCCGGCCATCCCGCCATCGGCGCCCATCTGCGCACCCAGGCGCCGGCCCTGACCGTGTGCGGGCACGTGCACTGGGAAACGCCCCTGGCCCGCCTCGGCGCCGGGCACGTGCTCAACGTCGACGGCCGGGCCATCGTGTTGACGCGTGAACCTGACTGACGACCGATCGCAGGTGACACGGCTACCAACGACCGTTTGCCTATTCACAAAGATCCGCACATCGGACCCGGCCTGGGCCTACTCGGCATCACGAGTTCTGTGGGATCTGGCCGGCGGATCGGCGCGGAGCACGTCGACGGCCAGGGCTCGTACTGCGGCTTCGTCCACGTCGACGCCCAGGCCGGGGCCGGTGGGTACTGCGGCCTCCCCGTCGCGTACCTCGACCGTGTGCCCGCCGACGTAGGCGGACTCGATGAACTGTCGGCCGTTGAGGTCGACGGGCGTGTCGATGCCGAACGCCGAGAACAGGTGCAGCGAGGCGGCGAAGCCGAGGTCGGAGTCGGTGAGGCCGGAGCCCATCAGGCGTACCCCGCTGTCCTCGGCGAGGGCGCACATCCGCCGGGACAGGGTGAGGCCGCCGCTGCGCTGCACCTTGGCGATCGCGACATCGACCGCGTCCAGGCGTACGAAGGTGGCGAGGTCGCTGGGGTGGCGCAGGCTCTCGTCGAGCGCGACCGGCACGGGGGAGTGGTCCCGCAGCCGTTGTAGCCCGGTGATCTGGTTGGCCGGCAGCGGCTGCTCGAACGCGGCGACGTCGAGTTCGGCGAGCCGGCGGGCCACCTGTAGTGCCTGGTCGACCTGGTACGCCTGGTTGGCGTCCACCCAGATCGCCGCCTTCGGCGCCGCTCGGCGTACCGCCTCGACGAACGCGAGGTCCTGGTCGATCTCGGCCAGCCCGATCTTGACTTTGAAGGCCGTGTACCCGAGGGCGTGGCCCTCCGTGACGCTGTCGGCGACCGCCTCGGGGGTCTTGGCGGAGATGATCCAGCCGAGTGGGATCCGTCCGACGCGACGTTGCCCCCAGAGCACTCCGAGCGGGACGCCGACCGCCCGTCCGACGAGGTCGTGTAGCGCGATGTCGATCGCGGACTTCGCGATCGGCGCACCGATCGTGAAGCCGCGGTTGATGACCCGGTCGAAGGTTGCCGTGACCGCGTCGAGGTTCCACGCCGGTGCGCCGAGGATCGCGGGCGCGAGGTAGCGATCGATGGTGGTGACGATGCTCTCGGTGGTTTCGTAGGTCCAGGACGGCGTCGGGGTGGCTTCGCCCCAGCCGACGACTCCGTCCGCGGTCACCTTCACCAGCACCCGCCGGCTGGGCTGCCCGACGGTCGCGACGGTCCCTCCGGCGATCTCGAACGAACGGATCGTCGGGAGTTCGACCACAAAGGTCTCCACCCGCTCCACGACGAGACCGTTCAGTGCCCCGGTGTGCTCGGGCCCAAGAGCCGGCATGCCGAATCCCACCTTCCGTGGCATCTATTTGGGAATGAATTCATTCCCACTAGTCGATGGCAATCCGGAGCATACCTGCCCGGCGAGCCGCGTCAAGCAGGGAAAATTCTTGCCGGGAGGGATTGACGGAGGTTTGTCTGCTGCTCAAGAATCCTCAGCCATGACCGACATTGATGGTTTGGATTCATTCCCTCAGGGGACGAAATTCCGAGCCCTGGCGGCCTACCTTCGGCAACAGATCGCCGAAGGTCGGTGGTCGGTCGACGCACGCCTGCCCACCGAGCAGGAGTTCGCCCACACCCACGAGGTGGGGATCAACACGGTCCGCCGCGCGATCAACCTGCTGGTGGACGAGGGGCTGGTACGTCGTCGCCAGGGCTCCGGCACCTACGTGGTGGCGATACCAGCGCAGGTCGGGCGTAGCGCCCGCTTCGTCGGGGTGCTCGTACCGTCCACCTCGTACTTCTACCCACGGGTGATCGAGGGCATCGAGCGGGTGATGACCAGCGCCGGCGTCCGGATCATCCTTTCCAGCTCCGAGTACGACCCGGATCTGGAGGCGCAGCAGATCAACCAACTGCTCGCCGCAGACGTCGACGGCCTGCTGCTCGTGCCCAACCTGCACCTGATCGAGAAGCCCCAGCAGTACGTCGACCAACTGCACCGGCTACCGGTCCCGTACGTGCTCGTGGAACGGAGGCCGCCGGCTCCCGCGCCGGACGACGCGACGCCGTACGTCTGCACCAACCATCTCGGCGGGGGCTACGCCGCGGTACGGCACTTCGTCGAGCTGGGGCACAAGCGGATCGGCCACCTCGGCCGGATCCGGACCGCGACCGCCGACATGGTGGCGGAGGGCTTCGACCGCGCGGTCGCAGACTTCGGCCTGCCTCATCTCCCGGCGGCCGCGGTCCGACGTGAGGAATGGACGTCCGACCAGCTCGCGGCGTACGCACAGATCTGCCGGGACAACGAGATCACCGCGGTGTTCTGCCTCGGCGACCGGGACGCCGCGGGACTGCTGCCCCACGCGCGCCGGCTCGGGCTGACCGTGCCGGACCGGCTGGCGGTGATCGCCTACGACGACGAGGTGGCCGACCTCGGCGAGGTGCCGCTCACCGCCATCTCCCCGCCGAAGACCGAGGTGGGCAAGCTCGCCGCCGAGGTCCTGCTGCGACGCATCGAGCAGGGAGCCTCGGCCCCCGTGCACCAGACCCAACTGCAACCACGCCTGGCGATCCGGGCCTCGTGCGGCGCCGCCCGCGACCGGTAGTCCGTGACCGGCCGAGGGCCAGGCGCACCGTCGAGGCGGTGACCCGAGACCGCTGCCCGCCGGGCGACCAACACAAGGAGATCCACGATGAGGATGCAACGCTTCTCGCCAGGCCGGCGTCTCGTCGCCCTGGCAGGCGTCGCGGCGCTCGCCGCGACGATGATCGGCTGCGGCGCGAGCGACGAGGAGAGCGGCGGCCGGGTGACCATCAGGCTGGGCTACTACGCGGAAGCGGGCGGCCCGGCTGACAAGACGATGCGCTCGCTCGCCGACGAGTTCATGAAGGCGAACTCCGGCATCAAGCTGGAGCTGGAGTCGGCGCCGTACACGGACTTCTTCAAGCGGCTGCGCACCCAACTCGCCGGCGGCAAGGGTCCTGACGTGTGGCTCTCCGACGGGGTGCTGGTGCAGGAGTACGCCGGCCGCAACAGCCTGCGTGACCTCAGCGACTTCGTGAAGACCGTCAACACCGACGACTACTACGGCGTGGACCTCAACCGCGACTCCGACGGCCACATCTACGGCTTCCCGCAGGGCGCGCAGACCCCGGTGCTCTTCTACAACAAGAAGATGTTCGCCGACGCGGGCGTCGCCGAGCCGACCGGAGACTGGACGTACGACGACCTCACCGCGGCCGCGAAGAAGCTGACCCGGGACACCAACGGTGACGGCAAGCCCGACGTGTGGGGGATGCGCGTCTACTCGCCCGGCTTCACCGAGAGTTGGTGGCCGATGGTCAAGGCGTTCGGCGGGGACGTCGTCGCCGACGGGGGGCGGAAGGTCGTCGTCGACAGCCCGCAGAGCCGTGCGGCGCTGGACTGGATGCTGAACGCGATGTACACCGAGAAGGCCGGCCCCGACGTGGTCACGACCAAGGCGCTGGGCAGCCCGCACACGATGTTCGCCAGCAACCGGGTGGCGATGCAGTTCGGCATCTACGCCCGCACCATCCCGGCGAACGCGGCGAAGATCGACCTCGGCGTGGCACCGATGCCGAAGGGCCCGGCGGGCCGCGGCCACGTGGCGATCGCGAACTCCTGGGTGATCAACAAGGCCGCGAACCAGCGGAAGGCCGAGGCCGCCTGGAAATGGATTACCTACTTTGCCTCGGAGAAACCACAGACCACCTGGGCCGGGATCGGCGAGGCGATCCCGATCAACAAGAAGGTGGCCGCGTCCGACGTGTTCCTGAAGCCGGGTACCCCGCCGGCCGACCGGCAGGCATTCCTCGACGCCCTCGCCGACGCCGACGACCTCGGCCTCAACCCGGTGTGGACCGAGTACACCACGGCCGTGGCGAACCAGGTCGACCGGGCGCTCGCCAAGGAGCGGCCCGTCGGTGACGCGCTGACCGAGGCGCAACGGGATGCGCAGCAGATCATCGACCGTTTCTACGCGAAGAAGTGAGTCAGCCCCGCCAGACGGAGGGAGGAGGTGGCGCTGTGACGACCATCGAGGACCGGGTGGAACAGGGGCGTCGCCCCTCCCCCCGGGACGGAAGGAGAACCGGGGATGAACGGCCGGGCTTCGGTCAGCGGGCGTGGGCGACCGTGTTCGCCTTCCCGTACCTGGCACACCTGGTGGTGCTGACCGCGTGGCCCGTACTCGCCCTGCTCTACTTCAGCCTTACCGACTACGACACGCTCTCCCCACCGAGGTGGGTCGGGCTGGACAACTTCCGCCGCCTGCTCGGTGACGAGGCGTTCTGGCGGAGCCTGCTCAACACCGCCTACTTCGCGGTGCTGTTCGTACCCACCCAGACGATCCTCGCGCTGCTGCTCGCGGTCGCGCTGAACCAACGCCTGCGATGGATCTCGCTACTGCGCAGTGCGTACTTCGTGCCGGTCATCTCGTCGTGGGTCGTCGTGGCGTACGTCGCCGACGCGGTCTTCAACCCGCAGTTCGGGATGGCCAACACCGTACTGGGGTGGCTCGGCCTGCCCCAGGCGACCTGGCTGCAGAGTCCGGTGCTCGTCATCCCGACGCTCGCCCTGGTCGCGGTCTGGAAGGGCGTCGGCTACATGATGGTGCTCTTCCTCGCCGGGCTGCAGAACATCCCGGAGGAGCTGTACGAGGCCGCCAAGATCGACGGCGCGTCGGCCTGGCAACGGTTCCGCCGCGTCACCCTCCCCGGGATATCGGGGACGACGTTCCTCGTCCTGGTCCTTTCGACGATCACCACCCTGCAGGCCTTCGAGCAGGTCTACGTGATGACCGGACCGATGCGGGGCCAACCGGCCGGCCAGCCGAACGGGGCGAGCGAGATGACGGTGCTCTTCATGTACCAGCAGGGCTTCGAGTTCTTCAACATGGGCTACGCGTCGGCAGTCGCGTGGGTGCTGTTCGCGCTGATCTTCCTCCTGACGCTGGTCCAGCTCCGCCTGCAGAAGAAGTGGGTGCACTATGCCTGAGACCGGTCGGCGCGGCCGGGTCCGGCGCCGCCAGGACCGACGTGGACACCCGGCCGCGTACCTGTTCGTCGGCCTCGGTGCGGCGATCATGGTCGTTCCGTTCGTCGCCTCCGTGGCCAACTCGCTGAAGAGCTTCGCGCAGTACGTCGCGGTGCCGCCGGTCTGGCTCCCGCACCCGCCCGAGTGGTCCAACTACACGCAGGTGTGGGAACGCGCCCCCTTCGGCCTGTACGCCTGGAACAGCTTCCTCATCGCGAGCCTTTCCGTGGTCGGCAACGTGGTCACCAGCGCGATGGTGGGCCACGCGCTGGCCCGGATGAAACTGCCGGGCAAGGACGTGCTGCTCGCCGCGGCGCTCGGCACCCTGATGCTGCCCACCGTCGTGACGATCATCCCCAACTTCATCCTGTACAAGCACCTCGGTTGGCTCGACACCATGCTGCCGCTGGTGGTGCCGTACTGGCTGGCGACGCCGTTCGGGATCTTCCTGATGCGCCAGACGTTCCTCGCGATCCCCCGCGACTTCGAGGAGGCGGCGGCGCTCGACGGAGCCAACCCGTGGCAGGTGTTCTGGCGGGTCCACATGCCGCTCGCCAAGCCGGCACTCGCGACACTCGGCGTATTCACCTTCATGGCGTCCTGGGGCGCCGTGCTCGAGCCCACGATCTACCTCACCTCGCCGGAGAACTACACCCTGCCCATCGGGGTGATGAGCCTGCAGGGCCAGTTCATGGGCAACGACCAGCTCGTCACCGCCGCCGCGCTGATGTCGCTCCTGCCCATGCTGCTGTTGTTCCTGCTCGCCCAGCGCTACTTCGTTCGCGGCGCGATGGCCAGCGGTCTCAAGGGCTGATCAGCGCTCGCCTGCCGCCCCGTCACCACGAGCGTGGGGACGGTCCGCCCCCGAGCGCCCCTGGCCACCCTCGCCCTACCGACACACCTGTCCTGATCGAAAGGAACGTGCAGTGACCGAAACATGGGGGAATCGACCATTCCGCGTCGGCGTGATCGGGGCGGGCAGCGTCGCCGCCCTGCACCTCGACGCGGCCGCCGGCCTGCCCGAGGTCGAGGTCGCCGCGGTCTGCGACGTACGGCTGCCGGCCGCCGAGCAGCTCGCGGCCCGGTTCGGCGCCCGCGCGTATGCCGACCACGCCGTGATGTTCGCCGCCGGCGGGCTGGACGGAGTGCTGATCACCGCGCCGCACACGCTGCACGCACCGATCACCGTGGACGCCGCCGCAGCCGGACTGCACGTCCTGGTGGAGAAGCCGATGGCCACCAGCGTCGAGGACACCCAGCGGATGATCGACGCCTGCGCGACCCACGGGGTACGCCTTGCCGTGGGCCACGTGCTGCACTTCCTGCCGACGGTCCGCGAGGCGTGGCGGACCCTGCGGTCGGGAAGCCTCGGCCGGCCCGTAGTGATCACCGAGCGGCGTACCGCGCGGTACGAGCGGGGTTCCCGGCCGGACTGGTTCTTCGACCCGACGCTCGCCGGCGGCGGCATCGTGATGAACGTCGGCACACACAGTATCGACAAGGCTCACTGGCTCGGCGACGCGCCCGCCGTCAGCGTGCACGGGTACGTCTGGCACCAGCCGGGCGTCGAGGTCGAAACCGAGTCGGTCGGCCTGCTGGAACTGGCGAACGGGGTACGGGTCATGCTCTCGGTCACCGGGACCGGCCTGCCGTTCCAGGACGAGACCGAGGTGGTGTGCGAGCACGGCGCGCTGCGGTTGTCCCGGCGCGACGGGCTGTGGACGTACCAGGGGGACGACGCGGTGCAGGTGGTCACGCCCGAGCAGGACGACATCGTGGCGGCGTTCCGGGAGCAGTTGGCGGACTTCGTCGCGAGCTGCCGCGACGGGCGGGTGCCGGCGGTCGACGCGGCGTACGGGCAGTCGGTCGTGGCCACCGCGCTCGCGCTGTACGAGTCGGCCGAGCGTGCCGACACCGTGCGGATCCCCGGTCCGACCGTGGAGGTGGCGGCGTGAGCGAGCGGAGCGAGCGAACCATTCGGCTCAGCGGCGTGAGCGGCGTCGACACGGTACCGGCGTGGGCAGCGGGCCGACTCGCGTTCAGCACCCTCGGCTGCTCGGCCGAGCCGGTCGAATCGGTGCTGGAGCTGGCCCGGCGTACCGGCTGCCACGGCGTGGAGCTTCGCTGCGCCGAGGGTGAGCCGGTCGCGCCCGACACCCCGGCCGGCACGCTGCGAGAGACCGGGAAGCGGTTCGCGGACGCGGGTGTCGAGCCGATCTGCGTCGCCTCGTACGTGCGTGTCGCGGCACCGGACGGTGACCCGGTCACCGACCTGCTGCACCACGTCGAGATCGCCGAGCACCTGGGCGCCCGCTACGTGCGGGTCTTCGGCGGCCGGGACGGCCAGGCCGACCCGCATCCGGTGGCGGTGCAGCGGCTCGGCGAGGTGGCCCGGAGGATCGAGGGCGGGCCGGTGACGGTCCTGCTGGAGACCCACGACGTGTTCTGCTCGGCACGCGCCGTCGCGGCGGTGCTCGCCGAGGTCGACTCGCCCGTGGTGGCCGCCCTGTGGGACGCGGTTAACCCGTGGCGGGTGGGGGAGAGCGCCCGCGAGGCGGCCGACGCGCTGGCGCCGTGGCTGCGACACGTACAGCTCAAGGACGTCCGGGCGACCGACGACCTGGCTCCGGTGCTGCCGGGGCATGGCGCGGTCCCGCTGGGCCAGATCCTCAGCGAGCTGGACCGCCTCGACTACCGGGCCTGGCTGTCCCTGGAGTGGGAACGGGCCTGGTTCCCCGAGGCGCCGCCGCTGGCCGACGCGCTCGGCGCGTTCCGGGCGGTACTCGCTGCGCACCGGGCGGCGTGATGACCTCGTTGATCCCGTATCCCGCGGCGGTTCGCCGGCACTCCGGTGCGCTGCGTGTCGCCGGGCCGGTGCCGGTCGTGGCCGTGCCCGAGGCCGAGGGGGTCGCCGACTGGCTCGCGGAGGTGCCCGGGTTCACCCGCGCCGTGCTGTCCGACGCCCCGGTGCGCCTGACCCTCGACGATCGCCTGGCACCGGAGGGCTACCGGCTCACCGTCGACGAGCGCGGTGTGGAGATCACCGGAGGCGCGCCTGCCGGGGTGTTCTACGGCGCCCAGACGCTGCGCCAGCTGCTGCCGGACGGCGCGTCCGGCCGGACCGTCAGCCTTCCGCACCTCGAGGTGGCCGACGCCCCCCGGTTCGGCTGGCGCGGCGTGATGCTCGACGTGGCGCGGCACTTCATGCCCAAGGAGTTCGTGCTGCGCTTCATCGACCTGCTCGCGCTGCACAAGCTCAACGTGCTGCACCTGCACCTCACCGACGACCAGGGCTGGCGGCTGGAGATCCCGCGCTACCCGCGGTTGACCGAGATCGGGGCGTGGCGCGCCGAGACCCTGGTCGGACACGCCCGCCAGACCCCCCGCCGGTACGACGGGCTGCGGCATGGCGGCTACCGGAATGCGGGCCAGTGCTCCGCCCTTCAGGGCGGGGGTGAAGGCCCGCGCTGGGAGGGCCGCCAAGGCCCGAGCAGTGCCTTAACCTGCAGCTTGCTCGCTCTGCTCAGCCACGGGAACCGGCACGATGGCGGCGATCCGACGGCCGTTACGGGTCACGTAGATCGTCCGGTTGCGGACGGCGGTGTCGTTCAGGATCTCGGCCAGGTTTTTCCGCAGGTCGGCCACGCTGATGTCGTTCGTGTCGGTCATGGCGCTGATCGTACTCCGTTGTACACTGCTGTACGTGCAGCTCCGTTACAACTACCGGCTCTACCCGGACGCCGCCCAGCGCGAAGCGCTGGCACGGTCGTTTGGGTGCGCCCGGGTGGTGTTCAACGACGGGCTGCGCCTGCGCCAGCAGGTCCGCGAGGCGGGCGGGAAGTACGTCTCCGACGCCGACCTGTCAAAGCTGGTCATCACCCAGGCCAAGGACACCCCGCAACGGGCGTGGCTGGGCGAGGTGTCCGCCGTGGTGTTGCAGCAGGCCCTGGCGGATCTGAACACCGCGTACCGCAACTTCTTCGCCTCGATCACGGGCAAGCGCAAGGGGCGCACGGTCGCGCCACCACGGTTCCGGTCACGCAAGGACAACCGGCAGGCGATCCGTTTCACCAAGAACTCCCGGTTCAAGGTCCTCGACAACGGCCGCCTGCGCCTGCCAAAGATCGGCGACGTGCATGTGCGCTGGTCGCGGGACCTGCCGTCCGAGCCGTCGTCCGTGACGGTGATCAAGGATGCGGCGGGCCGATACGTCGCCTCGTTCGTCGTGCAGACCAACACGGAGGAGACACTGCCGCCGGTCGACTCCGAGGTGGGTATCGACCTGGGCCTGACGCACTTCGCGGTGCTGTCGGACGGCACGAAGGTCGCCGCGCCGAAGTTCCTGCGTCGCGCCGCGCGCAAACTCAAGCGATTGCAGCAGGACCTCTCCCGCAAGCAGCGCGGGAGTCAGAACCGCAAGAAGGCCGTCGTCAAGGTCGCCCGCGCGCATGCGCGGGTGGCCGACACCCGGCGGGACTGGCAGCACAAGCTCTCGACACGGATCATCCGCGACAACCAAGCGGTGTACGTCGAGGACCTGTGCGTGACCAGTCTCGGCCGCACCAGGCTCGCCAAGTCGGTCCACGACGCCAGGTGGGCCAGCTTCACCGCCATGCTGGAGTACAAGGCCGCCCGGTACGGGCGCGTGTTCGCCAAGGTCGACCGGTTCGCGCCCACGTCGCAGACATGCTCTGCGTGCAGCCGGATCGACGGACCGAAACCGCTGTCCGTCCGGTCGTGGACCCGCCCGTGCGGCGCGGCCCACGACCGGGACATCAACGCGGCCATCAACGTGCTCGCGGCGGGACGCGCCGAGAGCCTAAACGCCTGTGGAGCGCAGGTAAGACCAGCACGGGTGCTGGCACCGCGCCGGGAAGCAGGAATCCGCCCGGACGCCGCGTGTTCCACGCGAAGCGTGGAGGGAATCCCCGTCCTTTAGGGCGGGGAGATCGTCAACACCTCGCCATGGTGATCCTGCGCGGGTTGGCGGAGCTGACGGACGACGAGCTCATCGCGCACATCGAGGCGGTCGGCGAGGTGCTCCCGGTGTTCGGCTTCTACCTTCAGCCCGCGGTCGGCGGTCGGACGCTCGGGTTCGACTTCTGGGCCCGGCTCGCCGAACTGCCCTGCCTGGCGGCGATCAAGATCGCGCCGTTCGACCGGTACCGCACCCTCGACGTGGTCCGGGCGGTCTGCGAGTCCGCACGGGCGGCGGAGATCGCGCTCTACACCGGCAACGACGACAACATCATCGTCGACCTGCTCACCACGTACCGCTTCCCGGTGAGTGGCGGCCAGGTCAGCAAGCGGATCGTGGGTGGGCTGCTCGGCCAGTACGCCGTGTGGACCCGCCGCGCCGTGGAACTGTTCGAGCGGGCCCGCGAGGCGGCACGGACCGGACAGCTCGACGAGGAGCTGCTCACGACGGCCGCGAGGTTGACCGACGCCAACGCGGCCGTCTTCGACGTCGCCAACGGCTTCGCCGGCTGTGTCGCCGGAATCCACGAGGTGCTGCGGCGCCAGGGCCTGCTGGACAAAGTACGGCTGCTCGACGAGCGGGAGCGGCTCTCGCCCGGGCAGGCGGCGGAGCTCGACCGGGTGATCCGGGCGTACCCCGATCTGCAGGACGACGCGTTCGTCGCCGCGCACCTGGACCGCTGGCTCGACACATGGCAGGAGGAGCCGTGAACGTCCCCCACGCCGTCCGCGTGCTCACCGTCGACAGTTGGTCGGAGCCCACGATCACGTGGAACAACCGGCCCACCGCGGGAGCGACCCCGCTAGGCACCCTGCCGGTGACGACACCGGGTGGTAGGCGATCGACGTCACCGGTGCCGTGAACAGCAATCTCAACGACGGCCAGATCACCTTCCGACTCGCCGACGACTCGGTCGCCGACCGGCTGGTGGTCATCGATTCCCGCGAGTACGCCGCGGGCACCGAGCCGTACCTCCTCATCTCCTGAACCCCCCGAGAGGAGCACCCCCGTGTCCCTGATCCGAAGCAAGTCCTGGCGCTCGCGGCTGACGCTGTCTGCCGCCGTGCTGGCCGCTCTGCTGCTGCCGCCCGGGCAGCCCGCCTCCGCCGCCGCGCCCTCGGTCACCATCGATTCGCACACCAGCGGTGCCGCGGTGCCGGCCGGGACCGTCCGCCTGTCGGGCAGCTACACCGACGCGTACGAACTGACCGTCGTGCTCGACGGCCGCAGCACTCCCCGCGTACACACCGTGGACCCGGACGGCGACGACACCGGCACCTGGTACTACGACCTGGACACGACCGGCGTGGACGGTGAGATCGAGGTCGCGGTGCGCGCCAAGCGGACCGACAACCGTTACGGTGTCTGGTCCCCGTTCGTCACCCTGCGGGTGGACAACCCGGCCGCCAACGTCCCGGTCGTGACGGTGACCAGTCCCGATGACGGCGGTACGGTGCGGCAGCCGACACCGGTCCGCGTCTCGGTCGCCGCGCACAACACCGTGCGTGAGGTGTCGGTACGCGTCAACGGCGGAGCCTGGCTGCGGGCGCTCGGGGAGAAGGGCACCTACACCCATCTGTGGGATCCCCGCGAACTCGGTGACGCCATGGTGAGCATCGAGGCCAGGGCGGTCGACGCGTACGGCAACACCGGGTACAGCCCGACCGTCTACGTCGCGGTCGGCGCGGGCGCTGCCGAGCCGGTACGGGTCGGCCCGCAGGACCGGGCGATGTGGATCTGGGAGCGGGCGTCGTACGGCCTGGTCCTGAACCCCGGATCCCGCCGGCTGCTCGCGACGACGGCGCGCGACGCCGACACCTTCGGCTCGCGGCCGATCGCCACGCTCTATGTCGGCGTGGACCGGTACGGCGACCTGGACATGCTCTACGACAAGCGCGCCGAGGTGCGGGACTTCGTGAGCTGGGCCCACGCGCAGGGTTTCACGGTGTACGCCACGATCGCCGGCGGGACCCAACCGCCGTTCCTCGGCGGGCTGGAGCGCTACCACCCCCGCGCGGTCCGGGAGATGGAGAAGATCCTCAACTACAACCTCGCCTCGCGGCCGGCGGAGCGGTTCGACGGGGTCAACGTGGACATCGAGCCCTACATCTATCCCGGGTTCGCGGCTGAGAAGCCGGCGCTGCAACTGCAGTGGCTCGAGATTCTGGAGAAGCTGATCCAGCGCAGGAACGCGGCGGGTTCGCCACTGGCGTTCGGCCCGGCGATCCCGCGCTGGCTGGACGTCAACCCGTGCTGCACCGGCATCACCTGGAAGGGCGCCACCAAACCGCTCAGCGAACACATCCAGGACCTGAGCGACTACATCTCGATCATGGACTACCGGGACACCGCGGAGGGGTCGGTCGGCATCATCGCCCAGGCCCAGTCCGAGATCGCGTACGCCGAGGCGATCGGCAAGCCGAACTCGGTGGTGATCGGGGTGGAAACGCTGGACATCGCCTGGAGCGGCGACCCGGAGACCATCACCTTCCGCGAGGAGGGGCGCGCCGTCGCCGAGCGCGAACTGCGGAAGGTGTACGACGCTTTCGCCGGCAGTCCGGCATTCGGCGGCATCGCGATGCACCACTACGACTCCATCCGCTGGCTCCCGTCGGTGTGGGGGCCCAACGCCGTGTACGCGCCGCTGCCGGCCGACACCGGCCCGCCCGGCGTGGTGAGCTCGCCGCCGACGGCGAACGCCTTCGACCACCAGAGCATCGATCTCGTCTACGGCCGGGCCTTCGACGACACCGAGGTGGAGCACTACAACATCTACCGGTCCACCGATCCGGGCTTCACGCCCGACCCGAAGAACCTCGCCGGGCAGTCGCGCGGCCTGACCTTCACCGACTCCGGCCTGCTGCCGGACACCACCCACCACTACCGGGTCGCCGCCGTGGACGTACACGGCAACGTCGGGCCGGCCTCGCCGGCTGTCTCCGCCACCACCGCCGGCACCCACCTGCGGCCACTGATCGTCTCCGAGCTGACGGTGAGCGCCGCGGGCGGTCCGGCGACCGTGCGGCTCCGGGTGACCGATCTGGTCACCGGGGAGCCGGTGGCGGCGGCCGTGCACGGCCGGTTCACCAAGATGGCGGGCCGGTACGTGACGATGAGCGCGAACTCGGACGGCCAGGCGTCGGGCGTCTCGGAAACGATCGGCTTCCGGGCCGGTGAGGTGGGCTTCCAACCACTGCGGATCACCGCACCCGGCTACTACTGGGCATCCGCCCACGACCGGGCCCGGAACGTGGAGACCAGGTGGCAGACCACGACGCCGTTGGTCGCCGACACCTTCGTACGCGCCGGTGCGTACGCGGACACCGCCTACGGCTCAGCGAGCGAGTTGGAGATCGCCGACCTCCCCGACACGCAGAGTCCGGACGGCGACCGGATGGCCTACCTGAAGGCCGGACTCGGCGGCTACCCGGGCACTGCGACTGTCTCCGCCCGGCTGTACTTCCATGTCGGTTCGGTGTCGCCGGGCGTCGGCGCCGTACCGGTGACGGTGCGGGCGCTGGCCGACGACTCATGGTCGGAGAGCGGCGTGAGCTGGAACAGCCGCCCGTCCAGCGTGGGCGGAAGCGTGCTCGGGACCGTCCGGGTGGATCGCCCCGGCTGGTACTCGGTCGACGTCACCGGCGCGGTCAACGCCAACCTGGCCGACGGAGCCCTGACGCTTCGACTCTCCGACGACCCGACCGCTGGGCGACTGGTCGCCATCGACAGTCGGGAGAGCGACCGGCAGCCGTACCTGATCATCTACTGACACCGGTGGCTCTGGCGCCCATCAACGGTGGACCGTCGTTCCGCGGGCCTCCAAGCGGGTCAGGACATCGGGGTCGTCGAGGTGCGCCAGCGAGACGTCGAGGGTGTGTAGCGCAGGCAGCGACTCCAGCGCCGCCGCTCCCGTGCATTTCCCGGTCAGTACCAGTTCCGACAGGGCCGGGTGGCCGGTCAGCGGGGTCAGCTCCAACGGCCCTCGACGGTAGCCGTGGCCGTCCAGGTCCAGGGACCGCAGGCTGGACAGTGCGTGAAGGCCCTCCAGCGACGTCACGTTGTAGTCGTCGGACTCGCCGCCGGTGTCGATGTCCAGGGTCTGCTCGATCAGCATGTAGATGTCGCTGCCGCCGTCGAACTGCAAGTGGGTGATCGCTGCAGCCTCGGCCGACGGCACCGCGACGGCATGTAACAGCTTCAGTGACGCCTCCAGGCGCGGGCCTGGACCTGGGTAGCCGTCCTCGGGGCCATCGGGGCCGGTCGAATCGATGAGCGCCTTGAGGTCGTCGGCAGCGATCGCGTCATCCAGCAGGGCGTCCAGGACGCCCAGGTGCAGGCCGAGGTCGGCGAAGATGAGGGTCATGATCCCGACCGTATCTTGTTACCCGGCTTGGCTTAGGACGGGGAGCGGGTCGTCGTTCGAGTCAGGCGGGGCTGGTGACGGTTCGGAGGCGGCCGGTGCGGTGGAAGCGGACCAGCCGTCGGGTCAGGACGACGACCATGGCCCACTGCGCCGGCGGGGGCGTATCTGGCTGTCGCGGCGGCTGCCCACCGCCCTGCTGATCGGGGTGCGCATCAACGCGCGCCGGCCGCGCCGCGCCCGGCTGGTCACCGTGAACACGCTGATCACCACGACCGCGCTCGTCGCCATGCTCATCGTCAACACCCGTGTGGAGCACTTCGACCTCGGCTACACGGAGCTCGCCAACCCCCGCAGCGAGCGAATGGACCAGGCCTTGCTCGTTGTCATCGTCGTGCTGTTCATTCTTGCGCTCATCAATGCCGTCGTGAGCAGCTGGACCGCGGTCCTCGATGCCCGGCAGCCGCTGGCCGTCGCGCGGACGCTCGGCGCCACGCCCGCTCAGGCCGGCGTGGGCCTGGCGGTAGCGCAACTGCTTCCCGCCATACCCGGCGTCATCGCGGGGATACCAGCCGGCATCGGTCTTGTCGCGTTCGTCAGCACCGGCGAGGTCCAGTACCCACCCGGTTCCTGGCTGCTCGCCACCGTGCTCGGAGTCCTGCTCGCCTTCGCCGCGCTCACCGCCGTCCCCGCGATGGTTGCCACACGGCGCCCGGTCGTGGACGTACTCCGGTCCGCACCGACCTGACAGCCGTCGACGGCTGTAGTGCCGCTCGCGGCCCTACAGCCGAGCGGAGCAAGACCGCCGTCGGGAGCTTGGCCCCGATGGTGGCCACGACCCGGTCGAACTGGGCTCGGACGGCGTCGGCGTCGGGTTGGTCGAAGATCGTGCCCGTGCAGACCATTCACGTCTCCGAAGCGAAGGCCTCGATGACGCCTTCCGCTGTCTGACGCCCGTCGGAGTCAGCCCAGCAGGTGCATCCCGGTCGCCCAGCACACTCTTGGCATCTGGGGCACCGGAACCGCGATCCGGGAGCGGTTTCCGTGGCGGTGCACGGCATTGCCAGCACATCCGCACCGGCTGTCCGGTCGATTCGATCCCCGTCGGCGGTGTCGATGATGGCGTTGTGCGGCCACAGCACCGGGTACCGGGCACCACACGAACAGACCCGGCTGCCCCAGACGGCCTCGCAGGTGCTGCACCGCGCCTGAAAGGTGTCGCGGTCCCGCACGTGCAGCCGCGCCCCGGGCTCCTGGCAGATCGGGCAGGTGTCGAACCGGCAGAAGGCCACCCCCGCCGCGTCCAGGGCGGCCGTCAGCGCTGCCGGCAGACTCTGACTTTCCCGGCTTCGACTTTGGTGCCCGTCCACCGCCTGCCGGATCAGGTGCGACCGCTCCTCGGGGGTGGGTCGGCGGAGCAGCAGCACCCGCCGGCCGCCCACCGGGCGCAGCCAGTCTGCGGCCGGCAACTCCGGCACCGGACCGGGAAGTGTCACCGGTAGCGGGTATCCGTGGCTGAACCACCGGCCCTGCAGCGTCCACCGGAGGGCCCGCCCCAGCCGCTCCTCGCCCTCGACCTCCAACGGGCTGATCGGCACGAGGCAGGCCGTCGTCCCGAAACCCGCCGGATGCAGCCCCCGACGTACCGGGCGGGGCAGCGACGACCGGGTGGTCCGGAGGCCGGGATAGACGACGACGACCGGACCGGGCAGTGCCGCCAGATCGGCGAGCCAGCCCTGCCGGACAGGTTCGGGGACCCTCGCGCCGAGGTCTCGCGGGTCGGTCACGATTCGGGTCACTTCCGTCCCGCCGGCGTGTACGCCGACCGTGCCGTCCTCGCTCATCGACCACGTCAACTCCTCCGCCGGGCCGCGCAGCCGGAGCCGGGTGCCCGCTGCCGGAGCGGGGGCGTCCGGGTCGTCCGGCCGGTACCCGAGCAGCGCCAGGGCCCGCAGCGACAGTGCGGCGACGTACGTTCGGTAGGCGGCGGGGAAGTCCCGGCTGTCGGCCCGTGCCTGGTCCGTCTCCGCCGCCTGCTGCACCGCCCAACGCTCCCAGAGCTTCCCGACCCGCCGGTACCGGCGATCGTTGGTGAACAGGTTCGTCCACCTGAGCCGCATCGGTAACCGCGCCCGCCGGTCGGCGTGGGTGAGTGCGGGGGAGTGGCGCAGGGCCCGTAGCCGGCCCCGCGCGTTCGCCAGTTCCGCGTGGGTCGCCTCGATGGCGGCGGCCGACGCCGCCTTGTCCGACACCGCCACCGCCACCAGTTCGGCGATCCGTTCCCGCCGCCGCCAGGAGCTGGTGCCGTGCAGCGCGCCCACGAACGCGCTCATGTCGGCGAGGCCCGCGCCGAGCAGGGCCAGTTCGTGGATCCGCCTGGTCAGGTACTCGTCCAACCGGTCCACCAGCTGCGCCGCCACCCGGTTCTCGTAGAAGTCGACGTCCTCGACGTAGCGCAGCGACAGCACTCGCAGCGGATGGATGCGTCCGTGCTCGACCCCGGCCCATTCCTCCGGATGGCCGGCGAGTCGGGCCAGGCCGGCTGGTGGGACCCGGCGGGCGACATCCGCCCGGACCACCTCCTCCGTCCGCGCGAGGCGGTCGTGCGGGCGGAGGCAGACGTGCGCGAGGTTGTCCAGGCCGCGCTGGATCTCCCGGTCGAAGTCGCGCAGCGAGGCCCGCTCGAAGGTGTCCGGGACGAACATGTTCGTCGTCATCCAGGCGCCGACGTCGCCGGCCCGGGTGAGAACCCGCGAGGTGTCGATGACCGAGCCCACCACCAGGGGGTCGGCGGCACCCGTCCGATCGGCCACGTCAGCTCTCCCGGCGGTGCACTTCGTCGTCGAGCAACCGGACGCAGCGAACCGGTTCACCCGCCATCTTGTGCAGGTCCCACGCCGTCCGGATTGCCTCCCGCAGCTTGCCGAGGCCCGTCACGGTGACGTCGTACCGGCCTCGGACGGTACGGAGCACCTTCGTCGCCAGGAAGTGGTCGGCCGCCAGGGACCGCCCGTCCTGGTCGGCGTCGCCGTACTCGGGCTGCTCGCCGGTCGGGTCGCCCTGTCGGGCCGCCACGACCACCGGCGTGAACGTGCGCAGCTGCTTCTCCACGCGGGGGCCGAGGACGGCCCGGCCGTGCTCGTGAAGGTCGCCGGCGAGGTCCGCGACGAACGCCAGGACGGCCTTCTCCTCTTCCCGATGGGTCCGCCTCGCCTGCTTGAAGGCCCGCCGCAGGGCGTCCGTCCCGTACGGCGGCAGGGCGGGCACCGGCCTGCGGTCCAGGCTCAGCCAGGGGCGCTGCGCCGGCAACTCCATCAGGTGCGCCCGGTTGTACGTCTTGTCGGCGAACTCCAACGTGGACTCGTCCTGGTTGGCGGTGCCGATGAACCACACGTTGGGCGGCAGGGCGATGCTCGTGCCGTCGACCAGTTGGCGCGGCGCCCGCCCGTCCCCGCGGGTCACCAGTTGGATCGGCACCCCGTCGTCGTTCTCCAGCTTCGACAGGAGCACGGAGAAGTACTGCTCGGGCCGGGACAGGTTCATCTCGTCCAGCACGATGAAGAACGGCCGGTTCCGGTGCCGTGGTGTCTGGGCCCGATAGAGCGCCTGCAGGAACTCCGTCTCCTCGAACCGTCGCTCGAAGGTGTTGTGGTGGCCGAAGAGGTCGGTGCGGTCACGCCAGCCGGCCTGCACCTCGATCACCGCGCAGTCGGTGCCGAGCGCGCCGGCCAGCGCCCTCGGCAGGGACGTCTTGCCGATGCCGCTCATCCCCTCCAGCAGGTGCAGGCGGCTCATCGCCAGTCCGCCGAGCAGCACGCAGATGTCGTTCAGGCGGTACGCGCGGTCGTGTTCGGCGAACATCGTCGTCTGCAGCGAGCGGGCGAGCACTGCCAGGTCCGGTAGGTCGCCGGACACCTCGCCGGGCTCGTCGAGCGCGGGGTCGTCGTCCATCGCCACGCATCGGGGGAAGAGCGGCGTACCCGGGTCGGGGCGGTCCTGGTACAGGGTGTCGATTGCCGACCGCAACTCCGCGATCCGCCCCTCGTACCCGCGGGTGAGGACCTCGAAGTGCCGTTCGGCGTCCGCGAGCTGCTTCACCTGAAGGTTGTTGATCCGGTCGGCGAGGGCCGCGCCCCGGAGTTCCTGGAGTTCGTAGCTGAGCTGCTCGCGTGCGCTGTTCAACTCGCGATTCTGCTGCTCCAGCCAGCGGAGCCGATCCAGGTCCTCGTCGCCGATCCGGGCGGCGAGCTTGTCCCGCAGCTCGGCATTCCGGACGCGGAGCCGCTCCAGCTCGTCCAGCACGTGCGCGGGATCCGAAGAGCCGATTTTGAGTAGCGCCTGCTCCCGTTCGGCCAGCTGACGATGCAGGTCGGCGACCGCCTCCTGGGCCGCCGCGTACTGGATCCGGAGGATCTGGACCTCCCGGTCGAGCGCGGTCACCTCTGCGGCGGCCCGCGCGGTCACCTCCCTCTCCAGGTCGCGCTCCCGCCGCTCGAGCTGGATCTCCTGTCCCCGCAGGGCGCCCTGGTCGTGCTCGAGCTGCTGCGCCCGGGTCGCGAGCCGCTGGTGTTCCCGGGCGAGTTCGGCGTGGACGCGTTCCGCATCGGCGAGCTGTTCCCGCCGGGTCCGCTCGATCTCGGCGAGAGCCTCGGTCCGCTCCGTCACCCACCGCTCACGCTCGGCGGCCACCTCCGCCGACACGCCCCGACGCAGCTCCGCCAGTTCCGCGTCGAGCGCCGCGCGGGCCCGCTTCGCCTCCGCCACGAAGCCCGCCTCGGCCGCCTTCTCCCGGTCCCGCAGCTGCGCATCCCGTTCGTCGAGCCGCGCCTCCGCCCGGGCCAGCCGGCCACGAATCTCCTCCGCCTCGGCCTGGGCCTGTGCCGCCAGGTCCAGGTCCGTCCGGATGCGCTGCCGGTCCGCCTCGGCCGCCTCCTCCCGTGTCCGCGCCGCTTCCTCCCGTGTCCGTGCCGCCTCCTCCCGCGCCGCGGCGGCCAGGGCACAGCGCCGGTACTCGTCGATCTGCGCAGTGAGTTTGTCGTAGGTGGTCAGCACCGCCTCCGGGGACCGCTGCGCGGGCGTCAGGGCCTCGGTGGCCAGCGCGTCGACGAGCTCGGCGTCGTCCTCCGCGCGGCGCGCGGCGAGCGCCAGATCGGCCTGGACCTCGTCAGCGCGGGGCCGGGACCGGGCCCCGAGGTTGCGGTGCTGCGGCGACCGGGGCTTCTTCCCCATGGGTGTGGTTGTCCTTTCGCGGAGGCCGGGACAGATCGGGCAGGGCGACGCCCAGGTACGCGGCCGAGGTGTGCTGGGCGAGCCCCCAGGCCGCCTCGCCGGTGTCGAGGTTGAGCGGCACCACCTCGGCGTGCGCGCCGCCCCTGTTCCGGTCGGCCGACAGGCGGGTCAGCTCTGTGAGCAGGTTCG
Organism: Micromonospora sp. NPDC049139; assembly: GCF_055586845.1. Classification (NCBI taxonomy): domain Bacteria; kingdom Bacillati; phylum Actinomycetota; class Actinomycetes; order Micromonosporales; family Micromonosporaceae; genus Micromonospora; species Micromonospora sp. NPDC049139. The sequence continues at coordinate 129,164 of NZ_JBVJHK010000016.1, read as the reverse complement.
GGCGGGCCTCGGCCAGTCGTCGGACGGGATGGTCCGGCCCACCGTGAGCGCCCGAGACCAGCACCGCGGCGAGCAACGCGGGCGTGTTGGCCCGCTCTGGCCTACGGACCGCGTTGCGGAGGTCGTCCGGCTTGATCCTGCTCACCCGGAGGTGCTCACCGAAGGGCATTCCGAGCCGCCGGCAGCAGCGTCCGAGCTGACCGGAGAACTGGGACAGGGACCGGTCCAGCTCGGGTGCGTTCGCCGGTGGCGGATGCCGGGCCACGATGTCGCGCAGGACGACCTCGTGCAGGCGCCAGGCATTGCGGACGGCATCCCCCAGCTCGGTGCAGCCGTCCCCGGCCAGCCGGGCCCGGCCGATGTCCCGCTCCAGCAGGGTCAGCAGTTCGAAGAGATCGCGGTGCTCCCGGACCAGACCGGTGAAGCGGTCCTCCAGGAGTTCGCCGATCCGCCGGCGCAGGGCGATGTCGAGCCGGTCGTACTCCAGCACCACCGCTTCGCTGCGCCGGCCGACGAACCGTTCGACCTGCTCGCGCAGCGCCGGGACCTGTTGCAACCTGGTCGCCACCAGGCGTCGCAGGTAGGTGCTGGACCGGCCGGTGAACGGGCTGAACGCGTCCCAGCTCACGGTCTCCGTACTTGCCGCGTCGTGCTGGTGCGACACGAGTGGAACCGGGATCCACACCGGCACTCCCGAGGTCATCAACGCCACGCGGGAGACCACCCGCTCCGGTGCGGCACGGTCCCACCGCCGGGCCCGACCCCGCGCCTGCTTGGCCCGCTCACCACGCGAGACAGCCTCGACGACCTCCTCGTGGCTGGGCGGGTCGGTGTCCGTCCAGCCCTCCGGCGGCACCGGGAAGGCGGTCACCCGCAACGGCGCGCCGGCGGTCCGTAGCTGCAGGGAGACCTGATGTCGGGCCCGCCAGTCGGCCTGCGCCAGCCGGGGTTGCAGGGTCGACGCCGGCCAGAGCGATCCGGTGGTGGCGTCCTGGTAGACGTACGTGGTGATGGTCCGGGTCGGGTCGGGGAAGCCGTCCCGCAACGCCTGCAGGCCAGTGCCGGTCACCGCGCCGTACCGGTCCAGGTAGGACAGCGCACGCAGGTCCGACCGGACCATCTCCACCAGGTCACCCTGCAGACCGAGCAGCGCCGCCATCTCGCCCACCTCCCGGTAGCCGGACCGGGCCAGCCCGAGCACCGCCGACTGGAAGACGTTCAGCCGCTCCTCGTGCACGAGTGGCGCGACCACCCGGTACCGCAGGGCCGGCCACAGCAGCCAGAGCTGGTCGCCCCGGTACCGGACGTGGTCCGGCAGGACCACCGGGCTGTCAACGCCGAATCCCACCACCGTCCACCCCCTCGCAGAGTTCCCGGAACGCCACCAGCCCCTCGGCCACCGACCGGCCGGGACGTCCTGGCACCTCCGGCGTCGACGAACGTTCCGCCATCGCGGAGTCACCCACCGCGATGAGCAGCCGGCGCTGCCGGCTCATTGCCACGCACATGCGGCTGTCGCTGAGTAGGTGCCCGTACCGCCGGACGGCCTCGGCGGGGTCGGGGGCGGACCTCGGTGGGGGGCTGCTCCGGGTCACCGACAGCAGAACAACGTCGAACTCCATGCCCTGGAAGGCGTCGACGGTGCCCACCCGGAGCCGCTGACGGGGGACGGGCTCGGCGGTGTAGGCCATCGCCGGTACCGGTGCGAACCCTCCCTCGTCGTCCAGGACGGCCAGGCCCGCGTCGACCAGTTCGGTCTCCAGCAGGACCTGCTGCTCACGGTAGAACGTGATCACGCCGAAGGTGAGCTGCCGGGCCTGGTCCCGCCGGGCCAGCTCCCGCAGCTCCCGCACCAGCCGGATCGCCTCCACCCGCCGGGTCCGGCTGAACCCGGTCCGTTCCTCGGCACCCGCCCCCAGCGGGACGTCGATCCAGCCCGCGACCTTCCCGGCCCAGGGGCTCAGGTCGTGGGTCAGCTCATGGGTGGAGGGGTGGGACCGGACCACGTCCGGGCCGCCGTAGAACACCGAGCTGACGAACCGCCCCAGGGCGGGGTGCATGCGGAACTGGGTGTCGAGCCGGATCGTCCGCACCGCGGGTCGCTCGCTCGCGAAGAGGTCGAACCACCGTTCGAAGAGGCTCTGGGACAGCTCGGACCCGTCGAGTGAACGATTGCGGCGCAGCTCCCGCTCCACCTTCTGCTCCAGCATGTGCGGGAGCTGCTTGTGGTCGCCGACCAGGATGATCCGCCGGCGGGCGAAGGCCATCGGGATCATCAGGTCGAGCGGGTTGGCGCGGGCCGCCTCGTCGACGACGACGGTGTCGAAGACCGGCAACGGCGCGTCGAGCACCCGGGACATCTCGCGGGAGTCGGCGTGCTGCACGGTCGAGGCGAGCACCGCGTTGTACCGGGCCAGGGTCCGCTCCACCAGGTCGAGGTCCTCCCGCAGGTCGTCCTGGTACGCGCGAAGCACCTCGGCGGTGCTGTCGGTGGACGCGGCGTGGACCTGGTGCACCGCGTCCGCGACCTCGATCAGCAGGTCCTCGACAGCCGGATCGTGCTGTGGGGCGTGGAGCAGTCCGGTGGCCGCTGCCAGCCGGTCGAGCAGCGCCAACCGCAGGTCCGCCAGGTTGGGGAGGAGGGCCTCCTGGTTCGCGTCCCCGGTGGCGGCCCGCGCCAGCAGGACCCGGGCCGGTTCGTCCAGCACGTCGGTCAGCAGCCGGAGCGCGCTGCGCGCGCGCTCCGGGCCGTCGTCGGCGAAGGAGACCGGGGTGACCCGGATCGACCGGACGACCCGAGCCACCGCGGCCCGTTCCTCGTCCGTCAGTGTCCGGCCGAGCGTGCCGGTCACCTGCAGCTCCGCCAGCGTCCGGTCCAGCCGGCTCCGCAGGCGGGCCGGCAGCTCCGCCCCGGCCAGCCGCTTCGTCTCCGTCAGCAGGTTGGTCAGATCGGGCCCGGCGACGGGCTGCCGGCTGTAGGCGGCCGCGAGCTGACGCAGCCGCACGACCCGGTCCCAGCCGGCCACCTCGGGGCGGTGCCGGTCGAGATGGCGGTCGACCGCGGCCACCGTCTCGTCCCGCCACTGGCGGGTGTTCTGCCGGTCCCGTTCCGGCTTGTTGCTCACCCGGGTCGGCGGCAGGCCGAGCCGCCGGGCCCGGCGCGCCACGTTGTCCACCGCGTCGTGTTGAACGCTGGACAGCAGCGTCCGGTTCACCGCCACCGCCCGGTCACCCAGTTCGTCGAGGCAGCGCAGGAGGTCGGTGATGAAGCGCGTCTTGCCGGTGCCGGGTGGTCCCTGCACGAGCAGGACGTCCGGGGTGCGCAGCGCCATCCGGAGAGCGGCCCGCTGCACCTCCGTCGGTCTCTCGCCGGCAGCCGCGCCGATGACCCGGTTCACCGCCCGGTCGTGTGCCGGGTCGACGCGCGGCTGCGCGCCGGGCCGCGGGCGTCCCTCGATGAGCAGTCGCAGGCCGGGCAGTTCGGCCTGGTCGTTCTCGATCCGCTCGCGTGCGGTGTCCCGCCGCCGTAACCGGGACCGGTCTCCGGACAGCGAGCGGAAGAGGTAGCCCGTCACGGGGGGCGGCTCGTCCCCGGTGACGGTGAGGTCCACGGTCCAGTTTCCCGCCGCCACGCCACGGACCTCGCCGTGCACCCCCACGGTGGCCCGGCCGCGCCCCTCCGCCAGCTCCGGGGGAAGGTCGCCCGCCGCTTCCAGTTCCAGCCGCCCCGGGTACGCGGCCACCGCGCCGAGGAACCGTGCGGCCCGGTCGCCGGGCTGGAGCTCGAACCGCCAGTCGCCTCGGGCGGTCACCTTGCACGACTGGAACTTCGCCCACCGCAGCCGAGTGGCCTCCTCGACCAGGGCCTCCCGCTCGATGTTGTTGTACGCCTGCCACAGGTCGAGGTAGGTGCGTCCGTCGGACTCGAGGCCGAGCAGGGCGGCCCGGATCGCCTCCGACGCGTCCGCCTCCGCGCCACGGTCGACGAACCGTACGTCCACCTCGCTCAGCCGGTGCCAGCGGCCTCGCCCCCGAGCGTCCGCGCCGGTCATGCGGGTGATCCGGAGCACGTTCCCGACCAGCGCGACGTCGGCGACCCAGCGGGTGCCGTGCAGTGTGAACGCGCTCCCGGCGGGCTGGTCCCGGGGCCCGCCGCTGTGCACGATCCGGTCCCGCGCGCCCCCGGCCGTCGGGGGCAGGCAGAACTCCCGTCGCAGCCAGTCCCGCACCTCGTCGAAGCCTGCGGTGCGCGCCCGGGCGGCGACGCGGACCTGCCCGGCGACCCGGTCGTCGACACCGATCTCCAACCGCGGGCCGAGGTCGGCACCGGCGAAGCCGTGGCACTGGAGGTGCGCCTCGCGGTCGGTCGCGTGGGCGACCCAGGCCACGACGGTCTGTCCGGCCGCGGAGATCCAGTCCCGCGCGTCCGGATCCGTCACTTGGGTTCGGAGGGGGCCGTACTGGCGGCCCTGGTGCACCGCCAGGTCGTACGCGGCCGTCGCCGCGGGCAGCCGCACCTCGATCTCGCGGTCCTGGCGATCCTTCTCCGCGAGCGCCTTCAGCCACGGCGGTACCACCGCTCCCATCACCGGGTGGACGCGGATCAGTCGGGTGTCGCCCACCGTCAGTTCGTCAGCGCGCATCGGGCGCCCCGACCGACTGCAGGACCAGGATCCGGTGCGGCCGCAACTCGGTGTCGAAGTGGATCCACCACGGCGCCCGCAGGTGCTCGACCGTGGCGGAGCCGGGAATGAGCTGGAGTCCGTTGCCGCCCTGCGGCGGCACGCGGCGCACCATCGACCGTCCGCAGTTGCGCACCTGGACCTCGGCGCCGCCCTCCCACTCCATCCTGAGCAGCGCCACGGTCGGGTCCTCCGCGTGTCGGACCGCCGTGCGGTTCGTGACCAGGAGCGGCCGGTGCGCCTGCAGCACCAGCGTCAGGTCGTCCTGGGCGAGCAACGGTGGTGGCCCCTCACCCAGGCGGGGAAACTGTTCGAGCACGGTGACCGTCAGCGCGGGCGGGCGGGTGGCCCGGCACCACGGGCAGGTGGGGTGCGCGGCGAGGAAGCTCTGACCGCACGGGCAGACCAGGCAGCGGTCGGCGGCGGCGTGCAGGGCCGCCGACCACTCCCCGGCGCCGGGGCGCGCCCACGGGTCGGTCATCCCCTCCTCGAAGGTACGTCGGAACAGATCCCGCAGGCGCCGGGTGAGCACCCGGTCGGCCGGGTAGCCGAACCGGGTCCGGTTACGATCGTCCGTGGAGTGATCGATCCACGGCACCAGCCCACGCTGGGCGTCGTCCTCCAGCTCGACCTCGCCCTCGTTGACGTAGTCGCCGATCAGCGGGTGATTCATGGTCAGGACCTCGTACGCGAGCACGGCGAACGAGTAGACGTCGCTGAAGACGGTGTTGCCGCTCTGCCCGCGCAGGAGCTCCGGTGCGGTGTAGAAGGGCGTTCCGAGCCGACGGGCCGCCGTACTGCTCTCGGTCTGCAGGTTGTCGGCGTCGATCAGCCGGACTTCGTCGTATCCGAGGTCGGCGGAGACCAGCACGTTACCCGGAGAGACGTCGCTGTAGACGATTCCCCGGTCGTGCAGGGTGGCGAGGACACCGGCGCACCGGGCGAGCAGGACGAGCCGGCGACGTAGGCCACCACCGCCGAGATACCACGCGTCCTCGTCCTGCTGGGGCGGGTCGCACAGCTCCCGCAGCGGAACCATGTCCTCCAACAGTTCCATGACGTAGCCGACATGCGGCGGCGCCAGTTGCTCCAGCGGGCGGCAGAGGGGAATGCCGTCCAGTGGCAGCCACCGAAGGCGGGCGAAGAGCTCGGCCATCCGGTCCCGGCTGGAATCGTCGGGGGCGCACAGCTTCACAGCCAGGCCGCCGTACCGGGTGCGGAAGACCGCCCCTTCGCCGCCGCTTCCCAACTGGTTGTCGAGCAGGAGATCGAGGTGCAGGTTGTTGCTCGCGGCCCGGACACTGCTCGGCCACGCAGCGCCTTGCATGCTCAATCCAGATCCTCCAACCGGACGGCTCTCGGTGCGGTGCGCTGGTGCAGCTGTTCGGTCACCGTCGCGGTCACCCACCGGAACTGCGCCGGGATCTCGTGCACCTGGTCGCTCCGAAGCACGTCGGTGCCGGGAGTGCTGAACTGCGTCAGCACCTCGTCGGCCTCCGAGGTCCGATCGACGCCGATCCCGATGGCCAGCCGCAGTGCCCGGGCACCCCAACGGGTGCCGAGCAGCGCGGTCAGCGGACCCTGCCAGTCGTCTGTGGGCAGCCCGTCGGAGACCAGGACCAGGGTGGGTGGGAAGGCCCGCTTCGGCACGGCGGTCGGGTCATCGAGCAGCGCCCGGGCCAGGTTGAACGCACCACCCATCGGGGTCCTGCCCCGCGGTGTCAACTCGGCCCACTGTGCCTGTGAGGCGCGGACCAGCGGCTGGTGCACGACGGCCTCGTCCCCGCCGAAAGCGATCACCGCGACGTGGATCTCTCCCCGCGCGGAGTTCTCCATGGCGAACGCGTGCAGCATGCTCCGGATACTGCGATTGAGCACGTGGATCTTCTCGCCGTCCATGCTTCCGCTGATGTCGGCGAGGACGATCACTGGCATCGGCCGGGGCGGACGTCGCGACTGGTTCGCCAACACCTGCTGGTCGGCGTCGAGGGTTGAGCCATATGCCGTCAGGTTCTCCGGCGCCACTCCACCGGCTCCTCTCCAAACCGCTCTGTACGTGTGCTCGTCACGCGACCGAGCCAGTCAGGCTCTCAGGCACCTTCCGACAGGTCAATATCTCTTTCCGACCAGAATGGACTGTGTCGGTATCCCGACAGCCAACGGGCTATCTCGAGCGCCTTGGGCGTGCTGCCGCCACGCTGATCCAGGCAGCCAGGGAGCTGGCCCTTTGGCGGTCTTCACCTGTTGCTCGTTCCACATCGCCCTTCCATACTCGGTCGCTTTCCTTTGTTAGCTGGCGACACGATCGTGGGATGCTGTCGTGTGCCGTGGCTGCGGCATGGAGCCGATGACAGGGACGAGTGAACTCTGGTGATCCATCCCGACGACCTGCCCCGGTGGCGGCGCAAGCTCGATCAGATCGAGGCGGCCGTGGACCTCGACGAGGAAGTGAAGCAGCGCTGGGCGGAGGCGGACGAGCTGCGGCCCACCCGGGACGCCGAGGCCCGTGATCTGGTTGCGGAGCTCGTCGCCACCCGGGATTTCGCGGCGTTCCGGGCAGGTTCGGACAAGTGGTCGCGTCGGGAAGGCCCGTACATCGCCTTCTCCGGTTTCGGCCAGATGTGGCTCAACCAGGTCGCCAACAACCTGCCCGATGACCCCGAGGCGCTGGACGTGCTGGTGCGCGCGTTCACCACGCCGGCGACCGTGGATGAGGCGCGCTCCCGGCTCGCCGAGGTCGAGCGGGTGACCCGGGACCTGGCGAGCAAGGGGCAACCGGCCGTCGGGCGGATCCCGTACGTCTTGTCGGTGTTCTGGTCGACGGACGATGTGCAGCCGGGCTGGCCGGTGATGTGGAAGAGCGCGCCGGAGCGGATGTGGGCGCTGGGTTGGCTGCGGACATGGGAGAACGCCGACCGCTACCTGGCGGTGGTTGAAGCGGCACGCGCGTTCTGTCCCGACGATGTCCACCGGTTCGAGCGATTGATGTGGTTCCTGGCCGAGCGCCAGGGGTTCGTGGGAGTCAACCCCGCCGTGCGCGAGATGTGCGACGAGGCCGCCGGCATCATGGCCACCTACGAGGTGGGCGCGCGCTATCCGGACGAGGAACGTTCGAGTCGAGCAGCCGCTCTCGCCGCCCAACTCAAGGGCGAGCTGCACATCGCCGCCAAGGGGCTGCTGGCGGACTTGCGGGCCGCCACGGGACTCGAGCTGGAGACCTCGCAACCGCAGGACCGAATCGCCTCGGACAAGGCGGCTGCGTATCGCGCGGACGCCTACGCCACCTGGTCGCTGCCCGGGGCGGTGTCTGCGGCCGGCCTACGGCTGTGGGCCACGCGCTCGGGGCTTGCGCTCGGCCTGTATGACTGGCGGAACCCGGTCGCCGGCGCGGCGCTTGCCACAGGTCCGCTCCCCTCGGGTCACCGGTTCTTCGAGATCCGGCCCCACCTCACCGGAGACCGGCTCGTTCCGGTCGACGCCGATCCGGGTGGGAGCACGCTCGTGGGGAAGTGGTGGCCCTGGTCCGAGGTTCCCCGGGGCGTCGCCCTGAGGGACGCGATACTCGAGGAGGTGGGTCGGCTCAAGCCGCTGGTGAGGCTGGTCGCCGGTCAGGGAGAGGCCGGGCCGGCGACAACCTCCGAAGGGGAGGACCTGGCGGCGGCGCTCGCCAGGTTCAAGGCTGAGCGCCCCTACCCGAACGACAAGGACGAGTGGCATGCCGAACAGCGACAGCAGTTCGCTGAGGCCCTCTCACCCGAGAACCTGACCATCTTCGACCTGGACCAGTTCCGGCTGCTCGTGAACGGCAAGCGCTACGGCAACCCGGGTCCCCAGTCGGTGCTCAACGCCAGCCTTTCGGGCATGGACTCGGTCGCCCTCGACGCCTTCGCCAACAAACTTCGTGAGATCCTCTTCGGCGACGGGGAGGTCGCCACCCGCATCGACCGAGGCCTGGATTGGACAGACCTCGGCACGAAAGGGCTGGGCGAGAGCGTGCTGCTGAAGCTGTTCGCCGTCACCGACCCCCGGCGCTTCTTGCCGATCTTCCCGCTGACGGGCCCGATGGGGAAGATCGCCATGCTTCGCCGGTTCGGGCTTGCGGAGCCGAACGGCGCGCTGAGCCGCGGCCAGCAGCACGTCGAGGCGAACGACCGGCTGCGGGCAACCCTCGAGCAGTTGCTGCCCGGCGATCCCTGGGGGCAGGGCCAGTTCGCCTACTGGATGCTCAACCACGACGCCGTGGAGCCGGTCGAGGAGGAGGACCGCATCGCCCGGACCGCGCAGGATCTCCTCTTGCCCGAACCGTTCCTGCGCGAGCTCGCTGAACTGCTCCACGAGAAGGGACAACTCATTTTCTACGGCCCTCCGGGCACCGGCAAGACCTACCTGGCGGACCGGCTCGCCGGCGCCTTGCAACAGGACCCGGAAAGGCGGATGCTCGTCCAGTTTCATCCGTCCACCTCGTACGAGGACTTCTTCGAGGGCTACCGGCCCCGCACCGATGACCGGGGACAGTTGACCTACGAGCTTCGCTCCGGGCCGCTTGCGCTGATGGCGGAGAAGGCGGAGAACAACCCCGGCGTGCCGCACTACCTGATCATCGACGAGATCAATCGCGCCAACCTGCCGCGCGTCTTCGGCGAACTGCTGTTCCTGCTGGAGTACCGGAACAAGGCCGTACGCACCGCCTATCGACCCGACGAACCATTCGAGCTGCCGCGCAACCTCTTCTTCATCGGCACCATGAACACCGCTGACAGGTCGATCGCGATGGTGGATGCGGCCCTGCGCCGACGGTTCCATTTCATCCCGTTCATGCCGCACGAGGGAGCGATGCGGTCGGTGCTCGCCGCCTGGTTGAAGAAGAACGGGGAACCGGTGTGGGTCGCCGGACTGGTGGATCAGGTGAACGAGCGGCTCCGGGTCCTGCTGAAGGGGCCGCACCTGCAGGTCGGTCACAGCCACTTCATGAGACAGGGCCTCACCGACGAGCGGCTCGCACGCATCTGGGAGTACGATGTCTACCCCTTCATCGAGGACCAGTTGTACGGCCGGCCCGACCAACTGGAGCAGTTCGCCTGGGCGAAGGTGCACGCCGCGTACGGGCCGTCCTCCGCTTCGGGGAGCGCGGCCGTGGATGCCGCCTCGGACGATTCCGATGAGTCTTCCTTCTGAATCCCAGGTCGCCGGCGTGGTGAGGCTTCGCGAGTACGAGGCCTCGCCGCGGCCCGTGGCTCTCGACGTCGCGGAGGTGTCCCTGCTCCGCGGCCTCCCCGGCGGCCGCCTCGAACTCACCCCGTCGGACGAGCCCGGTTCGTACTTCCTCCAGGCCACCTCCTGGGTGGGCGCCGTGGTCTTGCCTCGGCTGGCCATCCAGATCCTGCCCAAGGTGCGGGACCTGCGGACCGTTCTGACCATGTTCACCTCCGGCGCGGGCCTGGTCGAGTGGGGAACCGACGCGGCGGCGTACGACCGGAGTGACTTCGTCGAAGGCGTCGCGGAACTGGTGCTACGGGCGATCAACGGGGCGACCCGCCGAGGGCTCGTCCACGGCTACCGTGCTGTCGACCAGCGACTCCCGGTGATCCGCGGACGCATGGACGTCCAGCAGTTGGCCGCACGGCCGTGGGACTCCTGGCCGGTGCCGTGCCGCTTCGACGACTTCACCGCGGACATCCCCGAGAACCGGATTCTGCTGGCGGCCGTCCGGCATGTCGTGCGGTGGCCAGTGGGCTCCGTCCTGCGTCGCATGGCTGGTGAGCTGCTCCAGCGCCTCGAAGGAGTGGGTGACTCGCCGGTCGCGCTGACCGAGTACGACCTGATCCGGCGCACACCGCTCAATGAGCACTACCAACCGGCTCTTGCCCTTGCGCGGCTGGTCCTCGAGGGCTTCGGCCTCACCCAGGGCGCGGGTGGACTGACGGCGCAGAGCTTCCTGGTCGACATGAACAGGCTATTCGAGAAGTGGATCGGGGACGAGCTACGCGCAAGGCTCTACCCCACGATCGAGGTCCTCGATCAGATGGACGTTTCCCTGAGCGTCTCCCCACCCGTCACCATGAACCCCGACCTGCTCTTCCTGCGGGGCGCGGAGGTCGTCTTCGTTGCGGACGTCAAGTACAAACTGACCGGGGGCGGTCTGGCACGTACCAGCGACTATTACCAACTGCTGGCCTACACCACGGCCCTGCGACTACCGCGCGGGATGCTCATCTACTGCCGTGCCGACCTCGCTCCGGACCGAGTCATCACAGTGGTCGGGGGAAACCAGCGCCTGCACACCCGTCCCGTGGATCTGAGTGGGTCGCCGGAAATGGTGGCCGAGGCGCTTGACGCGGTCGCGGAGTCGATCAGGAAGCTGGCCTGACGGCCCTTCACGGAACTCGAGATGGCCGTTGACGGCCTGCGTGCGGAGACGAGCCGCCGGTCACGTCTTGGGCCGCAGTGCTCGAAGGATGCCGGATGTTCGTCCAAGCGGGTCGGGCCCACATCTGAATAGGACCGGATCGCGGGGTGGGCGGGCGTCGTCTAGGCTACGCACGTCTATCCCGGCCTCTTCGAGGGAGTCGACCGTGACGCGTTCCGCCGGAAGTCGGACCGAGGAGATCCCGCCCACCGGTGTGGACGTCTCCGTACCGCATTCGGCCCGGGTCTACGACTGGTGGCTCGGTGGAAAGGACAATTTCGCTGTCGACCGGGCGGTGGGCGCCGCGTTGATCGAGGCGATCCCCACCCTGCGGATGATGGCCGCCGAGAACCGGCGGTTCGTCCACCGGGTGGCCCGCTACCTGGTGGCCGAGGCCGGAATCCGCCAGTTTCTCGACATCGGCACCGGCATCCCCACCCGGCCCAACCTGCATGAGGTCGCCCAGGCGCTGGCGCCCGAGACCCGGGTGGTGTACGTGGACAACGATCCCATCGTGCTGGCGCACGCCCGGGCGCTGATGATTAGCAGCGAGGAGGGGCGCAGTGAGTACATCCACGCCGACCTGCGCCGGCCGGAGACGATCCTCGCCGACCGCCTCACTGGCACGCTAGACCTGAGCCGGCCCGTGGCGCTTACGCTCATCGCGGTGCTCATGCTGTTGCGCGACGAGGACGAGCCGGGGGAGAGGCTGCGTACCATAATGCGGGCCTTGCCTTCTGGCAGCTACCTGGCCATCACCCATCCGACGCAGGACTTCAACCCCTCAGAGATGGGCGCGGCGGTGGCCGCCGCCAATCAGGGCCACATGACGCTGGTGCCGCGCACGCGCGCCGAGGTGGAGCGGTTCTTCGACGGGTGGGAGTTGATCGAGCCGGGCATCGTGCCCGTCATGGCGTGGCGGCCCGATGAGGCCAGCTCGGACGACCCGCATGCGGCCTACTATTGGGCCGGCGTCGCCCGCAAGCCCTGACCCTCTGCGTCGGTGGACCCGTTTCGACCACCGTCCCCCACTCACCCCGTGGTCGGCGGTCGGTCGACAGGACGATCGCCGCGGCAGGGCACAGGTCGACAACGGCACCACACTGGCACCGGAGGCGGGCGGTCGCCTTCGACTTCCGCTACCCGTACGGGGCAGCGGTCGCCGGTCGACTTCGCCGCCAGTGAGTAGCGCATCGCGTGGTAGGCGCAGGTGTCCAGCATGTTCTGCGACCGGCACGCGGCGGTCTACGGCAGACGCGCGAGGTACGCGAGCAGCGCCTCACGGCTGTCCGGCAGCCCGTACTCGTCAACGAGCTCGGCGACGTTGCCGAAGTCCTGCCCGTCGATCAGCCAGGGAACGGGTGACCGGCTCAGCACCTCGGCGAGTCGTCGTTGTCGTGGCGTCAACGCCGCAGGGGGCGTCGCCGCCGGCAGCGGCCCATCCGGGAACGCGAGGCGCAACGCCTCTCCCAGCACGGTCAACGACTGGTCGCCGCTGACGGTGTGCAGCCGGCGGAGCAGCGCGTCGAAGGCGCGGTCCGTGTGCTGGGGGCCGAGCTGCCGCAGGGCGAGTCCGGCGTACCCGCCCAGCTCTCCATTGAGGAACGGCACCCACCCCGCGTCCGCCGGCGGGTTCGCCGTGTCATCGGGCGGGGCGGCTGCCCAGGCCAACAGCTCGTCAACGGTCGCCTCGTCGGCCTCCGCACCCAGTACCCGGGCCCGCCCGATCGCGGCGGCCCAGCGGACCAGCGGGTGCGGGTCGGCCAGAAACCGGATGTCCGGCGCGGCGCCGAGCAACCCGGTGGCCACCAGCATGGTGGCCACCGCATCGGGCTCCGGTACGACCTCCGCCCGGTCGGGCTCCAGTCTGGCCGCGGTCGCGTGGGTCAGCGTGGGCAGGCTACCGGTGGCCTCCTCCGGGAACCAGGCGAGGGCGTGCGCCGCCCCGATTCGCACCCCTGGATCAGGGTGGCCCAGCAGGCTACGGAACAGCGGCACCCCGGCCCGTACCGCGTCGTACACCGCCAGTTCGATGTACGACCACAGCCGGTTCTGCTCCTTTGCGGTCAGGGACTGGACGTACGCGTACTCGACGTACTCCTTCTTCGCCTCGTCCTCGCCGGTCCAGGGGGGCGGCTTCGCGGCGAGCAGCTCTCGCCCGCCTTCGGCGGCCCGGCGCTGGTCGGTCACCGGGAAACCGTCCGGCAGGAAGTTCTCGTCGTAGCCGACCGCCAGGGAGGTCAGCAGGGCGAGTATCGCCGCCGGGTCCGGAGTGGCGGGGTCGGCGAGCAGTTCCAGCAGGAACGGCACTGCGTAGGCGCTCGCCTGGAACCGGCTGCCCTGGTGGAAGATGTTGGTGTAGAGGGTACCGAGGGCCTCGTCTCGTTCAGCAGGATCGGGCGATCGCAGGGCGCGGATCTGGCCGGGCAGGTCGTCGGCTGCCCCGTAGGCGTGGCCGAGCCGCCGCCACTCGATGTCGTCAAGGCCTTCGAGCATGCCCTATGTTCCCCGTCGCCCATACCGGCGTGCGGGTGGGGTGTCGCCTCGGACGCCGGGGCAGGTGGGGACGTTCACGGGCGTCGGCCAGGGCGGGCGAACCGGGTATGGCGATGAGAGGCCATCCATTCATCACCACCTGGGCGTCGAGGTGTTCGGCACCGACGAGGTCAACGCCGCCACCACGCGCCTCACAGACGCCGGTCTGATCACTCTGGGGGAGAACAACACCGAGTGCTGCTACGCCCTCCGGGACAAGGTCCGGGTACGCGGCCCTGGCAACGAGCCCTGGGAGGTCCACACCGTCAAGGCCGACTCCCCGCAGTTGGAGAAGACCGCCGGTGCCGGGGATCGAGCGGGAGGTGAGCGCACACAGTCACGGTGGCGGGCATACGGGGTCGAGTGGTTTGCCGTAGTTGTCGCTGAGGTGGGAGCGGAGCGCGTCGCCGAAACCGGTGATGTCACCGGTGCGCAGGGATGCGAGCAGGTGTTGGTGCTCGGCGATGATGGCCTGACACCGTGCGAGTAGGCGTTCTCCGTGGCTGAACAGGAGGAACCGTTGTCGGTCGGCGAGGCGGTCGTTGAGTTCCAGCATGACCTCGTTGCGGCTGGACTCCACGAACGATCGGTGGAACGCGATCGTCAGTTCGATGAAGCGTTCCAGATCGCGTTCCCGGAACGCGCGTTCCTGTTCGACGACCGCCTGCTCGAGACGGTCCGCGAGCATCTCACGCGCTTGGCTTGAGGCGCGTCGAACGGAGGTGACCTCGAGGATGAGACGGGTGTCGGCCAGGTCTTTGATCGCGCGGTCGCTGAGCCCTTGGACCAGGGCGCCGCGCTTGGGGTAGATCGTGATCCACCCTTCGTCCTGCAGCCGGGCCAGGGCGGTGCGGACGGGGGTGCGGCTCACGCCGATCTGTGCGGCCAGCGCCGCCTCCCCGAGCATGGTGCCGCTGGGAAACACGCCGCCGAGAATGTCATCGCGAATCCTGCGGTACGCCTGGTCGGTGGCTGACTCGCCAGCAGCGGACGTCACGTGCGGCCCCTCCCCTCGGAACATCTTGTTTCCGTTTCAGTGCAACTGGCATTCAACCGGCCCAGCATACCGGGCCGCCACCCGACTGGCGGGAACGAGCCTCGGTATCTAGGATACAAGTTGCGTCCTGCTGGAATCCAACGCTGGTGACAGGCGTTGTTCGGGAAGCACCCATCGGACGGGCGCGAGAGGAAGGAGTGCCCGTGAGGCAGCTCATCATCATCGGTTCAGGGCCGGCCGGCTACACCGCTGCGGTCTACGCGGCCCGCGCGAACCTTCACCCGCTGGTCGTCGCCTCCTCGGTCGAGGCGGGCGGTGAGCTGATGAACACCACCGACACCGAACAGGGCACGATCGCCGTCGAGGGGCGCAGCTCCCGGACCGGGCTGCCCGGGGTCTTCGCCGCCGGGGACGTCATCGACCCGCACTATCGGCAGGCGATCACGGCCGCCGGTTCCGGCGCGACAGCAGCACTGGACGCCGAAC
Source organism: Micromonospora sp. NPDC049139 (assembly GCF_055586845.1). Lineage (NCBI taxonomy): Bacteria > Bacillati > Actinomycetota > Actinomycetes > Micromonosporales > Micromonosporaceae > Micromonospora > Micromonospora sp. NPDC049139. The sequence continues at coordinate 114,058 of NZ_JBVJHK010000016.1, read as the reverse complement.
ACTTCCTGGCCTCTTTGCCCGATGCCGTTCTCTCGCGTGCCGTGGAGGCGCATGCGGATGCCTCCAGCCGAGATGAACCGAGCCCGACTCGCGAAACCGCAGTCGTCTAAAGGAAGAGGGAACACCCATGTCCACTGCGCGTCCCGTCACCGACGCATCCTTCCAGGCGGATGTCCTTGCCGCCGACAAGCCGGTCCTGGTCCAGTTCTGGGCCGCATGGTGTCCGCCCTGCCGTGCACTGAGCCCGATCGTGGAGCAGATCGCCGATGAGCACGTCGACAAGCTGCGCGTGTTCAAGCTGAACGTCGACGAGAACCCTGCGACCGCCGCGAAGTACGGCATCACCTCGGTCCCCGTGTTGAAGGTGTTCTCCGCCGGGATGGTCACCAAGGAGATGGTGGGAGCGGCACCGAAGCGGGTCATCGAATCGCAGCTGCTGGGCGACGTTCTCGCCTGATACGTCACGCAGACAAGGAATCACGTGCTAGAACCCCAATGCTCGGCCCGCGCCGACAGCGCCTCCCTCACCCCGGCGGGTCCGACCATCGACGCCGTCCAACGACGCACGATGACAGTGCTCGTCATCGCGCAGATCATCGGCACCGTCGGCGTCGGCGTCGCACCCTCGATCGGCGTGCTGCTGGCAGGAGAGGTTACCGACAACGAAGCCTGGGCAGGACTGGCCCGTACCGCCAGCACACTCGGTGCGGCGCTCCTGGGCCTGCCACTGGGGAACCTCGCCGCGCGCCGCGGACGTCGCGTCGCCCTCAGCGGCGGTTGGTGGATGGCCGCCGCCGGCGCAGCGCTGCTGGTCGCCGCCGCACAGTGGAGCATGGTCGTGCCGCTCTTCATCGGCCTCCTCCTGATCGGGGCCGGCTCCGCGGTGAGCCTCCAATCACGATTCGCTGCGACAGACCTCGCCGAACCCCGACACAAAGCCCGCTCACTCGCCCTGGTCGTCTGGGTGGGGACACTCGGCTCCGTCCTCGGCCCGAACCTCGGCGTGCCCGGCGAACTCGTCGGTGCCGCCACTGGGCTCACCGTCTTCGCCAGCGCGTTCCTCATCGCCGCGGTCTGCCTCGCCCTCGCCGGCGTCGTCGTGTTCGTGTGGCTGCGCCCCGACCCTCTCCTCCTGCTCGAACCGTCTGCGCAGACGCCACGAAGCACTCCCGCGGGCAAGCGCCCCGGCCGCATCCGCCAGGTGCTCATCGAGCTGCGCACGAACCGGCGGGCCCGGGTGGCGATGATCGCGATCCTCACCGCCCAGGTGGTGATGGTCTCGATCATGACCATGACCCCGGTTCACGTCGCCCACCAAGGCGGCTCGATCAGCATCATCGGGATCACGATCAGCCTGCACATCGCCGGAATGTATGCCCTCTCCCCGCTCGTGGGCCTGATCGCCGACCGGCGCGGTCACCGGCTCACGATCAGCACTGGCATCGTCATCTTCCTCGCCTCGCTCGTGATCGGCGCCGTGAAACCCGACGACACCGGGTGGATCATCGTGTCGCTGATCCTGCTCGGCATCGGCTGGTCGTTCGTCAACGTCGCCGGATCCGCACTGTTCAGCACCGCCGTCGCCACCCAGACACGAGCCGCTTCCCAAGGAGGCGTTGACGCGCTCTCGAACCTCTGCGGCGCAACCGCAGCATTCGCCGCCGGCCCCCTGCTCGCTCTCACCAGCTTCTCGGCGCTGTCCATCCTCGCGATGATCACGCTCATCCCACTCACCGTCCTCATGGTCACCCGCGCACTCACCCCGCAGGCATCGTGAGCCCGGCGGTCGCGTGCTGTCGCCAGTCATGAGGTACCGTTGCCAGGCCGCCCTTTGGATTCATCTTGTATCCTAGCGGGGTGACCTCTTCGACAAAGGCCTCACTGCAAGTGATGGAGGCGAAGTATCGCCGTTCACGACGGCTGAACGTCGTGCTGGGCGTGATCGCCGCGTTCCTCGGGGTAGTGGTGGCAGCTCAGTCGCTGCCCGGGCAGAGCCCGACCAGCGCATCGGCACCTGCGACGTCGGCGTCATCGGAACGGTCCGAGGAAGCGACAGACGACCCAGTTTTTGTACGCCGGGACGCCGACGATCCGATGGCGATCGGCGACATCGACGCACCCGTCGTGCTCACCCAGTGGACTGACCTGCGATGCCCGTACTGCGCGGTGTTCAGCAGGGACACCCTGCCCACGCTGATCAAGGAGTACGTCGACACGGGCAAGGTGCGCATCGAGTTCCACGACGTGGCGTTCTTCGGCGAGCAGTCCGAGGACGCGGCGATCGCTGCGCGCGCGGCGGCGAAGCAAGGCAAGTTCATGGAGTTCGTGACGGCCGTGTACGACGCCGCACCGGAGCGCGGGCACCCGGATCTGCCCAGGGAGAAGCTGATCGCGTTCGCCAAGAAGGCGGGTGTGCCCGACATCGACCGGTACGCCGCCGACCTCGACGACCCGAAGCTTCGCGCGGCCGGGCAGGAGAGCACCCGTTCGGCGCAACAGCTTGGCGTCAACAGCGTGCCGTTCTTCGTCGCCGGGACCACCGCGCTGTCGGGTGCGCAGCCACTCGGCGCGTTCCGCGAGTTCCTCGACACGGCGCTGGCGCAGGCGGAGTAGATCTCCATGGAGCTCGGCCTTCTGGGCGCCTTCCTCGGCGGCGTGCTCACGCTGCTGAGCCCGTGCTCGGCGATGTTGCTACCGGCGTTCTTCTCCTATGCGTTCAGCAGCCCCGCCGCGCTTGTCGCCCGCACCGGTGTGTTCTATCTCGGGCTGATCACCACCCTGGTCCCGCTCGGGGTGCTCGCCGGGACCCTCGGAGCGCTCGTGAACCAGCACCGCTTCGTCCTGGTCACCGTCGCCGCGATCGTCGTGATCGTCCTCGGAGTGATCATGCTGCTGAATATCCCGATGCCGTTTGTGCCCGGTCGGAAGGCCGCTGAGGGCACGTCGGTCGCCGCCGTGTACGCGCTCGGAACCGTCTACGGCCTGGCCGGGGTGTGCGCCGGGCCGCTGCTGGGCGCTGTGCTGACCTTCGCCGCCGTCGCCGGTAACGCGCTGTCCGGCGGAATCGTCCTGCTGATCTTCGCCGCGGGCATGGCGCTGCCCCTGTTTGTTCTCGCCCTGCTGTGGGGGCGGCTGCCGTTCGTGAAACGCCTCGTCCGCCCGCGCGCCGTCACCATCGGCCGGTGGTGGAACACCTGGACCGGCATCATCGGCGGCGCGCTCACGGTCGCCGTCGGAATTCTGCTGCTGGCCACCGGCGGCACCACTCTCCTCGGCGGCGTCCTCGGCGCCGCCGACCAGGCCCGCATCGAGGGCGCCGTTCTGCAAGGCGCCAACAGGGTCCCCGACCTCCTCGTCGTCGCCATCGTCATCGCCGCCGCCCTGGCCGCGTGGAGCCTTATGCAGGTGCGCCGCAGACGCGCCAGTACCCGCGACGCCGCCACCACCGTGTCCAGTGCTCGAAAGCACGAGGTGCACGAGGCGTGACTGGCTCTGCGATCCCAGCAACGAGGTGCTGCACGTGTCCGAGAGCGCTGGCGCTTCCCGAGGGAGCTTGAGCTCGGGGGAGAGCTCGTCGGTGCGGGTGTCAACGCTGAGGGTCACCTGCTCAATGCCAAGCGTCGGCCCTCAGCGTCGTTCTCCGCGCATTGTTCGTGCGATCGTCTTGGCGGCGCTCAAGCCGGCGCGGACCGCTCCTTCGATGTGTCCGGCATAAGCGGTCGCGGTCTCCGTCGAGGCCCAGTGGACCCGATCGTGTACCGGCTGCTGGAACACCGCCGCCCCGAACGTGTCCGTCGACGTCCGGTACGCGGGGTGTCGTGGGACCGTGAACCGCTCGCGGCTCCAGTCGACGACGTGGATCTCACGCGCATGGTCTGCCTGCCGCCCGAGCATGCGCGTGAGCTGGTCGCGGAACGCCCGCTCGACAGCAGACCCGTCGGAGCGCGCAAACCGTTGGGCCGGGGCGAACGCGAAGATCGCCGCGGGCGCCGCCTCGGGTCCGCTGTGATCGTGGAACTCGCGGAACGGACCGGCGTAGCTGATCGCTGATCCCGACAGACCCGCGGCCCGCCAGAACGCGTCGTCGTAGACGGCGACGGCTTTGACCGTCCCACCCATCCACACGGCGGTCCGTTCGGCCGTGCCCCGCAGGTCGGCCGGCAGCTCCGGGGTGAAGGTGATCTGCTCCACGGCCAGCGCGGGCGGCACCGCGATGACGACGTGATCGCCGAGCGTGCTACCGCCACGCGCGTCCACCCGAACCCCAGCCGATGTCACCGCCACGGCGGTCACGGGGTCTTCCAGGCGCAGCGTTCCCGGGGGCAGTTGGTCGGCCAGGCGCTGCGCGAGGGCCTGGGCGCCACCTGCGAAACGGAACGCGGCCACATCGATCGGGTTTCCATCCAGGCGCTGCACCCCCGGTTGCATGGTTTCGAACAACGCATCACCGTCCCGGTGCTGCGCGAAGACACCGAGCCCGAGCTGCTCGGCGAGGGACTCGACGAGGGGTTCGTCGGGCCAGAACCAGGTCGCCCCGACATCCACCGTTCCTCGCGAGGTGGCGACACTGCGGACACGCCCGCCTACCCGGTCACGCGCCTCATGGACCAGCACCGTCCGCCCCGCGCGTGACAACGCGTTCGCCGCGGTGAGACCGGCGGCACCAGCGCCAATGACGATCACATCCCGGCGCCCGGGCTCCGCGCTCATCGGTTCTCGCTCGCGTCGAGGACGATGCGGAAGCGCGCCGCTCCCGCACTGATGCGTGCGACCGCTTCGCCGGCCTGCTCCAACGTCATCCGCTCGATCACGGGCCGCACCCCTGTCGTCGTGGCAAACCGCATGGCTTCCTCGGTGTCACGGGCGCTACCGGTGAGGTGGCCGGTGAGGACCTGCCCCTTCAGGACCAGTTGAGCGGCGGGGACGTGGACCGCGCCGCTGTCGACGCCGACGAGGGTGAGCCTGCCGTGGACACGTAACCCGTTCAGCAGCTCTGCGACAGGCTCGGTCGTCGGAGCGGTGCTCACGATGAGGTCCGCGCCACCCAGCTCGGCCAGCGCCGCCCCGGGGGCCTGCGCAGTGCTGTCGATGTAGTGGTGCGCGCCGAGCTGGCGCGCCAGTTCTGCGCGTTCTGCCCCGCGTGCAATCGCGATCGTCCGATATCCCATCTTCGCGGCAAACTGAATCGCGAGGTGCCCGAGGCCGCCGAGACCGAACACGGCAACTGTCCCACCGGCCCGCACGTGGGCATGGCGGACCGCGTTGAAGGTCGTCACGCCAGCGCAGCCCATCGGTGCGGCATCGAAGAGATCCATGCCCTCGGGTACCCGCGCGAGAGCGTCGGCCGGAACGGTGATGCTCTCCGACCATCCGCCGGGGTAAGCCAGGCCGGGTACCTTGCGTCGGGCGCAGTGGACCACGTCGCCGACTCGGCAGAACTCGCAGTGGCCACAGCTGCCGCCGAACCAGCCGACCACGACCCGGTCACCAACGCTCCATCCCTCGACGTCGTCGCCGAGTTCGGCGATCACCCCGGCCACTTCATGGCCGGGCGTGACAGGGAACAGCGTCGAAAATCCCTGCGCCGCCGCTGTACTGATGTCGGCGTGGCACACCCCGCTCGCTGACACCGCCACTCGGACCCAGCCCCGCTCCGGCGACACGGTCTCGATAGCTTCGGGCGTGAGCGCCGCCCCAGCTGCGGCGACCCTCATGGTGATGGCGATGCTGGACAAAATAGTTGCTCCGCTCTCCGCCTCATGCATGTAGAGGGGATTCATGATCCGGGGTTGAAGCCTCATCGACCCTATGCACGCTGAAGCGGTACGGGTAGGTGAGCTGAAGGAATCTGCCCATAATCAAACGCTATGGCCGAAGAGCCTGGAATGGCTGCGGGGTGCGAACCGCAGCGTCATCTCCGGAGCACGACGCTGATCGAGCCCGGCACCAGAGCCCTCACCTGGGCTTTTCTCTCCCGATCAGCCCCCAGTTGGTGGCTCGCGCGCCCGGGCCGGTAGAACAGGGGAGAGTGAAGCGCCTCGGCGAACCCTTGCGTGTAATTGGCACGCACCCCGTTCAAGCATGTCTTAATGCTCGGCGACGACCGCCGCGCAGCGGGCCGAAAGAATGTCCCGTAGCTGAACAACAGGAATCGTTGGCGGTCGGCGAGATTGCCGTTCAGTTCCAGCATGACGAGGCGCCCCGGATCGACGGAAGAACCATGGAAAGCGATTGTCAACTCGACGAAGCCCGTTAGAGCCTCGGCCGATCCCGCCCACGACGCTCCATTCCTCGACCCCCACACAGAGCCCGGCGACGTCAACGTCGCAGGCTCCCGCTCGCCGAGACAGTGATACGCGCCCACCCGCGTTCGGGCGTGGTGGCCGCGACCTGCTCGGGAAGCAGCGGCGCTCCCGCGACGTTGACGTGCACCGTGGTCGGCGGCGCTGGTCATGGTTGCTCCGCTCTCGTACCACGCGGACAACAGGCAGGTCATGGGCTCGACCTGATATAAGCCGAGCGCATGTGTCACGACGACGTCCCGTAGAAGTGACCAGTAAACTGGCGATAAGATGGGGTTATGGCCGAACGTTTGAGCGTCGAGGGTCTGCGATACGCGCAGGCGGTGGCGGAGACGGGCTCGTTCAGTGCGGCCGCGCGCGCGTACGGGGTGACGCAGCCAGCGCTGTCGAACGGTATCGCCAAGCTGGAGGAACGGCTGGGTGAGCGTCTGTTCGAGCGGTCGCCGCGCGGGGTCACCCAGACCCCGTTCGGGTCCCAGATCCTTCCTCTGGTCGAGCGGGCGCTGACGGCGCTCGACGGCATCGCCGCGGAGGCGAAAAGGTGGAACGCACGCGGTGACGAGAGCATCCGCATGGGCGTGTCGCCGCTGATCAACCCGAAGCTCGTCGCCAGCGCCTACAGCGCGGTGTGCTGCCAGGCCGCGTTTCCGAACCCGCGGCAGCTGGTGCTGCGCGAGGCGAACATGGCCGAGCTGAAGGGCGCACTGGTGGCTGGCGAGCTCGATCTCATTTTGGTCCCGTCGGTGGCGCCGCTGCCGCGCTACGAGCACCACATCATCGACTCCGAGCCGGTCGTGCTCGTGGAGTCGATGCCAACCGGTGATGCGCCGGTCGACCTGAAGGAAACTGGAGGCAAGCAACTCATCCTGATGCCGGACACGTGCGGGCTGACCACCTTCACGCGCGACCTGCTCCAGTCGCACGACCTCCCCGTGCATGCCTACCCCGGCGAGGCGTCGAGCTACCGGGTCCTGGAGGAGTGGGCGAACCTCGGCCTGGGTTCGGCGATGATCCCGCAGTCGAAACTGGCCACCCCCGACGCGCGGCATCGGCCGCTGCTGGACGAGGGGACCGAGGTCGAGATCTTCTACGAGGCGGTGTGGGACCCGAACTCCGCTCTGGCCCCGGACCTTCGGATCCTCGCCGACCGGCTGGCGAAGCAGTAGTAGCCATACACATGCGCTATGCCCCCATTCACCGCCGCTCCCTACCGGCACAGCCACGCTGTCCATAACGTGGGGTTGTGGCAGACAGGCTGCCGCACGAACACACGGAGGAGATCGATCGTGGCTTACCTGGAGATCACGCTGAAGATCGACGAGGCGGACCGATCGGCGGCTGCGGGCGTCTACCAGCAGTACAAGCAGCCGTTCCTGGACACCGTCACCGGTGCAACCAGCAAGGAGCTGCTCGTGCGCGACGAGGACGTTCAGGTGCTGCACGGATTCGCCACGACCGCCAACGCGCAGGCCTACCTGTCGACGGAGCTGTTCACCAAGGATGTCGTCGAAGCGCTCTCACCGCTGCTGAAGGCCGAGCCTGAGGTCCGCATCTACGAGACCGCCTGAAAAGGCCACCATGGGAACTCCGGACATGAACTTCACCGGACGCAAGCTGATCGTCGTCGGCGGCAGCAGCGGCATGGGGTACGCCACCGCCGCTCGTGTCGCCGCAGCCGGCGGCGAGGTGGTCGTAATAGGCCGCAACGAGAACAAGCTCGCCACCGCGAAGGAGTCCCTCGCTACGCACGGCGGAGCAGTCCACACCCTCACGGTGGACCTGACCGACACCGCGGCGGTGGAAGGCCTGCGCGAGCAGATCAGTGCTGAGCACGCGGACGCGACGCTGCTGGTGAACGCCGCAGGGGTGTTCGTGCCCAAGCCGTTCCTGGAGCACACCGCCGCGGACTACGACAGCTACCTCGACCTGAACCGCTCGACGTTCTTCATCACCCAGACGGTGGCGGCGAACATGGTCGCCGGTGGCAAGGGCGGGGCGATCGTCAACCTCGGGTCGATGTGGGCGCACCAGGCGGTCGCGGCGACCCCGTCCTCGGCCTACTCGATGGCCAAGGCCGGACTGCACTCCCTGACCCAGCACCTGGGCATGGAGCTGGCACCGCACAAGATCCGCGTGAACGCGATCGCCCCTGCGGTCGTACGCACCCCGATCTACGAGGGCTTCATCCCCAAGGAGGAGGTCGACGAAGCCATCAGCGGCTTCGACTCGTTCCATCCGATCGGCCGCGTCGGAACCCCAGGGGAGATCGCGGACATCGCCGCGTTCCTCCTCTCCGACCGGGCCGGATGGGTGACCGGAGCGGTATGGGACGCCGACGGTGGCGTCATGGCCGGGCGGAACTGACCACGATGGCCAACACCGGGCTGCCGGAGCAGAGCCCGCAGTCATGCTCGCCCCAGAGGTCTCTGCCCCCCTCACCGAGCAGGACTTCACCCTGGTCCGGCAACCGGTGCGCAAACGTGTTCTGAGCTGAGCCATGACGGAGCCGGGCCCGACGATAATCGGAGCCCCGGCCGCGTGGGTTTGCGCTGTTGTCGCTGGTACGGCTACAGGTTCAATGTCCAGCTGTTGATGTAGCCGGTGTCGCGGTAGGCCCAATCCCGCACCTCCAGCCTCCACCAGCCGGCGGCCACCTCCCTGGACAGGTTGACGGTGTAGGTGTGCACGATGTTCACTGCCAGGGTGCTGGCCGCGGAGGCGTTGCCGGGGCAGCCCGAGATGAACATCGTGCTGCTTGCCTCCCCCGGGTTGGGGATGGGCATGTTCGTGCCGTTGGTCTGCGAGCAGCCGAGCGGGCCGTTGACCGTCAGCGCGTACGTCGCGCTCTGCGTGGTCACCGTGCCCGTACCGGTGAGGGTCACGTAGTAGATGCCCGGCGGCTGCCGGCGGTGACCGTCGACGGGCTGATGGTCGCCGTCGCGCCGCTGGGCAGGCCGCTGACGCTGAGGACGACTGTCTGCGCGCCGACGCCTGCATCGGGTCCGTCAGCTCCGGCCCGCGGTGAGCTTCGGTGCCGAGCCGTCTACGACGACGTCGTGAGCGTCGAGCTGGACGCTCCGGCCAAACGCGTGACGGTCGGCTCGGGGACCACCCGCGAAGCGCGGACCCACACGCCGTCGCTGACGCACTGTCGGCGATGACCGGCCAACCACACCCGCTCGTCACGGCGCGCGAGACCTCACCCGGTCCGGCGACAGGGGCCTGCCCTGACCGGCCAATCTGACTCGCCCAGGCGGCGCGATGGGGGAGTGGCCCCATCGCGCCGCAGTGCGGCACGGCAGGTGAACATTCCGCGTCGATGTCCATCCCGTCCAGCGAGACCCTGCGCATCAACGCCTTGTGTCGTAAAGGAAGGGTCACCGGCTCGTGTTCCGGTTGCTCGGCCGACGGACCGACGTGGCAGATGACGGCGAGAAGGGGCTCCCGGCCGTGGCCGGGAGCCCCTGCTGGTCGCTCGCTGGTGGATCAGTAGAGGGTCACGCCATACGCGTTGGCTGCTTCCCGTACGGGCTGGTAGAAGGTGGTGCCGCCGGAGCGGCAGTCACCGCTGCCACCAGAGGTGATGCCGAGCGCCTTGGAGCCGTCGTAGAGCGGGCCGCCGGAGTCGCCCGGCTCGGCGCAGACGGTGGTCTGGATCATGCCACTAACGGTGCCGCCGCCCTTGCCGACGTAGCGGACCGAAACGTTCAACGCGGTGACGGTACCCCTGTGGGTGCCGGTGGTCGACCCGGTGCGCGTGACGGACTCACCGACGAAGGCGTCCGCGACGGCGAACCCGCCGGGGTGGGTGAGCGAGGTGTTGTCGTAGCGCACCAGCGCGTAGTCGTTGCCCGGGAAGCTGGAACCGATGGTCGGGCCGATCAGCGTGGTCTGGCTGGAGTTGGTGTACCAGGTGTTGGCCACGTCCCCGCAGTGCCCGGCGGTCAGGAAGTAGTAGGTGCTGCCGCTGACGACGTTGAAGCCGAGTGAGCAGCGGTACCCGCCGCCGTAGATGGCGTCACCGGCGGACAGCAGGGGGGTGAAGACGCCGGAGGCACGCTCGATCCGGATCGCACCAGCCTTGTCCCCGGCGCTCTGCTTGATCTTCGCGATCTCGGCACGGGAGACGGTGCTGTCGGCGGTCACGACGACGCGGCCGGACGCCTCGTCCACATGCCAGGCGATGCCTTCGACTCCCGACCGTTGCACTGCGTCGTTCACGGCGGCGAGCTGGCTGGCGCTGTAGTCCTAGGGGGAGGCCGCTGCGGCCGTCGCCGGCGCGAAGGCGGCGGTGGCGAGCAGACCGACGCTTACGGCGAGCAGCTTGGATCGGAGGATGTGGCGGCGGGATGGCGAGGGTTTGAGGCTCACTGTCTCCTCCTCGGAGGTGATAGGACCAGGTGGGTGGTGGCCCCGTGATGTGCCGTTAGGTGACGCATCGGCTGGTCACTCGATGTCGTCCTCCTGACACGCCTTCGTCAGTATCGGCGTGCATCAATCAATCCGCAAGATGCATCATCACGAATGAACAAGGTCAAGGCCACCTTCGGTGCCAGGACCAGAATCTGCGGCGCGACCGGGATGAGGGCGGTCGGTGAACTCGTTTACTACGGCGACCAGTCGCGGGCGGAGCGAGATCCGGCCGGAAGTGGTGGCGCGCCTGTGGCGCCTTCGCCGACTTCGTCCGCCTCACCAGGTGACCGATCCTCTGTTGCCCTGCCGGCTTTGCCTGGCTGACCCAAGGGGATGACCAGCACCAGGGTCTGTTGCGAAAGTGGATCTTGGTTGTAGATGATCACATGCTGTGGCGCGTGGAGACCTGACGGATGCGCAGTGGTCGCGGCTGGAGCCGCTGCTGCCGCGCGGTAAGAAGCCGGGGCGGCCGCCGATATGGACCAGGCGGCAGCTGATCGACGGCTTACGGTGGCGTACCCGCGCCAGAACGCCCTGGCGGGACGTGCCCGAGCGATACGGCCCGTGGGACCGGGTGTACGAGCTGTTCAGGCGATGGCAGCGCAACGGGACATGGAAGCGGATGCTGGAACAGCTCCAGACCGAGGCCGACGCGAAGGGCCTGATCACCTGGGACGTCAGCGTGGACTCCACCGTCCCCCGCACCAGGCAGGGCCGACCCCGCAGCAGACCTCACAGGGTGCGCGCCGACGAAGCCTACGGCTCCCGCGCCAACCGCTCCTACCTACGCAGACGCCGGATCGGCTGCACTATTCCCGAGAAGGCCGACCAGGTCCGCAACCGCAAGAAGCGCGGCTCCCACGGCGGGCGACCACCGAAGTTCGACAAGAACGACTACAAAGAGCGCCATGCGGTAGAGTGCGGCATCAACTGGCTGAAACGCCACCGGGCGGTGGCCACGCGATACGACAAACTCGCCGTCCGTTGCGAGGCCACCGTGCTGGTCGCGGCCATCAACGAGTGGCTGTGACCAGCATGGTCGCAACAGACCCTAGTAGACCCACGCCTGCGTCTTCGCCCAGCGGCCCCCGTCAACGGCAGGAATGACAGTGGCGTCCGCCGTGAACACCAACGGTCCGTCGCCCCAGCGGGCGTAGAGGGCGAGCAGTGAGTCGCTCGCCCAGGAGCAGGGGCCGTCCTCGTCGGAATAGCCGGGGACGTCGGAAGGGGCGGAGCGGCCGCACGGGCATGCTCCCCCCGGTGGCGGACAGGGGGTGGGGCGTCCCAGGAGCATGGCCTCCCTTGGCCTGTCTCCCACCGCTGCCCGATTCAGGAGATCCTGGATGTCCGCGAACAGTTCGAAGCCGGCGCAGTCCTCATCGAGCTGCTCGTCCAGGGCCTCTGCGAGCACGCGGTAGCCCTGGCTCTGCCAGTCGGCCTTGTAGTTCGCCGTCAGGAACAGCGTCCGGTGCAGGCTCATGGGCAGCGGCCGGTCGGGGGCGAAGCCGGTGTCACCATCGCTGAGATAGTCCAGATCGGCTGGCGGGTGTGTGGTCCGCAGCTCGTGCAGGGGGACGTCGGCGTGCAGGACGACGTGGTCGGGTTCGGTCTCGATGGACCAGTTCTCGTTACGGAAGAACCACAGCCAGCCGCTTGACGCCAGCCACCCCGCGTCCGCCGCGCCGGGCACTTCGGCGAGATTGATCTGTGCGGTGAATGCCAGCGCGGCTTCCGTGGGACCTGGCGTGTCGCCTGGGCAGGGCTTGAGCCGAGCGGTGGGCCACTGCCATGTCTGAGGCAGGTCCGGCAGACCGCCGATGCGCGAGCTGCCTATGTCTCCAGGCTCCCCTGGGTCGCGGTCGGCAGCCGGGCTGAGCAACCAAGCCGGCCGGACCAGCCCTCGAAGCTTGTCGGTGAGCTGGTCGGCGTCGGCGTCTGACATGTCGGACGCCTCCTGCACGGCTGTGGTCAGCATCGCGTCCAGATCTTCCGGAAGCAGGTGGCGGTTGCCATGCGGACGGGGCGAGGAAGTTGCGGGTCGCGAAACGGGCATGGCATGCAGGCTATAGCCGTCGCCTGCCCCGCCGCGATCGCGATCCACCTCATCACATCGCCGTCTCGCGCCTCCCAACGAGCCCCCGCGACCTGCACTTTCACAACACGCCCTAACCCACGCCCGAACGTCGTCCGCTGCCCCAGCGGTCTCGCCGCTGGCGAGTTCCTCCTCGCCCGGGCGACGGTCGCTGCCGCCAGCTGCCACCCGGAGTGGCGGGCGGTGGTCATGCTGGGAGACATGATCCGGTTCGTGCTCAACGTGCTGTGGCTTGTCTTTGGCGGTGGCTTCGTGCTCGCCGCCGGCTACGGTATCGCCGCGCTGATCTGCTTCGTGCTGGTCATCACGATCCCGTTCGGCGTCGCTTCCCTGCGCCTGGCCGTCTACTCCCTGTGGCCCTTCGGCCGCACCGTCGTGCCCAAGCCAGGCGCTGGGATCGCCTCCGGGCTGGCCAACGTCCTCTGGGTGGTGCTCGCTGGCTGGTGGCTGGCCCTGGCCCACATCATCGCCGGCATCGCGCTCTGCCTCACGATCATCGGCATCCCGTTCGGCATCGCCAACTTCAAGCTCGTCCCGGCCGCGTTCTGGCCCCTTGGCCGCGAGGTTGTCGACGCACCATAGAAGCGGCGACTCTGATCCACGGGGATGGCGGGAACCTGGCAGGGCAAGGGTCCGGCTCGAGCGGTCATGGGGAGAGCCACTCGAGCCGGACGCTGCCAACCTGCACCACGGCACGACCCCGCTGCCAGCGGCAGCGGGGTCGCGTTCCAGGTGGCCAAGCCGCAGCGTCACGCGCAGGAGGTGCGGGCCTCACGAGGCTGCCTCGGTTGCCTGGGGTCAAGGAGTCACCCGGGCGCACGCGGTGCCCCGTGGATGCCGCCGGGTGTTCCTGGTGGTCAGTACAGCGGGCGGAAATCCGGGCCGCTGGCGGTTGTGACCAGCTCCCAGCCAAAGGCTTCCAATGTGAGGTCTGTCCGGGCACCGAAGGCCTTGAACAGTTTGGCGACCGGGCCATCCGGAAGACTGTCGCCGACGGTGGCGAACACCGTGGCTGGGGATGCCCCGAGCTGCTGTGCCACGATCCACGGCAATGCCAAACCCACCAGGAGGTCCCGGCCGTCATTCGGCTCCAAACACCCGGCGAGCCCTGTTGCCAGCAGTGAACGGCGTAGTAGGTCGGAAGAGTTTTGCCTCAGTGCCAGTGTGGCGAGGCGGACGCCGTATCGCCCGAGGGCGAGTGCAGCAGAGGGATCAAGGGAACGGACGAACCCTTGATCCATGCGTCGCGGCGCGCGCGAGAGGATCGCCTCCGCCAGCCGGTCCTGCGTCCCCGGGATCCTCTCCAGGTTGGGCCTCACCGGGCCAGGATGGCAGAACCCGGTCAGTCCGACCACCCCGACGTGACGTGGGCCTGCTCCACAACGTCGGTGAGCATCTCGCCGCCGGAAGCGCTCATCGCTCCCACATCCCCTGACGAAGCAAGGAGACCTCGTCAGTGCTGTCGACAGCAACGCTGACAGCAACCGGCGCGGACGAAATTACCCGGTAAGGGCCGACGCAGGACGCCGGCCTCGAGGCCAGTGACGCCGACGGACCCCGCCCGCCGGACGAAGCGCCCAGAACTCAGACGAGACTCAAGAGGTCGCGCCGGGCTCAGGCGGCGAGCGCCCGCCTCCCCAACGCAAGATCAGTTGGAAGTCCGGACTTTCCTAACGACCTCGTGCGCGCGATCGGCTGGAGTCGCCTCCGCGGGGAATGGCCGCTTCATCGGTGGTGGGCTGTGGCTGGTAGGGCTTTCAGTGGCCTGGCGGTCGGTGGGTCGGTTGTTGCAGCGGAACGCTGGACACCTCGTTGAGGATGTCAGTTCCTCGCCGCGTTTCCATTCGATCAGGGCCGCCGACGATTCCGCGTAGCTGATCGAGCGGCGTCGTTGAGGGGAGGCGGCGGCGTTTCCTACCGGCCCTGAACGGCCGGGTTTCCACGCCGCAACTCTGATGAGGGACCTGTCGCCCAGTGACAAAATGCTACCCGCCCTGACCGATTGGGAGGCCGCCCAGCAGGCGTGGAAGGTCCTGAGCAAGCAGCGCCGCTGCCCGCCGCACCACCCGGATCGTGCAGGCCATCCTCGTCCTCCAAGCCGCCGAAGGCGTCCGCTACCCACGATGACAAGGGCTCATGGTTTCGTGGTCCGGCAATCTCTCCGTAAGGGTTCGCTCAGTTCCCGTGACCTCGTTGGTCATGTGCGGCCACAACAGTCATTGCGTTTCCGGTCGGTCTCCGAGCGAGTGAGAGTCTGTTGTGTCTGCCCTGTGCCGTGCCCTGCGCCACGTCTGGCGTTGCTTCTGCGGCGTACTCGTACTGGTGCTGATGGGGGTGTTGGTTCCGGATTCGGCCTCGGCGCATCCGTTCGGTGCCCCACAGCAGATCGTGGTCGCAGGCGAGGGCGATCACGGTGTGCGGGTCCGCTGGCTTGTTGGCGGTACCGATGACCTGACCCTGCTCGGCATCGCCCTCGGCGTGCTCCCCGAGGACCGGGTGATGCTGGACGGCGCGGTGATCTACGAGGCCTCCGACGCTGAGGCATTGGCTGGGGCTCCCGAGTTCGCCGGGTACCTGACCGAGCGGATCACCGTGACCCAGGACGGGCGGCCCTGCGAGGGCGAGGCCAGCGTGAGTGGCGACCCGGCCTCGGGCGGCGCCGATGTGCTGTTCACCTGCCCCGAACCGGTGAGCACGGTGACCGTGACGTCGCGGATGCTCACCGACCTGCACGAGGCCTACCGGACCCTCGCCAGGGGCCCTGATGGGCAGAAAGCGGTGTACGACGCCACGCACGAGTCGGCGGACTGGGCCATCAGCGCCGGCACGGGCACCGGTTCCCGCCCCGCGTCCGCCCGGACCGTCGCCGCGGTGTCTTCGGGCGGGAGTG
Organism: Micromonospora sp. NPDC049139; assembly: GCF_055586845.1. Classification (NCBI taxonomy): domain Bacteria; kingdom Bacillati; phylum Actinomycetota; class Actinomycetes; order Micromonosporales; family Micromonosporaceae; genus Micromonospora; species Micromonospora sp. NPDC049139. The sequence continues at coordinate 98,361 of NZ_JBVJHK010000016.1, read as the reverse complement.
CCCTGCAACTGTCGGTCGTCGGGGGCGTCCTGCTGGCCGCCGGAGCGGCCGGGACTTTCTGGTACCGCCGGCGCGGACGAAAGGCCTGAACCATGAACACCACCACCAGCGTCGGCGCCGCAGCGGCACCCCTCGGCTCCGGCCCCGTGGCCCTTCTCGAGGTCGACTTCTTCGGAGCCGCTGACCTCGGCGATCGGCTGATCGAGACGGTGCAGTCGCCGGGTTTCGTGCCGATGGCACTGGTGATCGCCTTCGTGGCTGGGGCTGCGCACGGGCTCGCTCCCGGCCACGGCAAGAGTCTCGCGGCGGCGTACCTGATCGGCTCCCGGGGCCGGGTCCGCGACGCTGCCTGGCTGGGCTTCTCGGTGGCCGTGATGCACTCGGTCTCGGTGCTGGCCATCGCGGTCGCCTGGACCTTCTTCTCCCTCTCCGACCTGGTCAGCCTTGAGCGACTGACCAACGGACTGCAGTTGGCGGCTGGCCTGACCGTCGTCGCCGTCGGGCTCTGGCTGCTGCGACGCCACCTGCGTGGACGCGGCCACAGGCACGGTCACGCGCACGACCACGGACATGGCCACGCGCACGACCACGGACATGGCCACACCAGCACGTCCCGCCCGGGTCTCCTCCTCCTCGGCGTGTCCGGCGGCCTGACGCCCTCGCCGGCGGCCTTCCTCGTGCTGGTGACCGGCATCTTCGCCGGGCGGGCCGGGTTCGCTCTCGTCCTCGTGGTCTGTTTCGGCCTCGGGCTCGCCGCGGTGCTCTTCACCGTCGGCCTCATGGCTCTCACCGGCCGCTCCCTCGTGACGCGTGCCGCCAAGTCCCACGTCCTCCTGCAGTTGGCCACCCGGGTGGCCCCGGTGCTGGCCGCCTGCGGGATCACCCTCATCGGCGTCGGCATCTCCGCCGCCGCCGTAGCCGGCCTACCCGGCACCTGACCTGCTCCCTCGGCCTCCCGGCCAGCTGCCCACCCAACACCAACAGATGACCCCCGAAAAGGAGATGTCGTGACCACACGACTCCATCCGTACGCCCGGAGGTGGCGCCGTCTGACCGCGGCCGCCCTCGGGCTCGCGGTGGCCGGCGGTGCGCTGATGTCGCCCGCCCAGGCCGCTCCGGCCCTGCTCGGCACCAGCAAGGCTGCCACGGTACCGGCGGCCGACGTGCTCGACGTCGCCTTCACCGGCGGCGCCACCACCGACCGCGCCCAGGGCCGCGCCCCCACCACCTGGGGCGCTCCGAGCTACGCCACCGACGCGGCGTTCGGCCACGACCTGCTCAAGGTGGACGGTGTCGACGACGCGGTCTCCTTCGACTTCACCGACCAGTGGAGCAAGTTCTCCACCGGCTTCACCATCGAGTGCGTCTTCCGGGTCGACACCACCATGCCGGTGAGCCCCGAGAGGGACCTCTGCTCCGACAAGGAGGCCGGCGGCTTCTCGATCTACGTCAACGGCGGCAACCTCGGCACGATGGCCCACATCGGCGGCGGCTACAAGTCGCTGCTGGCCCCGATCAGCGGTAACCGCTGGTTCCACGCCGTCTCGGTCTGGGACGGCCGGACCCTGAGCCTCTACCTGAACGGGCAGCTGGCCGGCTCGACCGCGGCCACCGGTGCGCTCACCCCGCCGGCGTCCACCGCGCGCCGATTCGTGATCGGCGCCGACGCCGCCCCGACCGGAGTCGGCCAGTTTGCCCCGCCCGCCTCGTTCGCCGCGAGCAAGGTCTGGAGCACGGGACTGACCAGCGCTCAGGTTGCCGAGCTGGCGTCGGCCTACAACACCAAGCCGCCCGTCCCGGTGGCCGACGTCCTCGACGTCGACTTCGACGACGGCACCCCGAAGGACGACGCGCAGAACCTCGCCGTCACCATCCACGGCAACCCGGTGATCGCGCAGGACACCGCGGTGAAGGCGCGGGTCGCCTCCTTCGACGGCTCCGACGACGCCTACTCCTACGCCTTCGGCGACCAGTGGAGCAAGATCAGCACCAAGGTCTCCATCGAGTGCACCCTGAAGTCCAACGGCACCCTGCCCAACAGCGGTGAGCACTCCGTCTGCTCCGAGAAGGAGGGCGGCGGCTACTCGATCGTGATCTACGGCGACAAGCTGACCTTCACCGCGCACGTCGGTGGCGGCTACAAGTCGGCGCAGACCCAGATCGCCTCCGGCCGTTGGTACCACGCGGTCGGCACCTGGGACGGGCAGACGATCCGGCTGTACGTCGACGGCGTCCTCGCGGCCGAGGCACCGGCCGCCGGCGCGCTCGGGCTGCCCGGTGGCGCCGCCCGCAACGCCTTCTACATCGGCGCCGACGCGGTCAACCAGTTCTGGGCCCCGGCCTCGGTGCTCAACACCCGGATCTACTCCAAGGTGCTGACCCTCGACGAGGTCAAGGCGCTCAACATCGCCGCCTTCGGCGACGTCCGTGACGCGGGTGTTGCCGTCACCTCGACCGTCCCGGCCGAGGGTGCCCACCTCCGCAGCCCGACCGAGTTCAAGATCACCGTCGCCAACCAGGGCAACGCCACCGGCTGGCGGTACCTGCTCGACGGCGCGCCGGTGCAGGTCGGCCAGGAGATCGGCGCCGGCCTGAAGTCCGGCAGCCACACCCTGCAGATCTCGGCGACGGACGTCTTCGGCAAGCCGATCAGCAAGACCGTGAGCTTTACCTCCGACGCCATTCCGACCAGCGGCGGCACCGACGTCGGTCAGGGCAGCGGCCGGGTGACCCTCTCCGCGATCGCCCACAACCCCGACGGCGGCGAGGTCACCACCACCTTCAAGCAGGCCACCCCGAGCGTCCCGACCGGGGGCATCCAGGGTGTCGTCCCGGTGATGCCTTCGACGCTGGACTTCTCCTACAGCGAGGGCAGCCAGATCGGCACCGCACCGCGCCCCGACGGCAAGGCCATCGACAGCCCCTCCACGGGCGACATCCCCTTCCAGCGGTACGACGTCCAGGTGCCGGCGTCGGCCGAGCGCCGCCAGATCCTGTGGAACGGTGTGGTCGACCCCGAGCGCGCGGTCTCGCTGCACGCCTGGAACAGCACCACCCAGGCGTGGACCGAGCTCGCCACCGCCCGTGGCCAGGCCGAGGGTGAGACCGGGCTGAAGGCCGTCGTCCGGCCGGAACTGGTCGACAACGGCGTGATCCACGTCCTGGTCACCGGCCAGGACCCGTTCGCCGACGACCTGGCGCCGCGCGACGCCACCGCCGGCGCCCCGGTCAACCGGGACCACTTCGGGGACCCGTCGACCTACGACTTCTCGCTGGCCCACTTCACCGACACGCAGTACCTCGCCGAGGGCGCTGTCGGTGGCACGTACGACGACTTCGACGGCATCGACGAGCTCAGCGACAAGATGACCATGGAGGAGCAGGCGCTCTGGGCGAAGTCCTACCGGGACACCACCCAGTGGCTGGCCGACAACGCCGCCAAGCGGAAGATCGCCTACACCGCGCACACCGGTGACATCACGGAGAACGACTACTACGACCCGCTGGCCACCGATGCCAACGGCAACCTGCTCCGCCCCGGTCTGGACGAGCAGGTGACCAAGGAGTTCCAGTTCACTGCCGAGGCGCAGCGCACCCTGGACGCGGCTGGACTGGTCAACCAGGTCGTCGCGGGCAACCACGACAACCAGGGCGGTGCCGAGACCGGCCCGGACTCGCGGTTCAACCGGTACTACGGCCCGGAGCGCTACTACGAGGGGTCCAAGCTGTGGCCGGCCGAGTACAGGGCGTCGTACCACGCCTGGGACGAGACCACCGACGCCTCTGGCGCCGTGGTCACCCGCGGCAAGGACAACCAGAACAACTACGTCCTCTTCTCCGCGGGCGGTCTGGACTTCGTCGCGGTGGGCCTCTCCTACGGTGTCACCCAGGCCGAGGCCGACTGGGCCAGCTCGATCTTCCGGCGCTACCACGACCGTAACGGCATCCTGCTGACGCACGCCTACATCGCCCCGTCGGGTAAGCCGGACGGCCGAGGCGCCAACTTCTCCACCGACGGGTCGCGGGCGTTCTCGAGCATCGTCGCGGCCAACCCGAACGTGTTCCTGGTCCTCGCCGGCCACGAGCACGGCGTCGGCACCAACCTCAAGACCGGGGTCGGCGTCACGGTCGAGCACAACGTGGTCGAGCTGCTCGCGGACTACCAGTTCTACAAGATGACCGCCGGCGAGCTGTGGCCGGAGAAGGTCGACGCCAACGGCAACCTCGACCTCGACGGCGACGGCACCGTCGACCACAGGAAGGACGACCTGCTGCAGTTCGGCGCCAGCTTCCTGCGGCTGCTGCAGATCGACGTCGACCGGGCCCAGATGAGCATCGACACCTACTCGCCGATGCTCGACAACTTCGGTGCCACCGAGTACGACGACCGCAAGCGCTACAACGGCGCGGAGGACAATATGGTGCTGCCGATCGACCTGTCGTCACGGAAGACCAGCTTCAGCACCGACGGTCTCGTTCTGGTCACGCCGACCGACACGGTGATCGGTCAGGACACGGTCAAGTCGGGCTGGCCGGCCACGGTGGAGTGGAGCGGCCTGACCGAGCGCGAGCTCTACGCCTGGACCACCACCAGCCGCACCGGCGACGGTGACCAGGTGGGCTCGGTCGACCAGTTCGGCGGCATCTTCATCGCCACCGCCGCCGGCACGGACGCCACCGCGCCAGTGCTGACCGTCCCGGCCTCGACCTCGGTCAAGCAGGGCCAGGCCTTCGATCCGCTGGCCGGGGTCACCGCGGTGGACAACACCGACGGCGACGTGACCGACCGGATCCAGGTGATCGGCACCGTCGACACCGCCACCCCGGGTAGCTACCCGCTGACCTACCTGGTTTCCGACACCAACGGCAACCAGGCGGTCGCCAACCGGGTCGTCACCGTCACCCCGGCCCCGATCGTGGAACTCACCCCGACCTCGGTCCGGGCCAACGACGTGCAGGTCAACTGGAAGCAGACCTTGAAACTGACCGCAGCCGTCACGCCGACCACGGCGACCGGCCCGGTGCAGTTCATGATCGGTGAGGACGTGCTCTGCGAGGCCCCGGTCAAGAAGGGCACCGCCTCCTGCACGGTCAAAATGCTGCCCGGCCCCGGCACGCACAAGGTGCGGGCGGTCTACGGCGGCGACAAGACCCACGCGGCGTCGTACGACGAATTCACCCTGACGGTGGTCGATCCCAAGCGCTGATCGAGGGGTTCAACGGGGGGCACCCCGGAGCGGGGCCGGTCCCATCGGGCCGGCCCCGCTTCACGTCGTACGCCCGGTACTCCGACTTTCTGGCGGGCTCACCCCTCCAGCATGGCGGCAAGTCTCGGTGGTTCGCGGCTCGGCGTCGGGAACGGCGACCCATGCTGCCCAGTGGCTGCTCGGGCGTCGGGGAACTGGTCCGGACGGGCAGGGACCCGCTCGAATTCTGGTGCATCTCCCGGCGGCGAGCAGTGATCGACGACTGGGCCGACCGTGCCGTGCTCACCGCCCTGATCAGGAGTCGGGCGTCTCCTGCTGGCGGACCGCCCGGTCGATGCGGCGGTCGGGTACAACCCACATGATCGCCACGACGACGAAACACGCCAGGGCTAGCCCAACTCCGACATGTCCGCTCCTGTCGATCAGCAGAGCGCTGAGGATCCCCGCGACGTAGAGAACGGGCGAGGCCTTGCCCTTGATGTCAGTGCCGATGGCCCGCCTCAGCACCGACGCCGGTCCCTGCTGCCGAATGATCACCGTCTGGAGCACGAAATATGCGATGGCCGCGCTGAGCAGGTTCAGACCGTAGATGACGACTGGGATCGGCTCGAACCTTGAGTCGTCGACCCAGGCCGTCGTTAACGGGAACAGCGACAGGCAGAACAGTAGCGCCAGGTTCGCCCACAGTGCTCCGCCACTGACCTGCCGTACCAGATGGAACATATGGTGATGGTTGTTCCAGTAGATGCCGACATAGACGAAGGTGAGGAGATACGTCAGCAGCCCGACGCCGGTCGTGCGGACAAGGTCAGAGAGGTCGTGACCTGCCGGGACTTTGAGCTCCAGCACCATGATCGTGATGATGATGGCAAGGACGCCATCACTGAACGCCTCCAGCCGGTTGGTCGGCACCGCACGACCCTCCTTCTTCCTCAGTCACGCGGTCGTGCACCGCGACCTGGTAGGGGACAAGCACAATCACGGCAGGCCCATGAGGCTAGGGCGACCGGCTCGGGGCCGAGCATGCTCGAACTGCCGGACGACCTGTCACGGTTGCAGCCCGGTCAGATCGTCCATCTGTCACCGCCGCGGTCGGCCCGGCTGCCGATGCCTGGGCGATCACGCTACCGCCCGTGCCGTTCTTTGCAGCCGACCGCTTCGATCGCACGGTCTTCTGCCCCGGCACTGACGGACTCGGGATCACCAGAACGGCGATCCGCGGCGAGATCGTCAATCTACCTGGAAACGACCTGTCCGCACTGACCAACCGAACCTTCGACCTCCCGATCAACCCGTACGCTGGCTACATCGATGCGAGCTTCTACCAGCCGGCCCCGACTCGACACGAGCGAGCGGCGTCGCCCGCCAGGTACCGCGTGGAAGATCGGTGACGGGGTCGGTGCGGCGCCCGCCTTCGCCGACCTGTGCCGGTTCTACCGGATGGCCGCCGCCCGTGGCAGCGGTGTTACTCGCCATCACCTGACGCTGCCCTGTAATGCCACCGGTCGGGTGGGCCGGCAGCATCGCTGGCAGGTCGCCATGGAGCACATACCGGTGACCGTGGCCGACCCATCGGAAGGCAGGGAGTCGGCTCGCCGGCCCAGCCGGCGGTCGGGGTGCGGAGAACTTTGCCAACGCCTGCCGTCGATCGGTCCCGTCTCGCTATCCGGGCACCACCCAGACGGCCGTGTCCGGCGGCAGCCAGCCCTCGTCCAACGGGCCGCTGCCGAGCACGACCGTCCCGGCGACCGGAGACTCGATCGGGCGGCCCGACAGGTTGACCACACAGGCGAACGCTCGATGAGACCCCCGGGTGAAGGCGAGGACCCCATCGGGTGCGGGCAGCCACGCGAACGGGCCGTCGCCGAGCGCCGACTGCCCGCGCCGGCAGGCCAACGCGCGACGGTACAGCTCCAGCATGGAGTCGGGGTCGCCGGTCTGCGCCTCGACGGTATGGTCACGCCACCCGCGCGGCTGCGGCAACCACGGCTCGCGCGCCGCATCGGCCGGACTGAAGCCGAACGGCGGCTCCTGGCCCGACCACGGGAGGGGTACCCGGCACCCGTCCCGTCCGAGGTTCTCGCCGTGGGTGCGGAAGAACATCGGGTCTTGGCGCAGCGCGGCGGGAATGTCCTCCACCTCCTCGAGGCCGAGTTCCTCACCCTGGTAGAGGTAAACCGAGCCGGGCAGCGCCAGATTGAGCAGCAGGGCAGCGCGGGCCCGACGCCGGCCGAGCGCCCGATCGGTGGGTGCGCCGAGCTGGCGGTATTGAAGGGTGAACGACGTGTCGGCGCGGCCGTAGCGAGTCACGTGCCGAGGCACGTCGTGATTGGACAGCACCCAGGTGGCCGGGGCGTTGACCGGGGCGTGCAGCGCAAGGGTCTCGTCGATGACCTGGCGCAGCGCGGTCGCGTCCCATGGGCAGCCGAGAAAGGCGAAGTTGAACGCGGTGTGCAGTTCGTCCGGGCTCAGGTACGCGGCGAGCCGTTCGGCGTCCGGCAGCCAGAGTTCACCGATCAGCGCGCGCGGCTCCGGGTAGCTGTCGGCGATCGCGCGCCACGCCCGGTACACGTCGTGCACCTCGTCCCGGTCGGTGTACGGGTGCGGGACCGGAAGGTCGTCCGGGTCGAAGTCGGCGAGCTCGCCGTCCTTCATCAGCAGCGCGGCCGAGTCGATCCGGATGCCGTCCACCCCGCGGTCGAGCCAGAACCGCAGCACGTCCTCGAACTCCTCGCGGACCTTCGGATGCTCCCAGTTGAGGTCGGGCTGCTCGGGTGCGAACAGGTGCAGATACCACTCGCCGGGGCGGCCGTCAGGGTTGACTGTCCGGGTCCAAGCCGGACCTCCGAAGATGGACTGCCAGTCGTTGGGCGGCAGTTCCCCGTCCGCGCCCCGCCCCTCGCGGAACCAGAACAGGTCGCGCGCGGCCGAACCCGGCCCGCTGTGCAGCGCCTCCACGAACCACGGATGCGCGTTCGAGCAGTGGTTCGGCACCACGTCGACGACGATCCGGATACCGAGCGCATGCGCCTCGCGGATCAGGTCCTCGGCCTCGGTCAGGGTGCCGAACACCGGGTCGATGGCCCGGTAGTCGGCGACGTCGTAGCCGGCGTCCGCCTGCGGCGAGGCGTACCAGGGGTTGAACCAGATCGCATCGACGCCGAGGCCGGCCAGGTGGCCCAGGCGCGCGCGGACGCCCGCCAGATCTCCGATGCCGTCACCGTTGCCGTCGGCGAAACTACGCGGGTAGATCTGGTAGATGACGGCGGAACGCCACCATTCGGCGGGCACCGAGCGCGCCTTGTCCGGCTCAGGGGTTTCGATCTCATCCACGGAACGACCTGCTTTCTCGTGCATCCGCCATCCCGTCAGCCCTTCAGCCCGGAGTGCGCGATGCCTTCGACGAAGTGCCGCTGCGCTGCGACGAAGACGATGAGCATGGGCACCACCGACAACGTGGCTGCCGCGAGCTGGGTGCTCCACATCTCTCCGCCGTAGGGGTCCGTGTAGCGGGGCAGGGCCTGGGGCAGGGTGAACAGCTCCGGTGACGTGAGGTACACCGTGGGCTCGAGGTAGAGGTTCCACGAGGCGAGGAACGTGAGGATGGCGACGGCGGACAGGGCGGGCCGCGCGAGGGGCAGGCTGATGCGCCACCAGATCCCCGTATGCCGTAAGCCGTCGAGGCGGGCGGCCTCCTCGAGCTCGACCGGCAGGGCGATGAAGAACTGCCTCATGATGAAGGTCGCCAGGACGCAGGGTGCCGCCAGAGCGGTCACGAGGATCAGCGGCCAGTGGGTGTTGACGAGGCCGGCCTGCTTGAACATCTGGAACAGCGGCACGATGGTGACCTCGCTCGGGACGAGGAGGCCGGTGAGGACGACGATGAACAGGACGTTGCGTCCGGCGAACCGGATTCTGGCGAAGGCGTAGCCCGCGAGACTCGAGACCAGAAGCGTGATGAGGGTTACCGCGGTCGCGATGTAGAGGCTGTTGAAGTACTGCCTCGCGAAGGGCTGGAAGGTGAAGACCTCCGCGTACGCGGCGGTCGTCGGCGAGGCGGTGAACATCGTCGGTGGTGCCTTGAATATCTCGCTCAATGGCTTGAACGACGACGTGACCATCCACACGGTGGGGATGACGAACGGGGTGGCGAGCAGGGCGAGCGAGCCGATGAGGACGGCGCGGCGGACCACGCGGGCGCCGCGGCCGGGTCGGGCGGTGGCGGTGTCAGGCCTCATAGAAGACCCACTTCCGGCGAAGCTGCCACTGGAGCAGCGTGAGGAGCATGACGAAGGTGACGAGCATGAGCGCGAGCGTCGACCCGTAGCCGATGTTGTTGAACTCGAAGGCCTGCTGGAAGACGTAGTAGACGAGCACGGTGGTCGACAGGCCGGGGCCGCCCTCGGTGAGCACCGCGACCTGAGCGAACGCCTGGAGGGCGCCGACGACTGTGATGATCGCGGTGAGCAGGAGGGTCGGCGAGATGAGGGGCAGGGTGATCCGCCGGAAGATCGTCCGGTTCGAGGCTCCGTCGATACGGGCCGCTTCGTGGAGTTCTGACGGCACCCCTTGGAGCGCGGACAGGAACAGGACCATGTTGACGCCGACGCTGCGGATGACCTGCGTGACGATGACGGATGCCATGGCGGTGTCGCCCTGCTGGAGCCAGTTCGGGCCGTCGACGCCGACGAGCGCGAGCAACCCGTTGACCCCACCGTTGTCCTGGAGGAGGAATCCCCACACGAGCGTCCAGGCGACGACCGAGACGACGACTGGGGAGAAGAACATGGTTCGGAAGAGCGCAGCGCCGCGGAAGCGCCGGTTGAGCAGGACCGCGAGGAGGAGCCCGAGGGTGATGTTGAGGACAACGACGCCGAGGGAGAAGACGGCGGTCGCGCCGAGCACGCGGGGTAGCTGCGGGTCCCGGAACAGTTCCGCGTAGTTGTCTCCCCCTACGAACGTGAGCTGACCGGTGAAGATGTTCCACTTGTTGAGGCTGTAGTACACGGCGAGACCGACGGGAACGATGACGAAGGCGAGCACGCCGAGCAACTGCGGTGCGATGAAGAGGTAGCCGACGAGGCCCTCACCTCGCCGGGTGCGCTTGGGACGGCGCCGTGGCGGTGGCCCTGCGGCCGGGGCGGCGTCGTGCTCCGCCCCGGCCGTGAGAAGCGGTCCGGTCGTCACTTGGCGAGGACGGGGTCGAGGGTGGCGCAGACTGATCCGAGCACGGCGGGCACGTCGGCCTTCTCGGTCCAGAGAGCGTCGAGGGCAGCCTTGCCCCTCTTGGCGACCTCGGCCGGGTTCGTGTGGTTCGGCAGGGTGACGGCCCCGCGCAGTTGGTCGACGACGACGGATTGCAGTTGGGCGGCGGAGAGCTTCTTGTTGTTCTCCGCGAGCTTGTCGCCGGTGAGCAGTGAGGCGCGCGGCGGCGGGAAGTACTGCGCGAGGAGGCGGGCGTTCTCGGGGTTGGTCAGGTATGCGAGGAAGTTCGTCGCCTCCTCCACGTGACGGCTGGAGGCGAGGACTCCGACGCCGGCCTGCCCGATCACCGAGTAGGCGCCGGCCGGGCCCTTCGGCAGGGGGAGTACGTCGAAGGCGAAGGAGCCGTCGAGCAGTGACGCGCGGGAAACCTGGGCGACGGTGAAGGCGGCGTCGCCGGCGAAGAAGTCGACCTTCGTCCCCGGCCCCGGCATCGACTTGTCGACGAAGGCCGCGTTGTGGAGGAAGCGCATGGCGTCGGTCATCTGCGGGCTGTCGAAGGTGCACGTCTTTCCGTCCGGCGACCATGCCGAGGCGCCCCAGCCCGTCCAGACGGTCGCCAACATGTTCCACGACGAGTAGTCGAAGTCGCGCACGACGAAGCCCGCCTTGCCGGTCGCCGAATGGACCGCGGCCCCGATCGTCGAGACCCGATCCCACGTGAGGCCCGCGGGGTCGAGCTTCTGCCCTGCGCGGGCGAGAAGGTCCTTGTTGACGTAGAGCGCGAAGGGCGAGTTCGAGAACGGGTAGGCGAACAGCTGACCGTCGGCCGAGAACTCGGCGGTGACGCTGTTGAGGAGGTCGTCGTAGCCCCACTCCGGTGTTGCCTTGAGGTGGTCAGTCAGCGGGACGAGCGCCTTGGCGGAGATGAGGTCCTTCGACAGGTCACCCATCCAGACAAGGTCGGGGGAGTTGCCGCCGGCAATCTGTGTCGTCAGCGTCGAGTTGTAGTCGGCGAAGGGGAGGCTGTCGAAGGTGATCGACTTGATGGCCGGCCGGGAGGCCTTGTAGGACTGCGCGATCGAGTCGAGCAGTGCCAGCTGGTCCTTGTTCGACGTCCAGACCGTCATGCGGAGGTCGACGCTGCCGGGGGCGGCCGACGAGGCCTGCGGCGATGCGGCGGAGCAGCCCGACGCGGCGAGCCCGACGGCTGTCGCGAGTGTGAGGGCGGTGAGAAGCTTCCTTCGGGTGAACATGGTCTTTCTCTTCTCTAGTAGCCGGTGATGTGGGGCCAGTGGATCTCGACGCCCGCCTTGACGAGGCGGGCCTGGAACTCGGCGACGAGGGCCTGGTCGGCGAGGACGGCGGCCGGCAGCACGGATCGTTCGATGCAGAAGGCCGCGAGCTCGCCGGCGGCCTCGCCGACGTTCCACTCGACCGGGTGCAGCCGGTACGCGCCGTTGGTGATGTGCGTCGTGCCGATGTTCTTCGCTGCGGGCAGGAGGTTGGTGGTGCGCAGGGGTACGAGCGCCCCGAGGGGGATCTCGAAGGGCGCGCACTCGACGTCGATGTAGTTGTCGCCCCCGGTGGAGGGGTGAAGGTCGATCCGGTACATCCCGACGCCGACGGACGCCTCGAAGCGCGCGGGATCCGCGTGACCGCGGGCGGCGACGGAGATGTCCTGCTCGACGATGGTCCGGTGGGCGCGGATCCGTCGTGACTCGCGGATGTACGGGGCCTGGGCGAAGCCGTCGTCGGTGCCCACGACGTCGCCGCGAAGGCGCAGACCCGGCCAGCCACGGCCCCCGTCGGGTCGCGGTGCCTCGGTCTGCAGCCAGTAGAAGTACGCCCGGGATTGGGCCTTCGCGGCGGCGAGGTGCTTTTCCCGGTCGGCGACGTCGATGATCGAGCCGCCGACGTAGTCGAGCTGCGGCCAGTTGGCCAGGACGATGTCGCTCTCGTAGAAGCCGGGTCGGAAGTTGCGCCGACAGGCGATCCTGCGGAACTGCCACAGGTCGCGGTCGCCCGGGTCGACGCGCGGGTCGCCGGTCGGGTCCTGCTCGGGGTTGACGTGGAGCGTACGTGCCTCCGGCTCCAGGGTTCGCGGATTCGGGGCGGTGAACGACAGCATCGGCGCTCCCCAGAAGGGCAGCTCGTGCTGGCGCCACTCGTCGTAGTTGGCCGGGCGCTCGATCGTGTGGTCGCCGGGCGCGTGGTCGAACGCGAAGCACCAGGCAATGGCCTGCACGTTGCTCACATCGGCCAGCTCCGGCGCGCTCGGCTCGCCGGTCTCGGTCCGTGACTCGGTGCCGACGACGTACTCGGTGTTGGTCAGTGGGAGCAGATCGCCGGTCTCCGTCGCGTCGAGCACGAAGGGCGCCGCTACGGTGGTGAGCTCTCCGGACCGAAGGTCCTCGACCACGACGGAGCGGACCGCGTCGTCGACGACGACCGCGTCGACCGGGCGTGCCTGCTGCACCAGCACGAGCCGTCCGCTGGAGCGATAGGGCGCGAGCATCTGGTCGATGATCGCGACAGCGACTCTCGGCTCATGGCACAGCGCGCTGACGCGTCCCCGGCCGGGGTTGAGCGCGCGGTCCGTGCGAGCCTCCTCCGACAGGGGGTAGAAGGACCGGTAGTAGGAGCGGATCCCCTCCCGAAGCGAGCGATAGCGGGCGGTGACGCCGAACTGCTCGACCCACACGTGCTCGTCGGGCGGAACGGCCTGGGACGTCAACTGGCCGCCGAGCCACTCATGCTCCTCGGTCAGCACGACGCGCATGCCGCGCTCGAGGGCGGCGAGGGCGGCCGCGACGCCGCCGAGCCCGCCGCCGATGACCGCGACGTCGGCGGTGATGGTCCTCATGCCGGCCGCCGTTCGACGACGGTCTCGCCGGCCTCGAGATCCGCGCTGAGGAGGCGCTGGGTGTCGAGGGCTTCCCACTCCTCAGGCGTTGTTGTGATGAGCTGCTGGAGCAGGGCGAGCGCCTCCGCGGCGACCTGCCTGCGTCGCACGTGGAAACCGGTGAGGGCGCGCTCGCCGATGCGGTGCCCTCGTACTTCGGCGAGAGCGGCGACGGAGACAGCGTTCGGCACGTCGAAGCCCTCGGTGTGCAGGACGTGGACGACGTCCTCGGCGAGGAAGGCGTCCTCGGCGAGGACGAGCGTCGCCCCCGCGTCGCGCACGGTCCCGGCCACGGCGGTCAGGTCCTCGTCGGTGACGAGGGTCGTCCGGAGCCGGCGCGTGGCGGCGGGGGACTGCACGGCCCCGCGCCGGTCGCGCGCCGTGGCGGTCTCGCGGCCGCGGTGGACGTAGACGGCCCGTTCGTGGCCCAGCCCGACCGCCCGGTCAATGAGGTCCACGGTCGGGGCCGCGTAGTCGATCCCGACGTACGGGACCCGAGCGTCTGTCTCGTCCCGGCGTCCCACCGCCACGAAGGGGAAGCGCTCGTCGACGAGTCGATCGAGATCGGCCCCGTCCATCTCCTGGCCGAGGAGGATGCAGCCGTCCGCGAGCCCCAGGCGAGTCCTGCGGTGGAAGAGTTTGCGCCTCCCGTCTTGGACCGGGGAACTGGTGAAGAAGAGGAGGTCGCAGCCGAGCGTCTCGGCGCTGCGCTCGATGCCGTTGAGCAGCGGCCCGTAGAAGTCCATGCTCTCCGGGGAGAGGGCGGGCTCGTACGTGAAAACGCCGATGATCTGGTTGTCCAGGCCCGCGAGGCGCCGCGCCGCCGGGTCGGCGACGTAGGCCGATCGCTCGATCGCCTCCATGACCCGCGCGCGTGTCGCCGCAGGGATGCGCGCGGTGGACCCTTCCCGGTCGTTGAGGACCGTCGACACGGTTGTCTGGCTCACGCCGGCGATGCGGGCGATCTCGCGTTGAGTGATCTTGCGGGACTTGGACGTCATGTGGTCTCCACCGTGATAATCCGTATCTGCACCCAGGGATGGTGAAGATAATCCGTATCAGCGGTGTCGCGCAAGAGTCTTGACGGCGCCATCGCCGGCAGTCCACGATGGCGCCGACTCATCCGCAGATACGCATTATCACTCGGCGTCCGCCGGGGAGAGGAAGGTCGCCATGGCGTCACCACGGCCCCAACAGCCCAGCCTGACCCGGCGCGGGTTCCTCGGAGCGACCCTCGTCGGGGGAGTGCTCCTCATGGTCGAGCCGAGCCCGGTGAGCGCCGCCGCCACCGCGGGTGACATCGTGCTGTCGGCGGCGGGGATCAGCGTCGTCGGGAGTGTCGGTGGGCGGCTCGCGATCCGGGACGGGGCTGGCACCATCCGATCGCAGGGGTCGCGGTTCCAGGTCAAGGACCGGATCACGGGGATCCACACGTCGACCGGCGGCCTCCCGAGCCTCGTCGAAGGCGCGGACGGATCGCCGATGATCCGCATGGACTACACCTTCGGCCCGGCGGCGGGCGGGGTCGCCGTCCACGCCCTCGTGTCGGTGTCGACCGACCGCGCGCACATCGAATGGCACGTCTCGGGCCCCGAGACCCTCGTGCCCGAGGGGTTCCTCTTCAGCCGGGCGATCCTCAGCCCGACGGAGCCGGACGACTACGTCGCGGTGACCGAGTGGGTGCGAGACGGCGGGGGCGGCATCCCCTTCGAGGTGACCTCGGGCGTCGCGCACGTGTCGACGTGGGCGACCCTCCACGGCATGTTTCTCCTCCAGCGGTCCCGACAGGCCTGGACGAACTCGACGTGGATCCACGCGCCAGGAGTCCTCCAGAATGACGGGACATACCGGAGCGAAGCAGACTTCTTCTTCAGTGCGACCCGACCATCGGCGACGGCGACCATCGGTCGTGGTCGCGACCTCGGCATCGAGCTGTGGACAAACCGCGACTTCAACATCTGGCAGGCCGGAGGCGAACCGATGGAGGTGACGGCCCTGGTCGCGAACGGCGGCGCCAGCGACCGGGTCGTCAACCTGATGTGGTGGGTCCGGGACTTCGACGGCGCGCAGCTCGCCACGGATGTCGCGCAGATCACCGTCCCAGCGCGGGCCGCACGGGAGCACACGTTCAGCCTCCCGGCCCCGCCCGCAGGCATCTGCGTCTGTGAGGTCACGGCGTCGTCAGGAGGGGACGAGGCCTTCGCCCGTACGAATCTCGCCGTGCTCGAACCGCACACGTACGAGGCGGGTGCATCGAGCATGTTCGGCATGGCCAACTATCCGTGGCTGCAGCGGCCGTCCGCCGACGCGCTGCTCGACCTGTGGCAAGCCGTCGGGGTCAGTGTCGTCCGCATCTCGTATGCCGGGGGACCGGGCCTGCCGCCGAGCGCCTTCGACGAGCGGGGCATGCGCCACAACATCGAGCTCCAGCCATCCCTGCAGGTCACCGACGAGCAGGCCGCCGCCTGGGCCGCGTCGAGCCTGGCGACGGCGCTCGATGCGGGGGCAGGTTACTTCGAGGTTGGCAACGAGCTCAATCGCCCGTTCAACACCGGGCTGGCGGCGCAGGCCTACATCGACAAGGCGCTACGCCCGGTGGCGGATCGTGCCGCCGCGATCGGGGCGCCGATCAAAATCATGAACAACGGCCTGGCGGGCATGGACAAGCCGTGGCTCGAAAACTTCTACGCAGGCGGTGGCTGGGACCTCATCGACGCCTTCGCCTACCACCCGGGGCGGGGCAACTTCACCCCCGACTACGTGCCGGACGGTGACGACTGGGACGCGGGAAGCACGGGAACCTACTGGAACTTCCTCGGCGGCCTGCGGCAACTCAAGGCACTCATGGCCGAGTACGGCGAGAAGGAGATCTGGCTGACCGAGGCGTACGCGTGCACCCGGCCGAACGCCTGGTGGAACGACACCTACCGGCACGCGGCGGAAAACGTCTTCCTCACCCTCGCGCTCGCCAAGGCGGAAGGGGTACGCGGGGTCTGCTGGTACCAGTTCCACGACAGCGTCCTCGGCAACCCGCAGGTGGCCGATCCGGGCAACGTCGAGTACCACTTCGGCCTGATGAACCGTGACCTCAGCGCAAAGCCGTCGCTCCTGGCCTACGCGAACGCGGCGCGGCTGCTCGACCGGGCCGACTTCATCGGGTGGCTCACGTTCGCCGACCCGAAGACCAAGGGGCTGCTCTTCGACACCCCGGACGGCGAGGCGGCGGTGCTGTGGAACCGCGCCGACGGCTACCTGCTCAACCCCGATCACGACCCGAGCGGGTGGTACTTCCCGGCCCCGGAGGTCTGGGTCGACCCGTGGCCGACAAAGACCGAGATCACGGCCGTCACGAAGGCTGACTCAGTGCGCCAGGTCGACTCCATCGGGCAGGTCACCGAACTGCCGGCGACCGGCCGCACCGTGTCTCTCGTCCTGGATGGCGCACCGCGCGTCTTCTACGGGCTCGCCCTCGTCGGCGCCCGTGACGATGCGGGCACCTGGGTCGCGCCGGGCGTGCTCCGCGTTCCCGAGGAAAGGGCGCGGTGGCGCCGGCAGTTGCGGGGCCAGCCCGGCTGAGGCTGTCCCGGGCTTGCGCGACGCCAGCGGCACCCGCGACAACCCGACGGCCCGGACCGCGAAGGTTCGGGCCGTCGGCCCCTCGGCCAGCGTCCATCCGACCACTTCGCCGGCAACGGCCCGGGTACCCCGCGCGGCCCATCCAGTTTCCGTTCGCCCTGGTCATCCAGGCCGCGCTGGTCCGCTACCAGACCCGCTACCGCCGGCCGGTCGCCGTCTACTACTGCCTCGACGGCAGCGGCTCGATGGGCGACAACGACGGGTGGACCGGGCGCCAACGACGTGCTGTCCGCGTACGCGGCGGCGTCGAGGACGGCCGTGCCGCAGATCGCCCGGGTGATCCAGACCCCTACCGTCCGCCCGGAAACCATCCTCGAGGTGGCCGAGTCGATCGACGCCCAGGCCGGGGCATCGAGGAGGCCGTCCGCTACGGCCAGCAGAAGCGGGCCGAGGTGGTCACCGCCATCGTCACCGCCAACCAGTCGATGTCGGAGTCCTCGCAGAGACTCAGCCGAACCGTGGTCGACCTGGTCACCCGCGCCAAGGAACCGGTGGCGCTGCCCGCCGGGCCCCAGCTTCCGGCGGCGCTGCTGGAACAGGCCCCGGCCGTCGTCCCCGCCCCGCGCTGACCAACGCGTCACCGGCGATCGTCGCAGCCGGCCGAGACCGGTACAACGTCACCGCGTCGGCCTTGAACTGCGCGGGGTAGTGCTTCATCAGCATCTGTCAGTGGGGGGTGATGCCCCAGGAAGCGCTCCACGGCTCGTCCGGCTTGAGCACGATCAGGTCGCGACCTGACCGCAGGGCATCCGGCGGGCAGGTCATCGGCTCCACCGCGATCGACCGCCGGTGGCGGGGCGACGGCACGCTGTCGGCCGTGTACACCTGCCACCAGGCGAACGCAGCGTCGGCCCACACGCTGGTGACCGGCGCGTCTGGGGTGCCGAGCGTGACGGTGTGCCGATCTCGGCTGGCCAGGATGACGTCGCCGAAGGCGGTGCCCAGGCGGGCGGTCCCGATCTGCTTCGGGACGGTGTAGTCGAACTCCGAGCCGGCGACCTTCGCCTCCCCGATCGGCAGATGGCGCGCGTCGAAGAGCAGCCGTGACCGGGCCGGGATGCGTAGCCAGGTCTCGTCGACCGAGACCGGCGGCAGCAGGTAGGGGTGGACGCCCAAGCCGAATGGCGCCGGCTCCGCGGCGTCGTTGGTCGCGGTGTGGGTCACCGTCAGGCCGTCGCCCGCCAGTTCCCACCGGGTGGTCAGGCTGAGGCTCCACGGGTACCCCGGTTGTGCCGGAAGGTCGAAGCCGAGCGTGACGGCGGACGGGGTCTGCTCCAGCAGCCGCCAGGGGGCCCAGCGGACCAGGCCGTGGACGGCGTTGTGGGTCGCCGGTTCGGACAGCGGTAGCCGGTAGGTGTGCCCGCCGAAGGTGTACTGCCCGTCGCGCAGCCGGTTGGGCCAGGGCGCGAGGACTTGACCGGCGCCGGCCGGGCAGATCTCGTCCTCGGCGTACCCGTCGACGACCTCGCGGTCTCCGGCCTGGTAGGTCCGCAGGCCTCCGCCGACCTCCACGATGACGGCGGTCTGGTTGCCGAAGCTGATCGTCCATTGCGATCCCGATGGCGCTTTAGGCATGCGCGAACCTTAACTGACCGGCACTGGTTCGATCATGGCGTCTCGCCTCCGGGGACGGCCATCGGGGCCGGGGTGAAGGGCGCGGTGGCCGCGCTGGTCGGCGGCCGTCCGGTGGGGTCGGTTCCACATTCGACCCTGGTGCGACGGTGGCGTCCCAACTCCTCGTCGTCGGAAATCTCGGGCCGTGAGGTTGTGAACTGGGACACAGCTGCCTATGGTGCTGCTGTAACCGGTTTCAGGGATCGAAGACGTAACGGGTCGGTGGTGGCATGAGCAACAGTCGGCTGACGGTCCGGGAGATCGCTCGGTTGGCCGGGGTCTCGGTCGCGACGGTGTCCCGGGTCTCCAACGGCACCGGGCAGGTGTCCGAGGAGACCCGCCGCCGGGTGCTGCGGGCCATCGAAGAGCACGGCTATCGGCCGGACCATCTCGGCCGGGCCCTGGCGGCACGCCGGCACGGCGCGGTCGGCCTGGTCTTTCCGGGGTTGTCCGGGCCCTACTTCTCCGAGCTGATCCAGGGCTTCGAGTCGGAGGCGGTGAAGACCAGAACCAGCGTCCACATTCTCTGCACCCATCTGCGCGCCGACTCGAAGGCCGAGGTCATCGAGATGGCCCACCGGGTCGACGGCCTGGCGGTGCTCGGCGGAACCGTCTCCCACGACACGATCGAGGAGCTCGCCACCATGCGTCCGATCGTCGTCCTGGCCGGCGACGGGCCCGCCCGAGTGCCGGCCGTGCGGGTGGACAACACCGCTGCGACGGCCGCGCTGACCCGGCACCTGCTTGCCGACCACAGCTTGCGCCGGCTGGAGTTCGTCGGCGACCCGAACGGCTCGCCCGACGTGACCGAGCGCTGGGCGGGATTCCGCCAGGCCCATCGCGACCTGGGGCTGCCGCTGCCCCGGGCTCCTCGTCATCCGCGGCAGCTGCGGCTGCCCCACGAGCACCACACCCACACCCACCGGTTGACGCCACACCCCCAGATCGCGCCACAGCGGCACGAGCCGAGCGGCGTCGGCGACCACCCCAAGGAAGGGAAAGCCATGAAGAAACACTGGAGGTACGCCACAGCCCTGGTGGCTGCCCTTGCGCTGGGCGTGACCGGCTGTGGCCGGGACGACGGCGGCTCGGGTTCCGGTGGCCAGCCCGCCGGCAAGGAGATTGCCGAAGGCAAGGCCAAGGGCGAGATCACGGTCTGGGCCATGGGCGCCGAGGGCGAGAAGCTGACCGCGCTCGCCGCCGAATTCACGAAGGAGAACCCGGAGGCCAAGGTCAACGTCACGTCGTTCCCCTTCGACGCGGCGCACGACAAGATCGCCACCGCCATCGCGGGTCGGCAGACGCCGGACGTCAGCATGATGGGTACGACGTGGATGGGGGAGTTCGCCAAGACGGGTGCGCTCGACCCCACCCCCGACGGGATTGTCGACAAGAGCAAGTTCTTCGAGGGCGCGTGGAACACCACGGTCGTCAACAGCACCTCCTACGGCGTCCCGTGGTATGTCGAGACGCGGCTGATCTTCCACCGCAGCGACCTCGCCGCGAAGGCGGGCGTGCAGAAGCCGACCAACTGGCAGGGGCTCACCGACTTCGCCAAGGGCATGAAGGACAGGGGCGGCGCCAAGTGGGGCATCTACCTGCAACCGGGCGGGACCGGCTCGTGGCAGACGTTCATGCCCTTTGCCTGGCAGGCCGGCGCCGACATCATGCGGGACGGCACGTTCACCCTCGACACCCCGGAGATGCAGAAGGCGCTGGAGTGCTACTCCTCGTTCTTCAAGCAGGGACTCGCGTCGGCGCAGCTCGCCCCCGAAGCCGTGGGACCCGGCTTCATCAAGGGTGAGGTGGGTGCCTTCGTGTCCGGCCCGTGGCACATGGGCATCCTGCGTGAGGACGGCGGCGCGGCGCTCGAGGGCAAGTGGGACGTCGCGCAGATGCCCCGCGAGAAGGCCGGCACCTCCTTCATCGGCGGCTCCGACCTGGTGGTCTACAAGGACTCCAAGAACCGCGACACGGCCTGGAAGTTCGTCCAGTTCCTCACCACGCCCGCGGCGCAGCAGAAGCTGTACGACCTGGTCGGCAGCCTCCCGTCGGTGCAGGAGGCCTGGCAGTCCGGCAAGCTGGCCGACGACCCGCTCCTGAAGGCGTTCGGCCAGCAGCTCAAGGACGCGAAGTCGGCCCCGGCGATCGCCACCTGGGAGCAGGTCGCCGACGTCATCGACGACGGCATCGAGCGGGTGGTCCGCGGTGTCTCCGATCCCGCCACCGCCACCAAGGAGATGCAGGCCAAGGCGTCCTCGATCGGCACCGGGAGCTGAGATGACCTCCGCCACCGCGCGACCCGCGTGCACCGGCGGCAACCGGACGACCACGGGCAGGCGCCGGGAGGGCATCGCGGGTTGGGGCTTCGCGCTCCCGTTCCTGCTCGTGTTCGTGGTGTTCATGGCGGGCCCGGTGCTGGCCTCGCTCGCCATGAGCTTCACCGACCTGCGCAGCGCCGACCTGCGCGACCCCCTCGGGGTCAACCCGGTCGGCCTGGACAACTACGTCAAGCTGTTCGGTGACGACACGTTCCGGCAGGCCGCCATCAACACGGCGTACTTCGTGCTGGTCGGGGTCCCGCTGACGATGGTGCTCGGGCTCGCGGCCGCGGTCGGCCTGGACGCGGGGATCACCAGGTTCCGGACGTTCTTCCGGGTCGGCTACTACCTGCCCGTCGTCACCAGCATCGTGGCCGTTGCCGTCGTCTGGCGCTTCGTGCTCGAGCCGGACGGCGGGCTGGTCAACACGCTGCTGGGCTACGTCGGCATCGACGGCCCGAGCTGGCTGACCGACCCGACGACGGCGATGCCCGCGCTCATCCTGATGGCGGCCTGGCGGAACCTGGGGTACCTGATGGTGATC
Organism: Micromonospora sp. NPDC049139; assembly: GCF_055586845.1. Taxonomy (NCBI): domain Bacteria; kingdom Bacillati; phylum Actinomycetota; class Actinomycetes; order Micromonosporales; family Micromonosporaceae; genus Micromonospora; species Micromonospora sp. NPDC049139. Next base: position 76,932 of record NZ_JBVJHK010000016.1, on the reverse strand, counting down.
TTCCTGGCCGGCCTGCAGGCGATTCCCGGGGAGCTGTACGAGGCGGCGGCCATGGACGGCAGCGGCGCGTGGTCGCGGTTCCGCCATGTCACGCTGCCGCTGATGCGGCCCACGCTGCTGTTCGGCGGCGTCATCACCGGCATCGGCTACCTGCAGTTCTTCGAGGAGCCGTTCGTGATGACGCAGGGCGGGCCCCTGGACCGGACGCTGTCGGTGGCCTTCTACGTCTACAACCAGTTCGGCTTCGGCAATTACAGCTACGCCGCGGCCATCAGCTATGTCCTCTTCATCGCCATCCTCGTCCTCACTCTGGTGCAGTTCCGGCTGCTCCGGTCGAAGACGTGAGGGAGCCGTCATGACCACGTCCGTGCACACACCAGCCCCGCCCGCACCGCGCCGTACCGGCAGAAGGCGCCGGGTCGTGGGTGGCGCGCCGGAGGCCCGGGGCCACCTGTGGGTGTACGCCGTCCTCGCCGGTGGGCTCGTACTCCTGGTCGGTCCGTTCGTCTGGATGCTGCTCGGCTCGTTCAAGACCAACGCCGAGGTCCGCCGGGTGCCACCCACCTGGCTGCCCGAGTCCGCAACGCTGGAGAACTACCGGCACCTGTTCACGCAGTTGGACTTCCCGCAGTTCTTCTTCAACAGCACCCTGGTGGCCGTCGCCATCACCCTGGGCAATCTCGTCTTCTGCTCGATGCTCGGCTACGCCCTGGCGAAGCTCCGTTTCCCCGGCAGGCGGGCGGTGTTCGCGCTCGTGCTCGGGATGCTGATGGTGCCGGGCATGGTCACCTTCGTCCCGCTGTTCATGCTGGTCAGCAAGCTCGGCATGGTGAACAGCTATGCCGGGCTCATCCTGCCGTGGCTGGCCCAGCCACTCGGGGTGTTCCTGATGCGACAGTTCATCCTGGGCCTGCCCGACGACCTGATCCAGGCGGCGCGGGTGGACGGTGCCGGGGAGTTCCGGATCTTCGCCCGAGTCATCCTGCCGCTGTGCGGACCGGCCCTGGCCACGCTCGGGATCCTGCAGTTCCTGGCCACCTGGAACAACTTCCTCTGGCCGCTGGTCGTCGCCCAGTCCGAGGAGAAGTACACCCTCCCCGTGGCCCTCGCGCTCTACGCCATCGGGGAGAACAACACCCGCTACGGCCTGCTGATGGCGGGCGCGGTGGTGACCATCCTGCCGATCCTGCTCATCTTCGTGTTGCTGCAGCGCTACTTCGTGCAAGGCATCGCCATGACCGGCCTCAAGTGAGGAGTCTTCCGTGCGACCCAGAAATCGTCTGACCGTCGCCGCGGGGGTGATCATGTCCGTCGGACTGGTCGTCGCCGCCGCCCCCGCGGCCACCGCCGCCCCCTCTCCGGCCACCCGGTCCACCACGGGCCACAACGCTCTCCTGCACCAGTACGCCGCGGACACGTGGCGCTCGTTCGCCGCCCTGGTCGATCCGGCCACCGGCCTGGTCGCCGACAACATCGGCGGTGGCCTCGACCCGGCCGACCGCTCGGCGTACACCTCACCGACCAACATCGGCGCCTACCTGTGGAGCAGCGTTGTCGCCCGGGAGACCCGGCTGATCCCGGCCGACGAGGCACGGGCCCGCATCGCCCAGACCCTGGCCACGCTGGCCCGGCTGGAGATCCATGAGGCATCGGGCATGTACTACAACTGGTACCACCCGTCGACCGGGGCGAAGCTCACCACCTGGCCGGCCGACGGCAGCACCCTGCACCCGTTCCTGTCCAGCGTCGACAACGGCTGGATCGCCACCGCCCTGACGATCGTCAAGGACCAGGTGCCGGAGCTGGCGGCGCCGGCCGACGCGCTGCTGCGCCGGATGGACTTCGGCTACTACTACAACCCGGCCGAGCGGCAGATCCGCGGCGGCTTCTGGGCGGAGCCGCCGCCCGGCTGCTCCGTCGCCGGCAACTACCGCGGCGGCCCCGACGTGTACTACACCTGCCACCACTACGGCGCCTTCAACACCGAGCCGCGCATCGCCAGCTACCTGGGCATCGCCGCCGGCCAGATCCCGCCCCAGCACTACTTCGGCATGTGGCGGACCTTCCCGCCGGAGGGCTGTGACTGGTCGTGGTCCGAGCAGCGGGCGGTCGGCGAGTGGCGCACCTACCTCGGGGTGCGGCTGTTCGAGGGCGCCTACCGCTACCGCGGGATGCAACTGGTGCCCACCTGGGGCGGCTCGATGTTCGAGGCGCTGATGGTGCCGCTGTTCGTGCCCGAGGAGCAGTGGGGCAAGGACAGCTGGGCGATCAACCACCCGACGTACGTCCGGGCGCAGATCGAGCACGGGCTGCGCGAGGCCGGCTACGGCTACTGGGGCTTCTCGCCGTCGAACAACCCGGCCGGCGGGTACCGGGAGTACGGCGTGGACCCGATCGGGATGGACGCCGGCGGGTACAGCTCCGACCAGGAGCGCACCACCGTCGACTACGGGTACGGCGAATGCCGGCCGGCGCAGCCGCTGCCCACGGCGTACGGGCAGGGTGTGGTGACCCCCCACGCCTCGTTCCTCGCGCTGCGCTACGCCGAGGACGACGCCCTGCGGAACCTGGCCAACCTGCGGCGGGACTTCGACGCGTACGGCCCTGGCGGCTTCTACGACGCCGTCAACGTGACCAGTGGGCAGGTGTCGAAGCGCTACCTGGCGCTGGACCAGGGCATGGTCATGGCGGCGCTGGGCAACGCGCTCGCCCAGGACCTGCTTCGTAAGCCGTTCAGCGAGGGCGCCATGAAGCAGCGTGTCGCGCCGCTGATGCGGATGGAGCAGTTCTCCCTGCCGCGCCCGGAGACCCCCTGACGCCGCAGCGAGGCCGTTGACCATCCTGCGGCGCAGGCCGATGCCTGCGCCGCAGGATCGGCCAGCCCGCTTCCCCGTCGGTCGCCTCCGTGCCGGAGGTGACGGTCACCGGTCCGCTCTCCGCGCCGGTCACCGCCGCCGCGCTCCCCGCGACCGGCGAACCCCCGACCGTGCGCCTGCGGGTGGACACGGCCGCCCCCGGCGTACCGCTGCACCGCCCGTGGCAGCCGATGATCGGCAGCGAACGACTGTCCCAGCTGCTCTGCCCCGACCGCTCCGGCGGCCGGGAGATCGGCACCGAACTGCTCGCGGCGCTGCGCCGGGTCCGCGACGAGATCGGCGTCGAGACGCCGGCGTCGATGGATGGATCGGCTGACCTGGCTTAATTGGACGGCAACGCTGTCCCGTGCTCGTGGCCGTACGCCGCCTGTCAGCGCTCGGCCCCACTGCCGCCGACGCGGTGCCTGGCCGGGCGATGCCGCGCCAGTGCTGACGCTTCGGACCTCGACCAGGGTGTTGTGGTCAGAACATCAGTTCCTCGGCCACCAGTGAGCATTCGCGGAGCAGTTCGTCGTCCCGGTGCGGCACGGTGTAGCGGCGTTCGCGGATCAGCGCCAGGAAGTCCTCGGGGAGGGCCACCCGGTGCCGGTGGACGTAGTACGCCAGATCGTCGCGCCACAGCCAGTCGCCGTCGGTGCGGATCGTCGACCCGTTCATGACCTGTCGCGCCGAGTCGAACGGGTCGTCGGCCAGGTCCATCATGTCGATGAGGACGTACCCCGCTCTCAGGTAACGGACGACCTCGTCGACATCCGGCATCTCCTCGGCGGAGACGTTGTCGAAGATGCTCTCCTGAACCAGGCCCAGGCCGACGGGTCCCAGTTCGCGGAACATCCCGGCGAACCGCAACGCCGGCTTACCCATCGGTCCCCCCGCCGGGATAGAAGGTCACCCACTGGCCGCCGGGCCTGATCCGAGGAACCTGCCCCACCGGACCATACCGGTTCACACCGACCGCGTCGGTAGGCGCCATGACCGTCACCCCCAGCGCGTCCGCGACCTGCTGGGCCGGCGGCGGGACACCCGCGTCGGGCCTCACGGTGCCCGAGTGGCAGGACACCAGACGCACCGGCCCGCCGTCGTAGTGCGGATTGCCGCGGATCGCCTCGGCGATCTGGGCCGGGTGGGTGTAGTTCGACGGATGGTCGGCACCGTCTGCCCCGATCAGGCCCGGCAGGAACAGCCCGTTGCGCTCACCATGGACCACGACGTCGTGGTAACCCGGCTCGGGTGCGACGGCGTCGAAGTTCCGCATGGTCCGCTCGTCGTAGCCGATCGCCGTGGCGCCCGGGCGGTGGTAGACCGGGTCGCCACCGGCGAGTTGCGAGTCCGGTGGCCGGGTCGGCTGGTGCGGATGTGTGCCGGGATCTTTCCAGTCCGACCTGCGGCCCATCGAGTCCGTCGTCGCCGGTATTCCCATCAGGGCATCGAGCACCTGTGGAAAGAACACGGCGAACGCCGTGTAACCGGCGAGGGCGGCGCCACCCAGCACCGCGATCGCTGCGATGCCGACGGCGGGGACCGCTCCGTAACAGCCGGCGAGGCCGTCGGCCATGCCGCCACAATCGATGGGTACGCCCTCGGCCAGCACGTTGACAGACACCGCCGCAGACATAGCCTCCCAATCCGAGCGTCGGGATTGAGCCATGCGCATGCGTGTCCACGTACGCTTGTACGACCGCCGCTACGGGTTAGGCTAGGGTAACCCACCACCGTGGACGGAGGGAGCCGTGCCAGACGGGACCGAGCCCACGGAAGCTCGCCTTCCGGTACGCGTGATGACTGTCCTCGGTCTGATCGCGGTGGTCGTCGTCCTCGCCTCGGCTGTCGTCCTGGCCGTGTCCTGGCCGACCACCCCACAACGTTCTCCGGCCCTGCCGATCCGGCTCTACGCATTCGACTCGGCCACCGCGAGCATTGGCGATCTGCCGCAGGAGAGATTCCGGCAGGGACAGATCCCGGCCGCCACGATCGACGAGGGTGTGGCCGCGTCCGTAGCCGCGGAACCCGCGCGGGCGAGTTGGTACGACGCGTTCGGCCACCGGACCAACAGCGTGGACCTGCCGGATCTCGACGGCCTGCGGGCCAGTCCCGTGCCGTTGAGCGCCACCTCCGCGGTACCCGCTGGGACATACCAGTTTGTGTTGGCCACCGTCCGAGGAAACCGGGCGGAGGAGGTGCTCGCCTGGGTGCACGTGGAAATCGAGCGATGACGGAGGAGACGCCGCAGCCGACCAGCGCACCGCCGGAGGGATCCGGGCTCGGCCTCGCACCGCCGCCCCGCCCGGTGGTGCCGGATCCGACCGTGCCGGCGGCGTACCGGCTCGACCGGCTCGGCGCCGCGCTCACGACGGGTGAGGCGCTGCTGGTGATGATCGCCGTAGCGTCGCTGGTCGGCGTCATCCGCGATGACGGCACGGGGGTACGCGTCCTCGGCATGGTCAGCCTCGGGGTTGCCGGCATCTCACTGTTCACCGCCTGCATCGCCGCTGTCGTCGTCGCCGTAACCTCAGCCGCGGGTGGCTCGCCGCGTCGCCGCTTCATGACCTGGGCCATCTGCGGTGGACTGGTGTTCGCCGTGCCCGCCCTCCTGGTTGTGTTCCTCACCCTCCTACAGGTGGGAATCGCCTGGCGGGGCGCGCTGCTGAGCATTCCAACGACCCTTTTCGCGCTGTGGACATTCCGCCGGATGCAGCGCAACCGCAAGCCACCGTGGCGACTGGTCGTGGTCGCCTTCGCCTGGGGCCTGTTCGTCGCCGCGTACTTCGCCCAGATGGTCGAGGGCATCCTGCACGTCGTCATCACGGCAGAGCTTCTGCCGGGCACCGCGGCGATCCTCAGTCACGCGGCCGCCGCCGCGGTCCCGGAGGAGTTGGGCAAGGGTGCGGGGGTCCTCGTGATCGTGCTGCTCGCCTGGCGGCGCGTCGACGGCATGCTCGGTGGCATCGTCATCGGCGCCTGCGTCGGAATCGGCTTCCAGTTCGCCGAGTCGATGTCCTACATGACGGGAGATTTCGGCACCGTGCTCTACCAGCACTGGTACCGGCAGGTCACCGGGCTCCTGGTCAGCCACGCCACCTACACGGGGATCATCGGCGCCGGCATCGGACTCGCCACACAGTTCAACGACTGGCGGCGGCGGGCGGTCTGCGTTGGTAGCGGCTTCCTCGTCGCCATCGCGGCCCACCTGATCTGGGACGTCTTCGCGATGGGGGGCCTGTACTGGGAGTCTGACAATTCCCTGCTTCAGCTGTTCGTGGTGCAGCCGCTGAACCTCGTCGTCCTCAAGGGACCGGCGTTCGCCATCCTGCTGTTTCTCATCATCATCGCGTTGCGTCAAGAAACCAGGTCGCTGCACCAGCACCTCCGGAGGGAGGCCCGCGATTCGCGCGGCGCGATCATCCCGGCCGAGGTGCCCGTACTGGTGAATCCGCCACTGCGCTTCCGGATGCGGCTACAGGCACTCCTGCGTGGCGACCGTCCGGCCTACACCCGGATGAGGCGTCTGCACTCCGCGCAACTGGACCTGGCGTTCGCCCGATTGCGCCGCGACCGGGGTGAACCGCAGCCGCCGGGAGTCGAAGAATCGCTGCGGCAGCGGATTCACGATCTCAAGGCGGAATCCCCTCTGCTCCCGGCCGCCGTCGCGGGCCAGCGGTGACGATCGCATGGCGTGAGCCTTCCCGCATCGGCTGATCTACCGAGCCAGCGCGGTACGGTGCCCGCTGAAGACCAGCCTGCTGGCCGCTGATCTGGCCCGGGCCGGGAGTCTGGCCGTCCTTAGTGGATCTATGTCACACTCCTCGGGTGACGCTGCCTCCGCCGTCTGACGTGCCCCACAACCAGGGTGTGACCCCACCGGAACCCGGCATGGCCGCGCCGCCGTCGGCGCCGCCGAAGCGCAACGGGCTCATCATCGGCGTCATCGCCGGGGTGCTGGCGTTGTGCCTGCTCGGGACCTGCGTGGTCGCGGCCGGCGCGCTCGTCGTCTCCAACATGGGCGACGATGGCCGGCCCACAAACGTCGCGGACGGATCCTCTCCCGTGCCGTCGCCGACGACACCCTCACCGCCGTCCACCGAGGAGACGTATTCCCCGCCTGAGGAGGAGGACCGGACGACCGAGGCGGCTCCGCCACCGCCGCCCGCGAAGATCGGGCAGTGCATCGTCGTCAGCGAAGACGGTGACTTCCTGGGGATTGGCAACTGTAACGGCACGCGTGGCACCTATCGGGTGGTTTCGGTGGACTATGACCGGGGTGCGTGCGCCGATCCCGAGTCTGCGTACATTACGGAAGACGGCTACCGCCTGTGCCTGGAGCTTCACCTGGTGCGCAATTACTGTTACAAATTCCCAAAGGATGATGGCTGGATCGTCGGCGCGTCGAAGTGTAAGGCAAAGGGCACGGTTCACGTTGTCGACATCGTCCCAGGGGCGTCCAACGGCGACAGGTGCACGCGGGACTACCGGTGGAACCACTGGTACCGGTTCACGCACCCCACTGTTGTTTACTGTGTTCTGAAGTATTAGAGGGCGTCCGGTCGCACTTGAAACGCAGCATCGGCAACTTGCTGTTACGGCGTCGACCACCTTTTCGCGAGGATCGAGAACCGGCTCAAGCGCATCCAGTACCGCCCCGACCTGCTCGACTGATTCCTCGCCCGAACCAGCCTGACGCCACCGCTGTTCTCCGTGAGGTCTGGGTCCCTCGGGGGTCTTATCTGGTCTTGGTAGAGAGGGTAGGGTGCGCTTAGTGGGAGACCTGTACGAAATTGTGTTGAGTATCGACTTGCGTGGCGACGTCCCCGACGGGGAGCTTGCCGAGCTGCGGTGGCACGTGGGACAGGGGCCCAGGCCTGGGCAGCTGCTGATCGGCGCGGACGCCTATCTGGAGACCTATCCGCTGGGGGATCCCGACGATCCCGATTGCGAGTGGGAGACCGCCGAACCAGCGCCGATGTTCGGGCAACGGGGCGTGGCCTGGCGAGCGGGAGGCGCGCTCATCGCCGAGTTGGTCAGGCGGGAGCAGCCGGACGGCTGGGCGTTGACTGTGCGCCAGGAACTGCATCCTGACATGTTTTACCAGCTTCGGGCGCTGCTGGAGTGGCTGGGCTTGCGCGCTGTCGATTGCGGTGACGGTGTCGAGTGCTTCGTCGGCTACCTGCGCTTTTGCGAGACGACGGAGATCACGCCTCTTGTTCTGACGAATGGGCGAATCGGCATCCCGGCGGATGTCCAGTCCCATACCCCAGACTGGCAGGGGACCTGAGTGCAAGGTGGGGCGAAAATTCGGGAAGGATTCGTTCGTTGATGAGTGCTCACGGGTGATCTCCCTGGAGACCACCTACTTGTCGCAGGCGTTCCAGCGCATGACGCCGGTGGTCCATCGCCACGTCCTCGACGTCCAGTAGTACCTCGTCGGCGCGTTGCTTGGTTCCACGCCTGCCACCCCGCTGTAGCGAGGGTTGGTGAGGATGACGCGACCGCGCTCTTGGATGTCCTCGGCCCGGTGGCGCTGCCCGGCCGTGCTGCCGGCAGGGGCCTGGGCGGCGGCCCGCGTGCGCCGAGGGTGTAGATCGCGGTCTCGGCTTCGAGGGTCCATGCGCGGTGGTCGCACACAATGATCATGTTGTTGGTGCGCGGGCAGGCGTGGCTGAGTGGGGCGAACCCGCGTCGGGATCGCGGGGGCGATTCGAGACCAACTGTGCGTTGGCGGCGTCAGTGGTCAGGCGGCAGGGGCGTCAGGAGTTGAGGGCTGGCCCATCTGACATTTTACTGTAATGTCAGCCCGCCGGCCGAGGTGCCCAGATCTGGGTAAGCCTCGGCGGGCATCACCAACCGCGCCCACCCGCCGGTCCGGCCTCAGTTGGACCGTGGATTCCGTCGATGCGAGGAGGACAAGAGTGGATGCCGTTACGAGTCCGCCGTCCCCGGTCAACGAAGCGACCCTGAGCTACGCCCCCGGCAGCCCCGAGCGGGCAGAGCTGGAGCGGGAGCTGGCGCGGCAGGAGAGCCGAGCGGTGGAGTTGACCGCCGCGATCGGTGGCCGCCGCCGGATGGGTGGGGGAGCGGAGATCGCGGTGGTGCAGCCGCACGACCACCGCCACGTGCTCGGGGTGCTGCGTAACTCCACCCGGACCGACGCCGAGGACGCCATCGCGGCGGCGGGGGAGGCGGCGCCCGGCTGGCGCGAGCTGTCCCTCGACGACCGCGCCGCGATCCTGCTCAAGGCTGCCGATCTGCTGGCCGGCCCGTGGCGGCAGCGACTGAACGCCGCGACGATGCTGGGCCAGTCGAAGACCGCTGTCCAAGCCGAGATCGACTCCGCGTGCGAGCTGGCCGACTTCTGGCGGTTCAACGTCCACTACGCCCGGCAGATCATGGGCGAACAGCCGGTGGCGAACTCCCGTGGGGTGTGGAACCGCACCGACCATCGCCCCCTGGAGGGCTTCGTCTACGCCGTCACCCCGTTCAACTTCACCGCGATCGCGGGAAACCTGCCGACCGCGCCGGCGCTGATGGGCAACACGGTGCTCTGGAAGCCCGCGCCGACCCAGCAGCTCGCCGCGAGCCTGATCATGGAGTTGCTGGAGGAGGCCGGCCTGCCGCCCGGCGTGATCAACATGTTGCCGGGCGACGGCCTCGACGTCTCGGCAGTGGCGCTCGCCCACCGCGACCTGGCCGGTATCCACTTCACCGGCTCCACCGCGACGTTCCAGCATTTGTGGTCGACGGTGGGGGCGAACCTCGGGGGCTACCGGTCGTACCCCCGGATCGTCGGAGAGACCGGCGGGAAGGGTTTCGTGCTCGCGCACGGCTCGGCCGATCCGGACGTGCTGCGGGTGGCGCTGCTGCGGGGCGCGTTCGAGTACCAGGGGCAGAAGTGCTCGGCTGCCTGCCGGGCGTACGTGGCCCGGTCGGTGTGGGACAGGGTGCGCGAACCGCTGCTCGCCGAGGTGGAGGCACTGACGATGGGCGACGTCACCGACCTCTCCCACTTCATGGGGGCGGTGATCGACGCCCGGGCGTTGAGCCGGCACCGGGCCGCGATCGACCGGGCCCACCGGCGGGACTCGCTGACGGTGCTCGCCGGTGGCGAGGTCGACGATTCGACCGGTTATTTCGTCCGCCCCACCGTCGTGCACAGCGCCGACCCCACCGACGAGATGTTCCGCACGGAGTACTTCGGGCCGATCCTGGCCGTGCACGTCTTCGACGACGACGCTTTCACCGACGCGGTCGACCAGATGGAGTCATTCTCGTCGTACGCGCTGACCGGCGCGGTCGTTGCCCGCGACCGCGCGGCGATCGCCTGGGCCAGCCAACGGCTGCGGTTCGCCGCCGGCAACTTCTACGTCAACGACAAGCCGACCGGGGCGGTGGTCGGGCAGCAGCCGTTCGGCGGCTCCCGTGCCTCGGGCACCAACGACAAGGCGGGCGCGGCGTCGAACCTGACCCGCTGGATCTCGCCGCGGTCGATCAAGGAGACCTTCGACCCGCCGCGCGACCATCGTTACCCCCACATGGGCTCCCGCTGACGGGCCCTACCAGCTGAAAGCCCTCTGGACTGACCTGCTGATCAGGTGTAGCGTCTTTCACACTTCACTAACATGTCACTGACATTCCATTCTCCCCCATTGCGTCATGACCATCGACACGGAGGTGTCAGATGAAGAGGTCACTCCGCTCCCTCGGCGTTGCCACGGCCATCACCGGGATGCTCGCCCTGGCCGCGTGCGGCACGGACACCTCGTCCGCCGGCTCCGGGGCAACCGGCTTCGGCGACTGTGAGGTGACAGCGAACCCCACGGTCCACGAGTTGAAGACCATGACCGAGGGCACCCTCACCGTCGCCGCCTCGCTGCCCTACCCGGCCGGCTACCGGGGCAACACCCTCGAATCGGTCAACGGCGGCTACATGTACTGCCTCGACGCCGAGATCGCCAACCGCGCCGGACTGAGCAAGATCAAGCTGGTGAATGCCTCGTTCGAGGCCCTCGTCACCGCCAAGACCTCGAACTTCGACTTCGCGGTCTGGGACATCTACGACACACCCGAACGGCGCAAGGCCGTCGACTTCTCCACGCCCTACAACACCTATCGCACCGGTGTCCTCGTCAAGACCGGATCCAACCTGACCAAGGAGAGCATCAGGACGGCCACCGTCGGCGTGCTCGCCGGATCCGTTCAGCTCACGTACGTCAACGAGACGCTCAAGCCCAAGCAGGTGCGGGTCTTCGCCTCCAACGACGACCTCTTCAACGCCGTACTGGCCGGGCAGGTCGACGCCGCGCTCAACGACACCGCCACCGTCATGCCCCGGGCGGCCAGCTCGGACGGCAAGCTCGAGGTCATCGGACAGTACCCGGTCGGCGGCGACGTGGCAGCGCTGTTCCCCAAGGGCTCGCAGAACGTCACGGCGGTCAACCAGATCCTCGCCGACATGGAGAAGGACGGCACGCTCGCCGCCATCATGGACAAGTGGCTGAACCCGATCCTCGGCGGCGACCCTGACAAACTGGCCGACTGGAGTGTCTGACCATGAAGGTACAGTCACCCGAGACACGTGACGCCCCGCCGACAACGTCCGGTACCGGCCTCACTCCGACCAGGCCACTGTCGACGACGGCCTACCTCACCGCCGCCGCCGTCCTCACCGTCCTGGCCGCGACCCTGTGCTACCAGCTCGCCACCATGCTGGTCGACGCACCCGCCACCCGGATCCTGCTCGGTGCCGCGCTCCCGGTCGCCGCGCTCGGTTGGCCCCTCTCGCTGGCCTACCGGCGCAGCCGCCGGTCCCGGCAGGACTGGGGGGCCGGTCGGTACGTCGAGGCCCGCCGGGCGGCGGCACATTCCCGCAACGCCGCCATCTCGTCCCTCGGACTCAGCGGCTGCCTGGCCATCGTGGCCGTGCTCGCCCTGATGGTCTTCACCAACGACGGGGCGGTGCAGAAGACGTTCTTCAACGGCGAGTACATGTCGCGCAGCTTCCTCGACATCCTCCGCGCCCTGTGGATCAACATCCAGATCGCGCTCGGCGCCCAGGTCCTCGCCATGGTCTTCGGGCTCGTGCTCGCCATCGGCCGGCAACTGCCGGGCCGGGGCTTCCGCCCGGTCAGGGCGCTGTCCATCGCCTACATCGACGTGTTCCGCGGCATCCCGTCGGTCGTCCTGATCTACCTCGTCTGCTACGGCCTACCGCTGACCGAGGTGCCGTTCCTCAGCGGCGGATCGCTGGTCGTCTACGCCATCGTGGCGTTGGCCATGACGTACAGCGCCTACAACGCGGAGCTGTACCGCGCCGGGATCGAGTCGATCAACCCCGGCCAGAGCTCCGCAGCCCTCTCCATGGGCCTGACCCAGACCGACGTCCAGCGGTTCGTCATCCTGCCGCAGATGGCCCGCAACATCGCCGCGCCCATGCTCAGCACCTTCATCGGCTTGCAGAAGGACACCGCGCTGGTGATCGTCGTCGGCATCATCGACGCGTTCAGCCAGGCCAAGATCTACTCGGCGAACGATTTCAACCTCTCCGCGGTGACCGCCGTGTGCATCGTCTTCGTTCTCATCACCATCCCGCAGACCCGGTTCGTCGACTACCTGCTCGCCCGTACCGGGGCCAGGAAGACAGGGGCGTGAGTCATGTCCCGAGCGTTTATCGAGTTCGACAAGGTGACCAAGCGGTACGGCGACCTCACCGTGCTGGACAAGGTCGACCTCACCGTCGGCCGGCACGAGGTCGTCACGCTCATCGGCGCCTCCGGTTCCGGCAAGTCGACGCTGCTGCGCTGCGTCAACGGGCTGGAGGACGTCCAGGGCGGGCAGATCCTCCTCGATGGTGACGTCGTCTCCGGCGAGGGCGTCGACCTGGTCGGGCTGCGCCGCCGGGTCGGGATCGTCTTCCAGAGCTACAACCTGTTCCCGCACATGACGGTGCTGCGGAACTGCACGCTCACCCCGATCCGCGCCGGCGTGGCGAGCAAGGTCGAGGCCGAGGCCAACGCGCGGGCGATGCTCGACCGCGTGGGCCTGCGCGACAAGGCCGACGCCTATCCCTCGCAGCTCTCCGGCGGCCAGCAGCAGCGCGTCGCCATCGCCCGGGCGATGCTCATGCGCCCGCAGGCCCTGCTGCTGGACGAGATCACCTCAGCCCTCGACCCGGAACTCGTGATCGAGGTGCTGAACCTGGTCCGGGAACTCGCCTCCGACGGCATCACCATGATGATGACGACCCACGAGATGCCCTTCGCCCGCGAGATCTCATCGAAGGTCTGCTTCCTGCACCGGGGCGTGATCCTCGAGCAGGGCCCGCCCGAGCAGATCTTCGAATCACCCACCGCGCCCGAACTCCGGTCGTTCCTCCGCAAGATCCACGAAGCCGGCCGGGACTAGGCCCACCCTCGATAAGACAAGGTCAGGGAAACCAACCGATGAGCAAGACGTACGACACCAGGGACTTCTTCACCTACCTCGGGTACCCGAGCGGCGACCGGCCCTACTGGTGCAAGGACCTGCGCAGCCTCTCCGTCTACTGCCGAGGCGACCGGGCGAACCTGGAGGCGCTCCTCGCGCCAACCCCGTTCGAGCTCGCCGACGACCGGTTCGTCGTGCAGATCGCGGACTTCGGCAACGCCACCCCCGGCCCCTTCTACGACTCGGGCGTCGTCATTCCCGTCCGCTACGGCGATCACCGGGGAGTCAACTACTTCTTCGAGTACGAGGACCAGCCCTGGAGCGTCGCCTTCGGCCGGGAGGTCTGGGGCTATCCCAAGCAGTACGCGGACATCGCGCTGACCGACACCGCCGACGCGGTCTCCGGCGCCGTGCACCGCTCCGGCAAGCTGATCTTCGGTATCTCGATGACCCCCGGGGACGGGCACGACAACGCGGCCTGGGCCGACATGTCCCTCTACCCGCACCTTCAGGTCCACGCCCTGCCGGAAGCCGACGGGCCGGGGTTCCGGATCTTCGAGATCGTCTCCCGGGACACCTCGAAGGACTTCGTTCTCAAGCACCGGAGCTTCGGACCCGCAGCCGTCGAGCTCACCGACTCGCTCTCGGTCAACGGCGTCGGGTTGAAGGTGGTCGAGGTGCTCGGTGGGGAGTTCTCCGTCGGGGACTATGCCTGCACGGTGGAGAACGGCATCTCGACGGTGATCGACGACCTTCTCGGCGACCCGTCCCGCGCCGGAGCGTCGAAGCGCCCGTAACCGTCCGGTAGCTTGCCAGAGTGCGGGGCCGCTGCGCAGAAGCGGCGCACGACGTGGGGAAGGAATCGCGATGTTGTCGGAGTACGTCGGAAAGGGCGCGCTCGTCGGCATTGACCAGACGGGTAACGCCCTGCTGAGCCAATCGGCCTACGCCAGCCTGTGCTCTCGACTCGTCCGCGCCGAGATCATGCCCGGGGACCGGCTCGTCGAGAACGACCTGCGGGCCGACCTCGGCGTGGGCCTCTCCCCGGTGCGTGAGGCCATCAGGCGGCTGGAGTTCGAGAAGCTGGTGGTCATCTACCCGCGCAGCGGCACCTACGCCACCGAGATCGCGCTCAAGGACTCCCGCTCGGTCATGGAACTGCGACTGGAACTGGAGTCCCTGGCCACGACGCTGGCCTGCCGCCGCGGCTCGAAAGCGGAGAAGGAACAACTCGTCGCGCTCGCCGAGGAGCAGGCCCGCACCACCGACCTGCAACGGTGCATCGACCTGGACGCCGCGTTCCACAAGGGCATCTACCTGATGAGCCGCAACGAGTACCTCAAGACGACCGCCCGGATCCACTTCAACCTGGCCCTGCGGCAGTGGTACTTCTGCTCCAAGGTGGTCACCACCCCGGACTGGACCGCGGTGGACCACCGCCCCCTCGCGGCGGCCATCGCCGACGATGACGCCGCCACCGCCGCCGAGCAGATGCGCGAGCACGTCCGCCACGACTCCCAGCAGGTGTTCGAGATCCTCACCAACTACGGCCTGTAGCCGCCCGAGGGGCGTGCCCGAGCCGCCGGAAAGGACAGCGCCGTGCCACCGGCCGCACTGACATCCCTGTTCACCCTCGACGGAGCACGCGCCCTGGTCACCGGCGCCCACGGCGGTCTCGGCCGCGCCCAGGCCCTGGCCCTCGGCCACGCCGGCGCCGAGATCATCGCGACCGACCTGACGGCGGACCGCGCCGAGCAGGCCTGCGACTACCTGCGCCAGCAGGGCGTCCGCGCGCTTCCGCTGGCGCTGGAGGTCACCTCCCTCGACAGTATCGAGGCCGCGTTCGGCGCCCTCGAACAGCAAGGCCGCGTCCCCGACGTGGTGGTGAACAACGCCGGTGTGTCGCTGCGCAACAGCGCGTTGGACGCCACCGCCGCCGAGTTCGACCTGACCCTGGGGGTCAACCTGCGCGGCACGTACTTCGTGGCCCAGCGCGCCGCGCGGGCCATGCGGCCGCGCGGCGGGGGCCGGATCATCAACCTCGCCTCCATCGGCGGTTTGGTCGTCGACGGCGAGCGGTCCTCGGTGTACGACGCGTCGAAGGCCGCCGTGGTGCAGCTGACGAAGAACCTCGCCTACGAGTGGGGCAGGCATGGCATCCGGGTGAATGCCATCGCCCCGGGCTACATGCGCACGGAGATGACCGCCGACCTCATGCCCACCAGGGAAGTCGAGGACGAACTGGTGGCAAGGCACATCCCCCTGGGCCGGGTCGGCGAGGCGGGGGACCTGGCCGGCGCCGTGGTGTTCCTCGCCTCGAACGCGTCCGCGTACGTCACCGGGCACACGCTCACCGTCGACGGCGGTTGGGTCGTGTCGCTCTGATGCTCTCCGCTGCGGGTCTCATGGTCGGCTCCACGTCCTGGCGAAGTACGGCGTGTCGGGCTGCTCCTCGAACGCGGACAACTCGCTGTACCGGAACTCGTGCATGATCTTTCCCGGCTCCTCGTCGCGGAAGTCGTCTTGGGCAGCAGCCTGATCGAGACCGAGTAGGCGCAAGGTGGCCACGGCTTGGTCCGGCACCACGGGCAGCGCCTGTAGACCGGTAAGGATCGAGTCACGGCCGGTGGCGGTTGCAGCCCTCGTCGACCCGCGCCGGCTCGTTGGTGGAGTTGATCGTCTCCCGCCGGAACTGGTCGCGCTCGTACCCGAGATCCAGGTATCCGTCCGCGGGCGTGGGCGAAGGCGCGTACGTTCCCGGGGCGCACGCGATCGAGGCGGCAGCCGTCGGGCGTACCCGGTGGGCAGGCCGACCGGGGCGGACCTGGCGGGCAGTTGCTCCCCGCGGGCCGGCGGCACCGCGCGGGCCCGCGGACGCCCGCCAGGTTCATCCGATCCGGGTGAGGTGGCCCCACCCTGGTCCGAATGATGCTGCCCGTGGTCCGGCGGATTCTGCGGGAGGTGGTGCCATGTCGGAGGCGACCAGGACGTTCTTCGAGGCGCTCGAACGCCACGGCCACGAACGCCTGCTGAAGAAGACGAACGGCACCATACGCTTCGACCTCGCGCACGACCACGAGGTCGACCACTGGTTGGTGGAGATCCGCGGTGGCACCGTTCGGGTGTCGCAGCAGAACAGCGACGCCGACGCGGTCGTCCGCGCCGACAGCGCGTTCTTCGACCGGTTGGCGCGTGGCGAGGCCAAACCGCTCGCGGCGTGGCTGCGGAACGACATAACCTCCGAAGGACAGTTCCGGTTCGTCCTCCTGTTGGAGCGGCTTTTCGCGCCTCCGCCCGGCGCGCGTCACCCGCGGTTCGCCGCCCGTGACGTTCGGAGGCAGGGATGAAGAGCGACCTCGTCAGAGTCCTGGACGGCAACGTCTTCGTGTTGAGCGACGGCAGTGGCGACATAGACGCCGGCCCCACCGTCCCGTTGGGATTCTTCTCGTTCGACACCCGGTTCCTGTCGCGGTGGCGGCTGACCGTCAACGGCGAACGGGTGAGCGCGCTGGCCGTGGACGACCCGTCGTACTTCGAGGTGCGGTTCTTCCTGGTGCCGGGGGCCCCGACGCACTACGTGGACGCCAAGGTGTCGGTGATCCGGGAACGGTCGGTGGTCGGCAGCAGCTTCGAGGAGCGGTTGACGGTGCTCAACCATTCCGGGGAACCGGCTGATTTCACGGTCCGCGTGGACGCGGCCGGTGACTTCGTCTCGGTGCTCGCGATCGGACAGGAATGGGTGAGACCCGGTCGGCTCTACCAGCACGTCGAGGACGGGCGCCTGCACCTCGGCTACGTGCGGGAGAAGTTCCGGCGGGAGACGGTGATCTCCACGACTGAGCCGGCGCAGGTCGACGAACAGGGGCTGACCTACCACATCCGGATCGAACCCCACGGGCAGTGGAGCACCAAGCTGCACGTCCAGGGGCTGGTGCTGCGCCCCGACGGTCAGGATGTCCGAGAGCACATTTCTCCCGCCCGCGAACGACGCGACGCCGCGCGGCTGCAGGACGACCTGCGGCAGTGGCTCGACAAGGCTCCGCGGTTGGGCTGCGACTGGAAGCCGGTGGAGCGGGCCTACGAGCGCAGCCTGGTCGATCTCGCCGCGCTCCGGTTCGCGCCGCTGACGCTGCCGACCGAGCCGTTGCCGGCGGCGGGGCTGCCGTGGAACGCGACTCTCACCGGCCGCGACGCCATCCTCACCAGCCTGCAGGTGTTGCCGTTCACGCCGGAGTTGGCCGTCCACACCCTGCGGATGCTCGGCATCGACCAGGGCTCCGTGCTCGACGACTTCCTCGACGAGGAGCCGGGCAAGGTCGCGCGCGAGGTCCGCTACAGCGAGCTGGTCGCGTTCGAGGAACGCCCCCAGTCGGAGTATTTCGGTGCTGCCGACAGCACCCCGCTCTACGTGATTCTGCTCGACGAGTACGAGCGGTGGACGGGGGACGCCACACTCGTGCGCGAATTCGAGGACGAGGCGCGCGCGGCGCTGCACTGGATCGACGAGTACGGCGACATCATGGGCGACGGCTACGTCTGGTACCAGCGCCGCAACGAGCGGACCGGGCTGGAGAACCAGTGCTGGAAGGAATCCCCGAACGCCATCTCGTTCCGCGACGGCCGGCTGCCGAGCCAGCCCCGGGCGACCTGCGAACTGCAGGGCTACGCCTACGACGCCAAGGTCCGCGGCGCCCGACTCGCCCGCCAGTTCTGGCGCGACCCCGCGTACGCCGATCGGCTGGAAAGCGAGGCCGCCGAACTCAAGGACCGCTTCAACCGCGACTTCTGGATCGACGACGGCGAGTACTACGCGCTCGCCCTCGACGGCGACGGCCGTCAGGTCGACGCCCTCTCCTCCAACATCGGCCACCTCCTGTGGAGCGGCATCGTCGACGAATCCCGAGCCGCGAAGATCGCCGAGCACCTGCTCGGCCCCCGCCTCTTCTCCGGCTGGGGGGTACGCACCCTCGCGCACGGCGAGGGGCGGTACAACCCGCTCGGCTACCACGTCGGCACCGTCTGGCCGTTCGACAACTCCTTCATTGCCTGGGGCCTGCGCCGCTACGGATTCCACCAGGAGGCCGGGCGCATCGCCGAGGGAATCCTCGACGCGTCCCGGCATTTCCAGGGGCGCCTTCCGGAGGCCTTCGGCGGCTACGACCGCGAGTTGACCCGGCACCCCGTCCAGTATCCGCCGGCGAACAGCCCGCAGGCCCTGGCCACCGCGGCCCCCCTGCTGCTGGTGCGCACGCTGCTCGGCCTTGAGCCGTACGGCGAGGATCTGGTGGTCGCGCCGGCACTGCCCGAACGGTTCGGTCGGATCGAACTGCTCGACATTCCAGGGCGGTGGGGCCGCATCGACGCCATCGGCACCGTCGCACGCCAGGAGGCGCCGCTCGGCAGATGAGCCGGTCGTGCCGCGATCTCGACCCGTCGGGTGCGTCCGGGAGCCCGTTGCGGGGTCACCCACGAGACGCAGCTTGACCAGGGCATTGTCATTGGGCGGTCATTGGTCTACGGTTCAGGACCAATAGCCGCCCAATGTTCGAGGTGATCATGTACGAGCCCGCCGACATCAGCGATGTCGTCGTCGACGAGACCCGGCCGGTACCCGCGTACTACCAGGTCTACGAGGCGTTGCGGCAGCGGCTCGGCGGCTCCGACCTCCCCCCGGGCAGCCGGCTGCCCACCGAACGGGCCATGGCCGAGCAGTTGGGCGTGAGCCGGGCGACGGTCCGCGAGGCGCTGACCCGCCTCGAACGCGATGGGCTCGTCAACCGGCGGCAGGGCGACGGCACGTACGTGGCCGAACCCCGGGTCGAGCACGACATGCGGTTCCTGCACGGGTTCTCCGCCGAGCTGGCCCGGCGCGGGCACCGAGTCCGCTCGAACGTCCTCGCCATGGGCGCCGTCCGTCCCTCCGCCCGGCTCTGCGAGGTCCTCCGGGTCGCCGACGGCCCGGACACGGTGATCGAGCTGCGCCGGGTCCGTTCCCTCGACGGCAGCCCGGTGTCGCTGGAGACGGTGTGGCTCCCCGCCGACCGGTGCGCCCCCCTGCTCGGCGTCGACCTGAACGACCGGTCGCTCTACGACTCGCTGCGCGCCTTCGGCATCCAGCCGGTACGCGGGCACGAGCAGCTCACCGCCACCGTCCTCGACGACTTCGAGGCGACCTGCCTCGACCAGCGGGTCGGCGCCCCCGCCTTCCTGGTCGAACGGGTCACCTACGACGCCGCCGACCGCGCAGTCGAGTACGTCAAGAGCGTCCTGCGCGCCGATCGGTTCACCATCCGCACCGACCTCGACCTCGAGGCGGCCCGTTCCCCGCACACACCCCCCACCCCCGAAAGCTGACCGGAGGTTCCCCATGAGCGAGCCCAGCGAGCGAAACATCAAGCACGGTCCGGACGAACCTCGTGACGGTCTCCGAGCGCCGGAAAGAACCGGCCCGAGCAATGGCGAAGCCCGGAGGGTCGAACGCCGTCGCGGTGCCGCGCGCTTCTTCACCCCCCGCCGGATCGCCCGCATCGCCATCCTCGTCGCGCTCAGCGCCGTCGGCGCGTTCATCAAGCTGCCCAGCCCGACCGGCACGGTGGCGCTCGACTCCGCGCCCGCCTTCCTCGCCGGCGCCGCGTTCAGCCCGCTCGAAGGGTCCATCGTCGGGGCGCTCGGGCACCTGCTCTCCGCCCTGACCACCGGTTTCCCGCTCGGCCTCCCCGTCCACCTGCTGGTCGCGGCCGAGATGGCCGTCTTCGTGGCGATCTTCGGCCTGCTGGCCCGCCGGGTGAACATCTGGCTCGCGATCGTCGTCGGCATCGTGCTCAACGGGGTCGGCGGCGCCGCCATCATGATCCCGATCGGCGGCGTCGGACTCTTCGCCGCGCTCGTGCTGCCACTCACCGTCGGGTCGGCGATCAACATCCTGGTCGCTGCCGCCGCGACCCGGGCCCTGCGCTCCGCCGGCCTCGCAGAGGAGGAGACCAGATGACCGGCGCGGTACGCGGCGTCCGGCGAATCCGGGACCTCACCGTACTCGACCTCACCGACAGCTGCCTCGTCGTCGCCTGCGACTCCGTGGGCGGCATCGGCCCGAAGCCGCACGACACGGTGGCCGTACCGGCGTCGACCGTCGCGCACTTCGCCACCCGCGTGCCGCTGCTGGAGGTGCTCTGCGCCGGAGCCACTCCGACCCTCGTGGTCAACACGCTCTGCGTGGAGGCCGACCCGCAGGGCCGGGAGATGATCGCCGCGGTCGTCGCGCTCGCCGCCGAGGTCGGCCTCGACGCCGACCGGGTCACCGGTACGACCGAGGACAACGTCCCCACCGTCGCCACCGGCATCGGGGTGACCGTCCTCGGCGAGGCGGCTCACGGGGCGCTGCGCCCCGGGGCCTCCCGCCCGGGGGACGTGGTGGTCTGCCTGGGTCTGCCCCGCTCGGCACCCCGGGACCGGGTCGTCCCCGGCCACCCCGACTTCGTCGGTCTCGCCGACCTGCGGGCCCTGCTCGACAGCGGCGTCGTCCACGACGCGCTCCCGGTGGGCTCCAAGGGCCTGGCCTGGGAGGTGCCGCAGCTCGCGGCCAGCGCCGGGCTCACCGTCGACTGGCGGAGCGACCATCCCGTACCGGTCGACCGCTCCGCCGGCCCGTCGGCCTGCGTCCTGGTGAGCTGCCGCCCGACCGACCTGACCGCGGTCCGTGCCGCCTTCCCCGATCCGCTGCCGGTGAGCGTGGTCGCCGACCTGACCGAGGAGGCACCATGACCACCCGAGGACTGACCCGAGCCGCCGGCGGCGAGTCGCGGGGCACCGGCGACCCGGACGCCGTGCTGCGCGCCGACGGCGTCGGCTTCCGGTACCGGTCGGCCACCGAGCGCCAGCTCACCGACGTCTCCTTCCAGATCCGGCGCGGCGAGCGGGTCGCCGTCATGGGCGCCACCGGGGCCGGGAAGACCACCTTGTTGATGATGTTCAACGGGCTCATCCCGCACCACCACGACGGTGAGATGCACGGGTACCTGACCGCGGTCGGCCTGGACACCGTCGAACACGACGTGGTCGACCTGGTCCGGCACGTCGGCCTGGTCATGCAGGACCCGGAGTCGCAGATCACCGGCCGGCTCGCGCTGGACGACGCGGCGGTCGGCCCGGCAAACCTCGGGCTGCCCCGCGCCGAGGTGCTCGACCGGGCCCGCCGGGCCCTCGACGCGGTCGGCCTCGGCGAGCTGGCCGACCGGGACACCGGGCAGATGTCCGGTGGGCAGCAGCAGCGGCTGGCCATCGCCGGGATCCTGGCCATGGCTCCGGAGATCCTCGTGCTCGACGAGCCGACCAGCGAACTGGACCCGGCCGGTACGGCCCAGGTGTTCGCGGTGGTGGAGCAGGCCGCCGCCGACCGCCACCGGACCGTGGTCCTGGTCGAGCACGAGCCGGAACTCGTGGCGCAGTGGGCCGACCGGCTGATCGTCCTGCACGACGGTGCCCTCGTACACGACGGCCCACCGGCGGAGTTCTTCGCCGCCGCGGAGCGGGCCGAGGCGGTGGGACTGCGACCACCGCAGGTGACCACCGTCTGCCACGCGCTCCAGCGGGCCAACCGGCTGCCCGCCGACCGGACGGCGGTGACCCTGGACGAGGCGGTCGCCGTGCTCCAGGACCGGCTACCGGTCACCGCCCGGGCACGCGCCAGCGCCCGAGCCCCGCAGCCGGCGGTCGCGGCGGACGCGGCCGTCGTGATCGAGGCGACCGGCCTCGGCCACCGCTACCCCTCCGGGGTCCAGGCCCTGTCCGACGTGGACGTCCGGGTCCGCGAGGGCGAGTTCGTCGCCCTGCTCGGCCGTAACGGCGCCGGGAAGACAACCTTCGCCCGGCACCTCAACGGCCTGCTCCGTCCCACTGCCGGCCAGTTGCGGGTGTACGGCCGCCCCACCGGCGACCGCTCGGTCAGCGACCTGGCCACCGACGTCGGGTACGTCTTCCAGAATCCGGATCACCAGATCTTCGCCCCGACCGTCCGCGACGAGGTCGCGTTCGGGCTGCGCAACGCGGGCTGGGCGGACGACCGGATCGAGGAGAAGGTACGCGAGGTGCTCGACCTGGTGGGCATGCGCGCCCACCTCGACCACCACCCGTTCCGGCTCGGTAAGGGGCAGCGGCAGCGGCTGGCGGTGGCCAGCGTCCTGGCCCTGGAACCCCGGATCCTCATCGTCGACGAGCCGACGACCGGCCAGGACTGGCGCGGCGCGCGGGCGATCATGGACCTGGTCCGCGAGTTGAACCGGGCCGGCCGGACCATCCTGATGGTCACTCACGACATGCCCCTGGTCGCCGAGTACGCACATCGGGCGCTGGTGTTCGATGCCGGTCGGCTGCGCGCCGACCTTCCGGTGGCCGACCTCTTCGCCGACGAGGACCTGCTCGCCGGGACCCAACTCGTCGCACCCCAGGTGACCCGCCTGGCCCGGCGGCTCGGGCTGCCCCCGGTCACCACCGTGGAAGCGTTCGTCGAACTGTGGGAGGAAGCCTGATGTTCCTCGAGTACCGGCACGGCACGAGCTTCTTTCACCGGATGGACGTCCGCACCAAGCTCCTCGTCTTCGTGGTCGCGGTGGTGTTGACCTTCCAGTTCGCCCACCCGCTGCCCAACGCGCTGCTGGCCGTCGGCTCGCTGCTGCTCCTGCCCGCGCTTGGCGTGCCGGGGCGGCAGGTGGGCAAGCTACTGGCGCCCCTGGCCCCGGTCGTCGTCCTGATTCTGGTCTTCGCGGCGCTCAGTCGGGGCCCCGGCGATTTCGGCTCGTCCTCCTCCGCCCGGGTGCTGGTGCACCTCTGGTTCGGTGACGGCCTGCCGCTGACCGTCGGCGGCCTGGCCCACGGCGCCAACCTGGGCCTGCGGATCCTCACCATGGTGTGCCTGACCGCCGCGCTGATCGTCAGTACGCCGGTGGAGCACTTCGTCGCCCTGATGCGCATGGCCCGGCTGCCGTTTCCGGTGGTCTTCATCGTGATGACCGCCCTGCGGTTCGTCCCGACCATGCAGCACCGGGCCAATCAGGTACTGGACGCCCAGCGGGCCCGGGGCGCAAGGATCGACGGCGGGATGATCGGTGCGATTCGCGCCTACACCACCATCATGGTGCCGCTCTTCTCCACCGGCATCCGGATGTCCGAGGAGTTGGCCGCCGCGATGCTCAACCGTGGCTACGGCATCACCCGGCAACCCACGGCGCTGACCATCCTGCGTCCGACCTGGCGTGATCCCGCCATAGCCGTGGTGACCGCCGTGGTGGTCGGCGTGGTCGTCTGGGCCCGGCTGACGGGGTGGGGATCGTTGTGACCACTGTAGAACCGATGAATGGAGTACCCGACATGACCGACCGAGCGACGCTGGACACCGTGACCACGGCGGATCGGGCACGGGGCTGCCTGGCCGGGGTCGCGCTCGGCGACGCCATGGGCATGCCCGGCGAGCTGTGGCCACGCCAGCGGGTCGTGTCGACCTTCGGCTGGATCGACCGCTTCCTGCCCGGCCCGGACGGCCACTTCGTGGTGGACGGCTTCGTCGCCGGCCAGGTCACCGACGACACGCAGCAGACGTACATGCTCGCCGGGGCGATCCTCGCCGCGGGCGGCACGGTGGACACCGCCGTGGTCGCCCGGCACCTCGTCGAGTGGGCCGACCGGGTGGGGGCGAGCGAGGGCAACTTCCTCGGCCCCAGTTCGGCGCAGGCGATCCGGCGGCTCCGGGAGGGGGCCGACCCGGCGGAGACCGGCAAGGGCGGGGAGACCAACGGCGCCGCGATGCGGATCGCCCCGGTCGGCCTGCTGCACCGCAGCGACCGACTCGACGCGCTGGTCGACGGGGTGGTGGCCGCCTCGTTGATGTCCCACCACACCAGCGTGGCAATCAGCGGTGCCAGCCTCGTCGCGGGCACCATCAGCGCCGCTGTCGAGGCGCCTGGCTCGGCCGACCGGCCCACCCGGCTGGCCGGGGCGCTGGAGGTCGGGTACGAGGCGGGCCGGCTCGGCGCGACCCGGGGCGAGCAGGTGGTCAGCCCCTCGGTGGTCCGCCGCGCCCAGTGGGCCGCCGACCTGGCGCGGCAGCCCGGGGACGACGTCGACTTCCTCGCGGACCTCTACGACCTGGTCGGTGGTGGCGTGGCGACCGCCGAGACGGTGCCCGCCGCGATCGGTCTGCTGGTCCGCTCGGACGCGGACCCGTTGCGCTGCGCCGTGCTGGCGGCGAACCTCGGCGGGGACACCGACACCATCGGCGCGATCGCGACCGGGATGGCCGGCGCGGTCAGCGGGCTCTCCGCCATCCCCCGGGACCTGTTCGACCAGCTCCGGGCGGTCAACGGGATCGACCCCGAAAAGCTCGCCGACGCGCTGCTCGACCACCGTCACTGACCTGCACCGGGTGTGATCCTCGGCGACCCGCACGGGTGACTCGCCGTACTCGTACCTCGGCAACGGTCACCGGCCGCCGTGGACGTCGGAGGTCACGTGGGGGTGCCGTTCGCGCGGCACCGTCCGTGACGTCCCCGTCCACGGGCGGTCGCCGCCCGACCGCTCCGGGCGCTCGTGATCGAGTTCGGCGTCTGTCAGAAGCTCGGATGACCTCTTGGTCGATGGGAGTCAGGGCAGGATCTCGACGTACCCGTCGGTTCCGTGCACGCGAATCCGCTGCCCGTCCCGGATCAGCCTGGTCGCATGCTCCACGCCGACGACGGCGGGCAGGCCGTACTCCCGGGCGACCACCGCCCCGTGGGTCATGAGGCCGCCCGCCTCCGTCACCAACCCCTCGATCGCGACGAACAGGGGCGACCAGCTCGGGTCGGTGTAGGCGGTGACCAGGATGTCGCCTGGTGCGAGATCGGCCTCGGAGATGTCCAGGATGACGCGAGCTCGCCCCTCGACGGTTCCACCGGAAACCGGGAGGCCGACCAGCGCGTCGTGCGGCACATCGTCTCGTCGGTACGCCCCGGCGACACCTTCCCCTTCCGACGTGAGCACCCGGGGCGGTGTGAGCGCTTGGTACGACCTGAACGCGTCCTTGCGCTGCCGGATGAGCTGATCATCCGCCTGGTTCGTGCGCACGACGTCGTGAAGCTCCTGAAACGTCAGGTAGAAGATGTCCTCCTTCTCGCGAAGCACGTTGGCCTGCACGAGGCGCTCGGCCTCGTCGAGCAGGGCCTGTTTGTAGACGAAGTAGCGGCTGACAATGACGTACTTCGGGTACTCCCGGTACCCGATGAAGGTGCGGACCCGGTCGATCATCCGCTTGGTTTCTTCGGCTTTCCGTTCCCCGTCCGGCAGGGCCCGCAAGCGTTCCAGGACGTCGTGTTCCTTTTTCTCCGCCTCCTGGCGTCCTTGCTCGAAGCGCCGCTTGCGAGCGCCCGGCTCGAAGTTCCTGATGTTGTCGAGGATGAGGGACACCAGCGTGGTGGGGCGTTCGCTCCAGCGCGGCCTCGTGATGTCGATCTCGCCGACGCAGCGCATGCCGTACCTGTCGAGATAGGCCCTGATGGCGTCTCGCGCATCCTGGCCGCCCGGGAGCCCGGTCAGCTCATCCAGGAAGCCTTCGTCCTTGACCTGCCGCAGGAAGGTCACGACCTCCGGATGCGGGCGGATGACGTCGGCGACGTCCAGGAGCGCCAGCCCCATCTCCGACGTGACGTTGTGGGGCGCGGACAACGTGAGCGTGTCGGAAGCATTCTTTTCGCCCAGCCACGCCTGCAACTGCTCGTTGAGCCACCACGAGGCTTCCATCCCCGCCATGATCACCTGCATGCTCCGCGGATCGCCGATGAGCCGCTTGTGCTCCTCGAAGGACGCCAGGAGGAAGTCGAACAGCGCCGGCCCGGATTTCGTCGCGATGGCGCGCTGCAAGGTGGCGATGGAGGCCTGGCTGCGTTCGACCAGGTCGGTGACGATGGCCGGATCGGTCTCGACCGGTTCGGGGGCGCCGCCGCCAGCGGGCTGCCCTGGTGGACCCTGGTCGGGCAGCGACGGGATGAGGTCGCCGCGGTCGATGATGGTCTCCAGCGCGTCCCTGGTCAGCGGATCGGATCTTCCCACGAGCTCCAGGAGGCCGGCGCGGCTCGACGGCGACGCCAGAGCCCGGGTGACGTCGACGAACAGTCGACCACCGGCGTCGTGCATCGGCGCGAGGGCCGTCAGTTGCCACACGGAAAGCCCCAGAGGCTTCATGGGTCCGTCATCATCTGCTGGTGACCGACGGAGACGTAGACGTGGTTGGCCCCGTCGCGGGTCTCGGGGACGGGGAACAGCGTGGTGATCGGCCGGCTCTGGACGATCTGGAAGTCATCGTCGACCAGGCACCATTCGATGTCCTGCGGGTGGCCGAAGTGGGCTTCGATCCGCCGGCCCAGCTGCACCAGCCGCAGGACCTGTGCATCCGCCAGTGCCGGCTGCTCCTGCCGCTCCGAGTCGACCGGCTGTTCCTTCGTCCCGCCAGCCGGCAGGGCGTGGATGGCAAGCCGCTTGGTGGCGATCGCCTTGTCGATGATCTTACCGTCGCGCACCTTGTAGGCGTCCGCGTTCACCAACCCGGAGACCAGAGCCTCGCCGAGGCCGAAGCTGGCCTCCACAGCGGCGACCTTCCGGTTGGACGTGACGGGGTCGGCCGTGAACAGGACGCCGGCCACCTGCGGGAAAACCATCTTCTGTACGACAACGGCCATGTGGACCGCGCGGTGGTCGATGCCGTTGCGCTGACGGTAGGTCACGGCCCGCTCGGTGAACAGCGAGGCCCAGCACCGGCTGACGTGCTGGAGGATCGCCGCCTGCCCCATGATGTTCAGGTACGTGTCCTGCTGCCCTGCGAAGGAGGCCGTCGGCAGGTCCTCTGCCGTCGCGCTGGACCGGACGGCGTAGGCGGCTCGCTCGCCCAGCTGGGTGAGAGCCCGGGTGATGGCTGCCGCCACATCGTCGGGAAGGGCGATCGCCTCGATGGTCCGGCGGATCTCCGCACTGAGCGTGCGGATCGTCTCCCGGTCGTCCGGATTCAGGCGCGACAGCTGATCGAGCCGGCCGTCGATCGACGGCGCTTCGGCCATGATCCGCCGGAAGGCGTCCGTTGTCACGCAAAAGCCAGCCGGCACCCGGATGCCGTCGATCCGCGACAACGCCCCCAGGTGCGCGCCCTTGCCGCCAACGATTGCGGTTTGCATCTCGTCGACCTCTTGGAGACTCGTCACGTATTGCTCGATCATCGCGATACCTCCGAGGCGGCCGTCCTCCGCGGCACTCCACCGACCGGGCGGATCACCCGCGTCTCGAGCTCGGTCCGACCCGCTGGGTTTGCCCTCGTCTCTCCCTGCCTTCCCCTGTGGCGGTCGGCTGGCCGCTCCGCCCATTCGGGCGGTGCGCACACCCCCATCTCCGCGTCGATCGGCCGCAATCGCACCCGGAACGCGACCAGCGCTTCGACGTCACCGCGCCTCCCATAGGTCGTCAACAACGCACGCATGTCGTGCCCTCATTTTCTTCATCGGTTTTCTTGGGTCCGGCCGACGATTCTGCGGTAAGCCCCGGGTCTTGCGGCAAGCCCCCCGGTGCGATATACGTTAAAGTGGGATCGTTCACTTTGTTGTTGTTCGCTGCGGTCTGAAGCCCCTCCTCGGAAGCGGTGGCATGGCGCGAACGGCGGTACACATTGCCGGCCCGGCAGGATGTCGAATCGGAAGCCGTCCACTAGCTCATCGACAACGCCTTTTGGGACCAGCACCCCCCCCGCAACGACATCGACACCATCCTCGCCACCCCCGAAAAGACGAGCGGAGACTCAGCCCCTCTCGGCGGGACGCGACCCTGCGAAGGCGACGGAGGCCGCTACGAGGAGGAGAAAGCAATGACCAGCGGAATGGGCAGGGCGATCTGCGACATCACGATCTCGGCCGACGGATACTCGGCCGGGCTCAACCAGACCGAGGAATGCCCGTTCGGCGACGACGGCGGCGACGGCTCGGGCGGCAAGCTGCACGCCTGGATGTTCGACACTCCCTCCGAGAACCGGGCCGAGGTCGACCAGATGACCGCCGCCAACGCGTTCATCATGGGGCGCAACATGTTCGGCCCGGTGCGTGGCGAGTGGGATCGGCAGTGGAACGGCTGGTGGGGCGATGATCCGCCGTTCCACGCCCCGGTCTTCGTGCTCACCCACCACGGGCGCGACCCGCAGCCGATGGACGGCGGCACCACGTACTACTTCGTCACCGACGGAGTCGAGTCGGCGCTGGCACAGGCACGCGCGGTGGCCGGCGACGGCGATGCCGCGATCCTGGGCGGCGTGACCACCATCAACCAGTACCTCGCCGCCGGCCTGATCGACGAGCTGCGGCTGCACATCGTGCCGCTCACGCTCGGTGCCGGCACGCGGCTGTTCGAGGGTGTCCCGCCGCTGAAACTCGAGCAGGTGAAGTCGCGAGCCGCGACCTCGGTTACGCATGTGACCTACCGTGTGCTGTCCTGAGCTGGAGGGTGCCGTTTGCCCGGGACGGTCCGCTGCGCACCGGGCCCGACGTCGGCCCGGCTGAGCGGTTACCTCGTGTCTCGTCGCGAGTCATTGAGTATCGATGATCGTTATCCATGCCGCGGTGGGTGCTGCGATCATGACGGACTGGCGGTTGAAACGCCCGTCCCGCTCGACGATCGAGGGCCTGATCAACGAGCTGGGGGCCGCACTGGCGGGCGCGGCACCGTGACCGGCTCGCCGCGCGCACACGCCATCGCGGTATTCGAGCAGGAGCCAAGACGCGTACGCCCTACGCCTTGCTCGATCTGGTCTGCGCCGGCGGCCAGGTGACGCCATCAGCGCCGACGGGAACGGGTGACGCGGCCGGTCAGGCCGGCGCCGCTTCGCCGATCGCCTGGTCGAGGATTTCCAGACCGAGGGCCAGTTCCTCTCGGGTCGTGGTGAGGGGTGGTGCGATCCGGAAGGTGCTTCCCATGCCGGGCAGTTGCACGACGTTCATGTGGAGGCCAAGTTCGAGGCAGCGGCGGGTGACCTGGGCGCCGAGGACGTCCGAGCCTTCACGCGTTTCCCGGTCGATGACGAGTTCGATCCCCTGCATCAGGCCGCGCCCCCGTACGTCTCCCACCACGTCGTGCCGGTCTCTGATGTCAAGCAGGCCGGCGCGCAGGAACCCGCCCAGCTCCCGTGCCCGGATGTCCATCTGCTCCTGTTTGAGGACGTCGAGCACGGTATTGCCGACGGCGGCGACGAGAGGGTCGGACACGTGGGTGGTGTAGAAGAGATAACCCAGCTCGTGTGCCCGTTGTTCGATCTCTTCGGTCGTGATCACCGCGGCGAGTGGTAGGCCGGCGCCCAGCGTCTTGGACAGCGTGAGGATGTCGGGCACGATGCCGTCGCGTTGGAAGGCGTACCACGTGCCGGTGCGGCACAGGCCGGTCTGCGCCTCGTCGACGATCAGCAGCATGCCGCGCTCGCGGCACTTGCGGGCCAGGGCGGCGAAGTAGCCCGGCGGTGGCTCGATGACGCCGCCAGAGCTGAGGATCGGCTCGACGATGCACGCCGCGAGGCTCCCCGACGACTGGGCATCGACGAGGGTGAAGCCGTAGTCGAGCTGCCGCTGCCAGTCAAACTCGCCGTCCGAGGTGGTGAAGTCGGGGCGGTACGGGTTGGGCGTGGGGATCGCGAAGTTTCCCGGCGGCGTAGGCCCGTAACCCCGGTGGCCGGCGCTGTATGTTGCGGCGGCCGCCGCGTGCGTCATGCCGTGCCACGACTTGGCGAAGGCGACGATCTCGTGTTTGCCCGTCACGAGCTTGGCCATCCGAATGGCTGCCTCGTTCGACTCGGCGCCGGTCGTCAGCAGCAGCGCCTTCTCGAGTGGCGGGGGGAGGGACTCGGCGAGCCGGCGCGCGAGGTCGACCACCGAGCGCGACAGCATGCCGCTGAAGAGATGGTCCAGGCTGGCGATTTCCCGCTGCACCGTGTGGACGATCGCGGGATGACAGTGGCCGAGAATGGCGCTCATCTGACCTGAGGTGAAGTCCAGGATCTGCCGGCCGTCGGCGGTGTACACGAAGCTGCCGGCCGCGCGCTCGATGATCTCGGGCGTGAACGGACCGCCGTAGCGCACCAGATGGCGGTCGACGTCAGACCAGAACTGTTCGGCGGCGTTCTGCTCCGTAGTCAGCGTCATACGCCTCACGATAGGGCCGTTCGTTATGCACGAAAAGCCAAGGTTTCTGGCTACGCTGTGCGGAATTTATGCACAAGGAGTTTCCGATGCGGCTCAACACAGCACGCCTGGAGATGCTCAGCCTGCTGGACGGCCTCGGCACTATGCGGGCCGTCGCCGCGGCCCTGCACATGAGTCCGTCGGCAGTGTCGGCACAGCTGGCGGTCCTGGAGGCGGAGACCCACACCGAACTCCTGC
Organism: Micromonospora sp. NPDC049139; assembly: GCF_055586845.1. Lineage (NCBI taxonomy): Bacteria > Bacillati > Actinomycetota > Actinomycetes > Micromonosporales > Micromonosporaceae > Micromonospora > Micromonospora sp. NPDC049139. The sequence goes on along the minus strand of NZ_JBVJHK010000016.1, from coordinate 46,223 downwards.
GGCGCACCGGCCGCCGCGTACAGCTCACGCCTGCTGGGCGCACGCTCGCCCGGCACGCCCGTATCATCCTCGACCAGATCAAGGCCGCCGAGGTGGACTTACAGGGCCTCTCCGGACAACCAACGGGACCGGTCCGCCTCGCGGCTTTCTCCAGCGCCATCCGGGCCCTCGTCGTTCCGCTCGCCGTGCGGCTCCAGAAGGCGCATCCCAGGGTCGAGCTCGAGGTCGCCGAGCTCGATCCCCAGGCCAGCCAACCGGCCCTGCGCCGCGGCGACTACGACATCATCGTGACGGCGGACTTCATCGACGGGTCCATGCCGCTGCATCCTGACGTGCACACCATCCCTCTGCTCACCGATGCCATCGTGCTCGTGCTGCCACGGTCGCAGGTCGCGTCGGACGAATCGGCGGACCTGGCCGACTTCGCCGATGCGGCGTGGTCCGTCGACATGCCCGGCACGTACCTGTCCAACCTGGTGACGAGTACGTGCCGGCAGGCCGGCTTCGAGCCAGTGGTGGCTGGCCGCTTCGCCAGCTACGAACTGCTTTTGGCGCATGTCGAAGCCGGCCTGTCCGTGTCGCTCCTGCCCGAGCTTGCCGTCGACCGTCGCTACCACGTCGACACCCGCCCGCTGCGCCGACCGTTGAGCCGCCACGTCTATGCGGCGGTGCGCAGTCGGTCAACTCTCACCGCAGCGAGCCAGATCGTCCTGGACGAGCTATGCGGCCTTTCAAGGACGTCCTTCAATGTCTGGCGGGACGGGTTCGACCGCCAGCCGTCGGGGGCCGGCTGGTCGGCCGCGAGGGCGGCGGCGACGAGAAGCATGTGAGGCATCTGCCGGGTCGGTACCGCCGACTTGGTCGTCAGCCGACATGGCCTCCAGGTAGGACCCGGCGTGTCTGCGTCCGTCCCGACGACGCCGCCCCGGCGATCTCGGCGCGCTCAGTCGCCCGGGCCCGCGGGCGCCGCGCCGTTGTCGACGAAGTCGAAGGTGAGGCCTTTGCCGGTGTCGCCCTCGCCCATCCGTTGGGCGATCAGGCCCTGCTCGTCCGATGCGCGCAGGTGGACCTTGCCCTCGCCGCTGATGGTGTAGGTCGGGCGGCCTTGGCTCTTTTCCTGCGTCTTCTCGATGGTGAACATTTGGCCGGCTCGGCCGGCGTCGCAGGCAGCGGCCACGACCGTCGCCGGGGCGCTGCCGTTGTTGCGCAGGCCCATGCAGTCGGGCTCGCTGCCGTTGTGGGCCTTTGCGGTCCGGATCTGGTAGCGGTTGCCGCTGGCGGGCAACAACACGAACAGGCCCTTGTCCGTGTCGCCGTCGGTCAGGTTCAGTCGGCCCTTGGCGTCGACGGCCAGGATCGACTCGAACGACCCGACCGGCCGCAGAACGACCTGCCGCTCGCCCCGCATGATCGGGTCTGCGCTGCCGGCCGCCCCCGGGGCGGCCGGCTGCGACTCGTTGCCCGGGGTGGAGCCGGTGGCCGAGGGCGTGTCCACGGCCCCGCTGGCGGGTGCCGATGTCACCGGCGAGGCGGTGGCTTCCCCAGCCGTGGGAGCAGCCGAGGTGCAGGCTGGCATGGACGCGGCGACGCCAACGGCCAGCGCGGCCGCGACGGCGGCACGAAGGACAGTCGTGGAAGGGGACGACAGGCTCAGCATGGCCAACTCCTTAAAGTGGGTCATAACGAGCCTAAGCCGCTCCCGTCTCCCGCGCAGAAGTCGTACCGCCGCAAGGATGTGGTTGCCTGCCGCAGCCCTACGCCCGCGCCGAGCCGCGACGACCTGCCTGGATCACGAGTGGGGGGCGTCTCGAATCGCGAGTGCGGCTTGGACGAGCGCGGCGTGGGTCAGCGTCTGGGGGTAGTTGCCGAGGTGGGCGCCGGTCGCGGGGTCCAGCTCCTCGGCGTAGAGGCCGAGCGGGCTGGCGTGGCCGAGCATGGTCTCGAACAGCTCGAGCGCCTCGATGCGGCGCCCGGTGCGGGCGAGGGCTTGAACGAGCCAGAACGAGCAGGGCAGGAACGCGCCTTCGGTACCGGGGAAGCCGTCACGTCCCGGCGGGTAGCGGTAGAGGAGGGGACCACCAGCGGAAAGTCTGTCCCGAATGGCGTCGATGGTGCCATGCACACGGGGCGAGTCGACGCTGTCCATGCCCAGCAGCGGCAGGACGAGCAGGGCCGCGTCGAGGTCCCGGCAGCCGTAGCTGCGGAGGTAGCTGTTCGTCGTCGGGTCGAAGCCGTGTGTCCGGACCTCGTCGGCGATGGCATCTCGTGTTTTCTGCCAGCGTCGACGTTGGCGGTCTGGCAGTGGGTGGGTGTCAGCGATGCGCAGGGCCCGGTCCAGGGCGAGCCAGCCCATGAGCTTGGAATGTACGTGTTGGCCGGGTTCGCGGACCTCCCAGATGCCGGCGTCGGGCTCCTGCCAGCTAAGGGCGACCAGGTCGGCGAAGCCGCGCACCGCGCGCCACGTCTCCGTGTAGAGGCGGTGTCCGGACTGCGCGAACGCCCAGGCGGCGTCGATCACCCAGCCGTAGCCGTCGAGTTGGTGTTGCCCGGCAGCGCCGTTGCCGATCCGTACCGGAAGGCTGTCGAGATAGCCGGGCCAGCCGGGCAGTTCCCGTTCCGTAGGTACGTGACGGCCGTGGAGGGTGAGTAGGGCCGGTAGGCGTGGCCGCTGCAGCCGGCTGGCGTGCAACAGCCACGCGAGGAAACCGTGGGCTTCGGCTGCCTTGCCGACGCTGAGGAAGGCGCTCACGCCGATGCTGGCGTCACGGGGCCAGACATAGCGGTAGTCCCAGTTCCGCACCCCGCCGGGATCCTCGGGCAAGGACGTTGTGGGTGCCGCCACCGGCGCTTGCGAGGGCGAGTAGGTCAACAGCCGCAGGGTCAGCAGGCTTCGTACGACGTGCTCCCGGAACGGCAGCGACGCGTCGATTTCGGTGGTCCAGGCACGCCATCGGTTTTCGTCCTCGATGAGCAGTTCCCAGGCTGCCGCCGGTTCGACGTGGATCAGCGGCTCGCGGTGGGCCACGGCCAGTACGAGGGTGATCGGTCGGCCTGGCCTGACCGTGATCGAGGCAGGTCGACCTGGCTCGATGGTGAGGTCGGGTGCGGCGACCAGCGAGACCGCGAGCGACCCCCAATCACACACCAGTGCCCGGCGTCGGCGGTGGACCCGGGGCCTGCGGTGCCGTACGCCGAGGCGAGGGTCGAACTCGACGACGGCGTCCACCGTTGCCTCCTCGGTCGACAGGCGCCGGACGATCAGTGTCGTGGGCAGCAGGCGACCGCTGACCTCGGCCACCCTGGCCTCGGTGAGGGTGAGGCGGCTGCTGCCCACCGCCCAGGTCGTCGTGAGTGTGGCGGTGTGTTGCCGGTAACGTCGTTCGACGACCGTGGCCGGCCCGGCCGGGCCGAGCCGGAAGGTTCCCGCGTCCGGGCCGCCGACCAGCCGGCCGAACAGGGGCTCGCCGTCGAAGCGGGGCAGGCAGAGCCAGTCGATCCCGCCGTCAGAGGCGACGAGGGCAGCGGTGCGCGTGTCACCCAGCAGCCCATAGTCGCTGATGGGCGCTGGGGGCCGAGGCCACGTCACGTCGGCCCGCCAGTCATGGAGATAGCTTCCCAAGGAGTCGCGTGACGCCGGTCAATCGGCCTGAAGGAGCAGTCCGAGGACGCTTCCGTAGATGATGTGGACGACTGCCGCGACCGCGGGAGTTTGGACCCCGTAGTTGAGGGCGAACAGGCCAGGCGGCTCCAACACGGCTGTGCTGGCCGGGCCCGCCCGTTGCGAGGCCATGCGCGGGTGAAAACCCGGAAGCAGCGGCAGGAGCACCGTCAGCGCGATCCCGACGTGGAGGCTCCCGATCAGCGCCCCGATCCACCAGGTGGCGCGGTGCAGCAGGGCAAACATGGCCGCGTAGCCGAGGGCGAAGCCCTGACCGGCGCAGAGGTGGATGAAGAACCCGACGACCCGGGCCCGGTCGGGATCCTCGGTGACGAGGGTCCCGAGCACCAGAGGAATGTCGAGGCGGGTGAGGCCGGCCAGTTGTGCAGTGATCAGCGCTGCGGTGAGCGCCACGGTAGCGACCAACCCGAACAACGCCCATCCGGCCCAGTCCATCTCAGCAGCGGTCGACGTCGCGACTGTTCACAGTTGGCACGACGAGTGCTCCGGCCGGTTCAGGCCCACGTCTCGTCCTCCCCGGCAAGCACGTGCCGCAGGCTTGGGCGACGGCACGCCCGGTGGTGGCCAACCGCTGGGCTGTGCCCAACCCAGCTGGTTGCGGAGTTTCGTGTCTGCTTGCCATCAGCCCGGTCCACCCCTCGCTCGATCAGAGATTCAGGCGTGCTTGTGGGACAGCGAACTCGGCGCGTTCACGTCGGCGCCCTCGTCCATGCCGACCCTGAGCCGCTCGACCAGCTCGCCGCGAAGCCATCCGGTAACACCGGCTAGGGCCGCACCGGCGAAACTGAACACCAGGGCGAGGACCGCGCTGTCAGCCCACCGATGATCCCCGCCGCGATCATGTAACCCGCCGCCGCCAGGGCGAACCCCGGGCGGTCGGCGGCCAGTTACACGATGTCGAAGATCACCGTGGTGGCAAGCAGCCCCAAGGGGAACACGATCAACATTGGGTGGATCGCGTGCCCCATCGCCTTCGTGCGGCTCTGCACGTTGCCGCCAAGGTCGCGTCACCACCGTCGTGGCTGCCACGACAGCCCAGCACATCACCGATCGAGCGCCTACGTGCCTCAAACGCCACGAGCCACCACCGGGACGTAAGGCTGCCCCGGGCAACGGGGCTCCCACGGCGACCTCGCCCTGCCCTCAGCGGCAGTGCGGGTCCTGCCCGCACCCCGCGCGTCCGACGTGCGAGGACCGGGCAAGCACGGCGACGGGGAGCGGACCTACGCACCGCCGTCGCCGGGCTCGGGTAACTCGACGAGCGCTCGGGGCCTACGTCGCTGCCACCGCCCGTTGGAGAATACTGCGACCGCACTCCGTCTCCTGCTCTGCCGGCATTACTGACCCCGGCCACTGGCGGTTCTTCGCGGGCAGCCGACCGCTGCCCGCGAAGAACCCCTCAAGCCTTCGTCACCCCGACCACCCGTTTGCCGGCATGCTGGCCCACCGGCGAGCCGGACCCGCTGAAACCGGCATGCTGGAGCGACTCGAGCAGCTCCCGGTCCTACTCCACGTCGACGTCGACGTTGCCGATGCAGACGACGACGTTGTTGGGCTGAGTCCTGTTGTCGTTCGTCGTCTCGACCGCTGCGGACTGCTCGACGTTGACTTCGCTGTCCCGGATGGTGTTGTCCTTGATGATTTGGGCGACGATCACCTCGTTGCTCTGCTCGGTGTTCGCGCAGACAACCTCGGTGCGGTCCCAGGCCCCGGGCTCCGGGTGTCCGTAGGGCGCGGCGAGCGCGGCGGCGGGCGTACCGAGCAGCAGGGCGGCGCTGCCCAGCGCTACCCCGCCGGCGAGCCGGGTCAGAAACCTCTTGGACATGTCCCTCACTCCCTTCTGGTCGGCTCAGGAAGACGAGCCACGACGAACATAAGAAGGATTCATGTCCGGTCGGAGTGCTTTCCAGGTTTTTGAGGCGAACATGCCTTCGGCTGCTATAAGTAGTTGTTTCACATTCTGGGGCGGTTGGCCCGGTTCAGCTGGGCGCTCACCAGGTCGCCCGGTTCTCAGCGATGGCGACGATCCCTTCTTCGGTGGGGGCTGATGCCGTCCGGAGCCTTGGCGGCCGTCATGGCCTGCTCGCGTTTGCTCGGCGCGCTGTCGGCCGGGGTCGGCGATCCATCCGGCGGCGGCGAGGGCAACGGCCGCCTCGGTCCCGATTGCCAGTGGGGTCGGGGGAGTTGGGCGCCCGGCCGTACGCGGCTATCGCGGCTGCGACGGCGGGCGGCGGGCGGCGGCAGCAGTGTCCCTGTGCTTGCTGTCCCGTTTGCTGCTGGAGCCTCCTGGCTCGCCCTCGCTCCAGGTGTCTGCGACACGGCGAGGGCGTGCCCGCCTCTCCGGTCATGGTTCGATACGGCTGGGGGGTAGGGGTTGCGTCCCGTGCTGTCCGTCGGACTCCCGAACCATCGTTGTAGCAGGGGAGGGGTGGGTAATGGCCCGACGGTTGCCATATACCCCTAGGGGGTATATGGTTCCGGTTGGAGGTGGACGGCATGAGGCACGAACACGCGACTGACACCGATGCCATGGTCACCGTTGGGCATCACGGGCATCTGGTGCCGGTGGGCGAGCAGCCTGGCGGTGGACCCGATGGCGGGCATGGAAGCGGTGCTGGGGCTGCGGGTGGCCACCACGGCGGTCACCATGACCACGCGGGGCATGGATCTGCCGGTGGGCACGGCGGTCACGACAAGCACGCGGGGCACGACCCGGAGCAGTTCCGGCGCAAGTTCTGGCTGAGCTTGGCGCTGACGATTCCGATCGTGGCGACCAGTCACATGGTGATGGGCTGGTTCGGCTACACCCTCGACTTCCCGGGCATGAGCTGGGCGGGCCCGGTCCTCGGCTCGGTGGTCTTCTTCTACGGCGGCTGGCCGTTCCTGGTCGGCGGCGTCCGCGAGGTCCGCGACCGCGCTCCAGGGATGATGCTGCTGATCTCGATGGCGATCGCGGTGGCCTATGTCGCCTCGATGGCCACCAGTCTCGGTGCGTTCGATCTGGACTTCTGGTGGGAACTGGCGGCGCTGGTCACGATCATGCTGCTGGGGCACTGGCAGGAGATGAAGGCGATCGGCCAGGCGCAGGGCGCCCTCGCCGCGCTGGCGGCGTTGCTCCCGGATGACGCCGAACGGGTCCATGATGACGGCGCCGTGCACCGCGTGTCGGTGTCCGAGCTGCGGGTCGGCGACGTGGTGCTGGTCCGCTCCGGTGCCCGGGTGCCGGCCGACGGCCGGATCATCGACGGCTCCGCCGAGCTGGACGAGTCGATGATCACGGGGGAGTCGCGGCCGGTGCCGCGCGGCGTGGGGGACCGGGTGGTGGCCGGCACGGTGGCCACCGACTCCGCGTTGCGGGTCCGGGTCGACGCGGTGGGCGAGGACACGGCGCTGGCTGGCATCGGCCGGCTCGTCAGCCAGGCTCAGGCGTCCAGTGGCCGGGCGCAGGTCCTGGCTGACCGGTTCGCGGCGATGCTCTTCTACGTCGCCACTGCCGCGGCGCTGGTCACCTTTGCCGCCTGGTGGGCGCTGGGCGATGTTGACCAGTCCGTGGTCCGGACAGTGACGGTGTTGGTGATCGCCTGCCCGCACGCCCTCGGGCTGGCCATTCCGCTGGTGATCGCGCTGTCCACCGCGGTGTCGGCCAAGGCCGGCATCCTGGTCAAGGACCGCCTGGCGCTGGAGCGGATGCGCACCGTCGACGCGGTGCTGTTCGACAAGACCGGCACCCTGACCAAGGGCGCCCACACCGTCACCGCCACGGCCGCCGCCAGCGGCACCACCGAGGACGAGGTGCTGCGGATCGCCGGCGCGGTCGAGGCCGACAGCGAACACCCCCTCGCCAAGGCTCTCGTCAAGGTCGCGCAGGACCGGGGGCTGCGGGCGACCGCCCGGGACTTCCGGTCCCTGACCGGTCGAGGGGTCCGGGCGGTCGTCGACGGCACCACCTGGGCGGTGGGTGGCCCCGCCCTGCTGCGGGAACTCGGCGCGCAGGTTCCCGAGGAGCTGGACGCCGTTGCGCGGGGGTGGTCGGCCCGTGGTGCGGCGGTGCTGCATCTGGTTCGTCTGTCGGAGGCTGGCCAACCGGCTGCCGTCGGTGCGTTCGCTCTGGAGGACGAGGTTCGTCCGGAGGCCCGCCAGGCCATCGCCGACCTGCGTGAACAGGGCGTCAAGAAGATCGTGATGATTACCGGAGATGCCCGGCCGGTTGCCGAGGCGGTCGCCGCTGATCTGGGGTTCCGGTCGGGGGTGGACGAGGTCTTCGCCGAGGTGTTGCCCGCGGACAAGGACCGGGCGGTCGCCGAGTTGCAGGCCCGGGGATTGACCGTGGCGATGGTCGGTGACGGCGTGAACGACGCCCCGGCCCTGGCCCGTGCCGACGTCGGCCTGGCGATCGGCGCCGGCACCGATGTCGCGATCGAGTCCGCGGGGGTCATCCTGGCCTCGTCGGATCCGCGTGGTGTCACGGGCGTGATCCGGCTGTCCCGCGCGTCGTACCGGAAGATGATTCAGAATCTGGTCTGGGCCGCCGGCTACAACGTGGTGGCGATCCCACTTGCCGCTGGAGCGCTGGCCTGGGCCGGGTTCACCCTCAGCCCGGCGGTCGGTGCGGTGCTGATGTCGGCCTCCACCATCGTGGTGGCGCTGAACGCCCAACTGCTGCGCCGGGTCAAGCTCACCCCCGAAGCGCACTGACAGGCGCACGAACGGCGGCCCGGTCGGGATGATCCGACCGGGCCGCCGCGCGCCTGGACAGGTACAGGCGACTCGGGCACGTCGGCTCAGGCCGTCATCGGCTGCCACGTCACGCCCGAGTCGGCGCTGCGCAACACCCGGCCGTCCTCGGTGGCCAGGTAGATGAGGTTCTCGTGCACGGTGAGCGCGACCGGGGCGCCCGCTGCGCGGCCGGCGGTGGGCGACCAGGTCGCCGCCCCGTCGACGGATCGCACCAGTGCGCCATCCGCCGTGACCGCCACCAGTTCCCGCGCAGACCAGTGCAGTAGCACCGCTGGCGGGCCGCCGGCCGGTGCCCAGGTGCGGCCACCGTCAGTGGACCGGCGCGTGCCCTGTTCCGTGGTTGCCAGGAGGGTGTCCGGGCGGTGCGGGTCGACGGCCAGGTCGTAGGCCTCGATCGTGGAACGGGTCTGCCACGTGACCCGGTCAGTGCTGGCCATCAGGGCGCCGCTGGTCGAATCGACGCCGTAGACGACGCCGCCGGAAGAACGCAGCAGGTGAAAGTCGGCCTGCCCGGCCAGGGACAGGGTCCGCCAGGAGTGGCCGGCATCGGTGCTGTGGATCAGCCCCAGGTGCCTCGGCCCGTCCTCGCCGGGTGCCGGGTGCCCGGAGGCGAGGAACTCGTCGGGGCCGGTCACCGTGAAGCCCATCGTGTCCTGGCGGCTGTCCCCGACCCGGGTCGCCTCGGCACCGGAGAACCGGACCACTCCGTGGTGGGTGGCCACGTACAGCTGTCCGTCGGCGGGGTTCACGCCCAGGCCGTGCACGTGGCCCAGCCCGCCGCTGCCCAACCCCGACGAGCCGGTGGAGGTGGCGTCGCCACGCCAGCCGACGGCGGTGGCCGCGGCGGTGACCAGCAGGAGGACGCCGACCGCGACGCCGATCCATGCCAACCGATTCTGCCCCTTGTGGGCCACACCAAGCTCCCTTGCCTCGCCCTGCGACCTGCGGTGGCGGCACGGGATCATCCCGCGCCGCCCCCCGATCGTATGCCATCTACTATTGCCGGATAGTAGTAGTGTCGTCAGGCGTCACGGTGCGGACATGACGCGACGGCGAGTGTGCGCCCAGCGTTGGCGCAGCGAGGAGGTTGTCGGTGCGTCAGGTCATGGCGGCGCCTAACCGGGCGTTGCGACGCGCGGTATCGGTTGCCGGGGTTGCGGTACTGGCCGCGGCGGTGGGATTCGTGCTGCGATTCGATCCCACCGACCGGGTCGCCGACCCGACCGGCCCCTGCCTGTGGCACGCCCTGACCGGCATCAACGGGCCGGGCTGCGGCGGTACCCGCATGTTCTACTATCTGCTGCACGGCGACCTCGTCGAGGCCGCTCGCCACCACCTGGCCGCGCTGATCGCGGTGCCATTCGTGGCGTACCTCGGTGTGCGATTCCTCGCCTCGGCCTGGCTCGGCCGCGAACTACCCGCGTTGCGCCTGCCCGCCTGGGCCTACGGGGCGTACGTCACCGCCTTCCTGCTTTACAGCACGGTGCTGCGTAACCTGCCGTGGGCGCCGTTCTCCTGGTTCGACATCCCCAACCTGACGCCGTAGCACCGAGGTACGGCGCTGCGAGGTCAGCGTAGGCTGACCTGGATGTGGGAGGCGGTGTGCCGTTGAACGGCCTGGGTGAGTTGGAAGCCGCCGTCATGGACGTGCTGTGGCGGGCGGGCGAGCCCCTGCGGGTGCGTGAGGTGCTCGACCGGCTGACCGGACGCACCCTGGCCTACACCACCGTCATGACTGTGCTGGACAACCTGCACCGCAAGCAGTGGGTGCTGCGCGACAAGAGCGGCAAGGCCTACCACTACCGGCCCGCCGGGAGCCGGGAGGAACTCGTGGCGCGGACCTTGCGGCGCATGCTGGAGACCAGTCTCCAACCCGACGTGGTGCTGTTGCACTTCGCCCGTTCGGCCTCTGACCGGGAACTGGCGGTGCTGCGGCAGGTGCTCGACGAGCGGTCGGATCGCCGGTGAGCCCGGCCGTCGCCCTCATCGTCGGTGCGCTCGTCGTAGCCTGGGTCACCCCGGATCTGCTCGAGCGCGCCGTGGGCCGGGTCCGTGATCCGGTCGCCGTGCTGCTCGCCTGGTGGGGCAGCCTGGCCGCAGTGCTGCTGACCTTCACCGCCGGAGCGGCGCTGCTGCTCGCACCCGCCGACAGCATCGAGGACTGGGCAGAGTATCTCGCGCACCACTGTTGGCTTGCGGTGCGCCACGGCCGGCTGCCGGCGCAGGACGAGGTTCTCGGCGTGACCGGGATGGTGGCGGTCGCCGCGCTGGCCGCGTTGGCCGCGAGAAGCCTGGTCGTTGCTGTCCGGCAGTGGCGTTCGCAGCGCAAGTCTCGGCAGGCGCACCAGGATCTGGTGACTCTGGTCGGCGAAACCCTCACGCCGGAGCGTGTACCGGTGCTGCGGCTTCCGCATCGCGTGCCACTGGCCTACAGCGTCGGTGGCGGCCGGGGCCTGCTCGTCGTCAGCGCCGGCGTCCTGGGGCTGCCTGCGGCGCAACGCGCGGCGGTGCTGTCTCACGAGCGGGCACACCTGCGCGGCCGCCACCATCTGATCGTCGCCCTCGCCGAGGTCCTGGCCGCGGCCGCACCGTGGGTGCCGCTGACCCGCCGCGCCCCGCGCGCCATGCGCCTTCTGGTCGAGCTTTGCGCTGACGCGGCCGCCGTGCGCGCCTGCGGCGCACCCGCAGTTCGCGCAGCGCTGATCGCCCTCAACGATGCTCCACACCCCGCGCACGCCCTGTCGATGGCCGGAGCGGACGTGTCTACGCGGCTGCACCGCCTGCAGGCCGGGGAACCGGACTCCCGAACGTCGGCGCGTGTCGCTCTTCCGCTGGCCGCGGTGCTCGCGCCGGCACTGGTCGGCGTCGCCGCCACCATCCTCTTCTGCGCCTGAGATTCCTGTCAAAACGTCGACGCCGAGGTTGCCACCCCGTGCGCCGTGACGACCGCCCGTCAGCCCATACTCACCGATCGTTTCGCCGCCTCTCAGGGCAGGTCCTGGCGATGCTCGGATGCCGCAGTTGGACTGTGTGGCCGATCGTCAACCGGCGGCGCTCAGTGTAGTGAAAGGCTCTCCATCTGTAGTTTTGGCTGTTCAGCGGCTAGGCTGACGTCGGTGAATGTGGGCTATCGCCCAGGTTCGACGGTTATGTCTAGTGGGAGGACCTGTGGTGCGACGTCACTGGCTGCGCCCGGCGTCGCAGGCTCCTCTGGCCAGCCTCCTGGTCGTCCTGGCTGTGGCAGGGCTGGTCATGCTCGCCGGCTGGTGCGCACCCTCCGCCTCGGCCCATTCCATGCCGCTCGGCCACCATGACCATCCGGTCGAAGGCGCCTCGCCCGGCACGGATGACGCCGACTCGTCGCTCCCGAGCACTCCAACTCGCTCCGAGAGGTGCCCGCATCTGGCGACAGCGGCAATGGTCATGCCCTACAGGTCCGTCACCGAAGCAATCGGTTCCCCTGCCCTGCCCGTACACAGACACATGGACGGCGTCTCTTCATCCGTCCACCGATGGCCGTGCCACCTCACGCGTTCGTTGGTGCCGCTCACGATGGCAGGAGCATCTTCGTCGGTCCTTCGCATATAGCGGCGCCGGCAGCGCGGACCCCCACCCACAGGGTCTGCGCTTCCTGACGGTGACCGTAGGCGTAGACGAGACGACGAAAGGCATGTTGTGGCGAAGTACCTTGACGCCTCCCACGGCGTTGCAGATCAACCTGTCCCCAGTGCGGCGATGGCCGCAGCGACTCCCGAGCACCTGGTGGGAAACACCCCGGTTCTATGGATTCCCGACCTGACCGGGCAGAAAGAGACCGGCTTCTGGGCCAAACTGGAAGGCCACAATCCCGGCGGAATCAAGGACAGGCCAGGCCTTTACCTACTTGGTCAGGCACGAAGGAGAGGAGACCTGGCTCCGGGAGCACCAGTTGTCGAATCCACCTCGGGGACCCTCGGACTTGGACTGGCCCTGGCGGGGATGCTCTACGGGCATCCCGTCACGTTGGTCACCGACGCGGGGATGGAACCCCACATGCGGCACCTGCTGGCCGCCTACGGTGCCGAGGTCGACGTCGTCGACAGGCCGCACCCGCAGGGTGGCTGGCAGCAGGCACGCCGGGACCGGGTCGCCCAGCTGCTCGCGGAACGCCCGGGTGCCTGGTGCCCCGACCAGTACCACAACCCCGACAACGTGAGGGCCTACGAGGGACTGGCCCGGGAACTCGCAACGCAGCTCAAACACGTCGACGTGTTGGTGTGCAGCGTCGGCACCGGCGGCCACAGCGCCGGTGTCTCCCGAGTGCTGCGGGAGACGAACCCGGACCTGCGACTGGTCGGGGTCGACACCGTCGGGTCGACGATCTTCGGTCAACCCGACCGGCCACGCCTGATGCGAGGGCTGGGGAGCAGCATCTACCCCCGCAACGTCGACTACAGGGCCTTCGCGGAAGTGCATTGGGTCTCGCCGGCCGAAGCAGTATGGGCATGTCGGCGTCTGGCTGCCGCCCGCTACCTCACCGGCGGTTGGAGCGTGGGCGCCGTCGCGGTTGTCGCTTCCTGGGTCGCCCGCACCCACCCTCCGTCCACCCGGGTCGCGGCCATCTTTCCCGACGGGGCGGCTCGGTACGTCGACACCATCTTCAACGACGACTACTGCCGCCGCCACCGTCTGCTAGATCGGCCACCGGCCCCGCAACCCGAGCACCTCGGCCACCCGCAGGAGCGCGAGGTTACCCGCTGGACCCGGTGCGTCACCGTCATCGATCCCGCACCGCGCGGTGGTGCTGGTGCCGAAACGGCGCCGCCGGCCGGCGCAGGGGACGGCAGAGCCGGCAGCGGCCTTGGGGCACGCTGGGACGCCAGGAGGAGACCGTGGTGAAGGGCACCTGGCATCAGGTCGGCTCGTTCGACCGGCCCCTCCAACTGTTGATGGTCAATCAGTTCGGCATCAACCTCGGCTTTTACATGCTGATGCCGTACCTGGCCAACCATCTCGCTTCGGGTCTGGGCATGGCCGCCTGGACCGTGGGCCTGATCCTGGGGGTGCGCACACTCAGCCAGCAGGGCATGTTCTTCGTAGGCGGCATGCTCGCCGACCGGCTCGGCTACAAACCGATGATCGTCCTCGGCTGCGCCCTGCGGACCATGGGATTCGCGCTGCTCGGTCTTGGCTCCGACCTGCGTATGCTGCTGGTTGCGTCGGTGGCCACCGGGCTCGCCGGCGCGCTGTTCAATCCAGCGGTGCGGGCGTACGTCGCGGCGGAGGCCGGGGAACGCCGAGTCGAGGCGTTTGCCGCATTCAACGTCTTCTACCAAGCTGGCATCCTCATCGGGCCGGTCGTCGGGCTTGCCCTGATCAGCCAGGACTTCCGGCTCGTCTGTATGACCGCGGCGATGATCTTCCTGGTGCTCACCGTGGTGCAAGTCCGTGCCCTGCCGGCGCGGTCCGCGCCCACGGTCGACGGCCGGCCACACGGTGTCGGTGGGGTGCGAGCCGACTGGCGGCAGGTCGTCGGCAACCGCTCGTTCCTTCTGTTCTCCCTAGCCATGATCGGTTCCTACGTGCTGTCGTCGCAGCTCTACCTCGCCCTTCCGTTGCAGGCGGCCAAGGTGCTGGGGGAGAGCGGTGACATTGGCAGCAGTGTCCTGTTCGCCCTTTCCGCCGTGGTGGCGGTCATGGGGCAGGTCCGGACCACCGGTTGGGCGCGGCATCGCTGGGAATCCGGCAGGGCCGTCGCCGCCGGCCTGGCCCTGATGGCAGCGGCGTTCCTGCCGCTGGCGGCGACCGCCGGGCTGACCGCCCGCCAGAGTTCCTTGGGCGCGGCCACCCTGGCGATTCTTCCGACCCTGGCCGCCACGGTGCTGCTCACCCTGGGCGCCGTGGTGGCGTACCCGTTCGAGATGGACACCATCGTGGCGCTTGCCCAGGACCGGCTTGTCGCGACCCACTACGGCCTGTACAACACCTTCGCCGGCATCGGGATCACCGCCGGGAACCTCGCTACTGGCGCCGTCTGGGGGCTAGCTGAGCGTTGGGAGCTTCCCGCGCTGCCCTGGCTGGCGCTCTCCGCGACGGGGGCAGTCTGCGCCGGTGCTGTCGCTCTGCTGGCTCGCTCCGGTCGACTCGAGCCCGCCTCCGCGCCGCTCCCCGCCACAGCCGTCCCGCAAGGAGTCACCTCACGATGACGAATCGCCTCACTGTCACCGCTGACGACGTGCATGCCGCGGCCAAACGGCTATTCGGCGTCGCCCACCGCACACCCGTCCTCACTTCACGCACCTTGAACCAGCGAACCGGCGCCACGGCGTTCGTCAAATGTGAGAGCTTCCAACGCGTCGGTGCCTTCAAATTCCGGGGCGCCTACAACGCCGTCGCCCGGTTGAACGACGATGCCCGCCGCCGTGGCGTCATCGCTTTCTCCTCAGGCAACCACGCGCAGGCGGTCGCGCTGGCCGCGCATGTGCTCGGCTCCCACGCCGTCGTTGTCATGCCGCGTGACGCGCCGGCGTCCAAGGTGACTGCCACCGCCCACTACGGCGCCGAGGTGGTCACGTTCGACCGCTACACCGACAACCGGTTCGAGATCACCGACCGGCTCGCTGCCGAGCGCGGGTTGACCGTGATCCCACCGTATGACCATCCGGACGTGGTCGCCGGTGCGGGCACGACGGCGGTGGAGCTCTGGGACGACGTCGACGGTTTGGATGCGCTGGTCGTCCCGCTCGGCGGTGGCGGGCAGCTGGCCGGCTGTGCCACCGCCCTTCGGGCGATCGCACCCACCACGTACATCGTCGGGGTGGAGACCGAGGCCGGGGACAAGAACCGGCGATCTCTGCTGGCCGGTCAACCGGTCCGCATACCGGTGCCCCGCACCATCGCGGACGGTGTGACCGGGGAGCGGACCGGGGATGTCACGTTTCCCATCATTCAGCGGCTCGTGGACGACGTCGTCGTGGTCACCGACGAGGAAATTCTGACCGCGATGAAATTCCTGTTCGATCGGATGAAGCTCGTCGTTGAGCCGAGCGGCGCCCTTGCCGTAGCCGCGATGTTGGCAGGCCGGGTCCGAATGCCGCACCGCCGGGTCGGGTTGGTCGTCTCCGGCGGCAACATCAGCACCGACCTGTTCGGGCAGCTCATCACTGGAGGGGGTCCCAGCGACTGAAGGGTGGTCCGGGTGGCAGCCGCACGGGTGCCGCCCGGACGGTCCGGCAGCGCGTTCCGGAACGCCGGACCGCCGCCAGGCGGCCCCCAGATCTCCCGCTCCATCGGCTCGCGGCGAGATACCTCGGCCTCGCCATGTTCTTCTCGCTCCAGCGGCGGTGGTGGCCGGTAGGCCGTCACCGGTCACCGGTGCTGGATTCTGCTTCTCGCTGGTCGAGGTGAGTCCGCAGGTCCTCATCCGTGGGCTCGACCAGGCAGGTGCCGTCCGGCCACAGCAGCGTGGGGACGCGTCGACGTCCGTGCTGCAGCCGTCGGACGAGCCTGGTGGCGGCTTGGTCCCGGTCGAGGTCGACGTAGTGGTAGGCGACGCCGGCGGCGTCGAGCACGGCCCGGCTGCGCCGCACGTCGGGGCACCAGCCGGTGCCGTAGACCACGAGCCCAGGGCTGGTGGGGTAGTGGTCGGGATGATCTGCACCAGTCATGTCGACTCCTGTGACCGTGTTGTTGCGGCAGGGGCGCGGCCGGTCGTGCCCGTGCCTGGGACGGACACGACCGGCCAGGTGGTCAGCCGACGAGCTGATAGCCGGCCTGTTCGACCGCGGTGCGTACGTCGGCGGTCTCCAGGGCGGCGTCGCTGGTGACGGTGACCAGGCCGTCGGTCACATCGACCTCGACGCGCGTGACGCCAGCGACGGTGCTGAGGTGCTTGCGCACGGAGTTGGCGCAGCCCCCGCAGGTCATTCCGGACACGGTGTAGGTGGTCCGGACGCCGTCCTGGGTGGCGGTGGCTGCCGGGGCGGTGTCAACGGCAGTGGCGCAGCCGCAACCGGATTCGCTGTTGCACATGGACATCTCCTCTGGTGGGTGTGGGTGGGCAAGGCAGATCAGGATCTGACGGGGCCTCCTGGTCACCCGGAGTCCTCCCTCAGCCCGGCGGAGCTGCGGCGTGGTCCCGTCCTCTGTCTGGGTGCCGGTGTCCCGTCACGATCCGCCTTTTCTTGATAAGCGGAAGCTACCCCAGGGGGGTATATGGCGCAAGGGGTTCGCGTGATCGGGCGTCGTTGACGTGGATCACTTGACGTCCAATACCCCTAGGGGGTAAACATTCTCCACTTACCCGTACCCCCTAGGGGCATAAAGGAGTGGTTGTGATGTCACCCAGGACCAAGCGGTGGTGGGCGCTCGGCCTCATCGCGCTCGCCCAGTTCATGGTCATCATGGACACCTCGATCATCGGCGTCGCTCTACCTCGGATGCAGACGGACCTCGGCTTCTCGCCAGAGAACCTGTCCTGGGTGTTCAACGCCTACGTCGTCGCCTTCGGCGGCCTGCTGCTGCTCGGTGGCCGGTTGTCCGACCTGTTCGGCGCCCGCCGCATGTTCACCGCCGGCTGGCTGATCCTCCTGGCCGGGTCGGCCGCCGCCGGCCTGGCCGACAGCGTCGCCGTCGAACTGGCCGCCCGTGCCGTCCAGGGCGCTGGCGCCGCCCTGATCGCGCCCTCGGCGCTGACCCTGCTGATGATGCTCTTCGGCGCCGAGCCGCGGGAACTCACCAGAGCCCTTGCTCTCTACGGAGCCGCGGCACCCGCCGGCGGCACCGCCGGCGTCTTCCTCGGCGGCGTCATCACCGAGTACGTCAGCTGGCCCTGGGTCTTCTACATCAACATCCCGATCGCACTGGTCGCCGTCCTCGCCACCCCGGCGCTGATGCCGGCCGGCGGCGCCCGCCGAGGCTCCCTCGACGTCGCCGGAGCGCTCACCGTGACCCTCGGTCTCGGGGCCGCCGTCTACGCCATCGTGCGCGCCCCCGAGGTCGGCTGGTCCTCCGGGCAGACCTGGTTGGTCCTGGCCGGCGCCGTCGCCGCCCTGGCGGCGTTCCTCGCCATCCAGGCCGCGCGTCGGGAGCCGCTGATGCGCCTGTCCATCTTCCGCGCCACGAACCTCGCCGCCGCGAACATCGCCCAACTGCTGCTCGGCGCGGCCTGGATCCCGATGTGGTTCTACCTCAACCTGTACCTGCAGCAGGTCCTCGGCTACAGCGCCTTCCCCAGCGGTGCCGCGCTGCTGCCCATGACCGTCCTCATCATGGTCGGGATGATCGCCCTCGCACCGCGGGCCATCAACCGGTTCGGCCCCAAGCCCATGGTCGTGACCGGCCTCGCGGTCCTCGCCGCCGGCCTCGGATGGCTCGCTCTGATCCGCCCCGACGGCACCTTCGTCGCCGACGTCCTGCCCGCCTCGCTCGTCGCGGCGCTGGGCATGTCACTCGCCTTCATCCCGTCGCTGGGCACCGCGATCTCCAGCGCCCGCCCCGAGGAAGGCGGGCTGGCATCCGGCATCGTCAACACCAGCTACCAGGTCGGCTCCGCCCTCGGCCTGGCCGCCATGACCGCCGTCGCAGCGTCCTACGGCGCCGACCAACTCGGCGACCTGCCGGCCCTGACCGACGGCTACTCCGCCGCCTTCGTCGGCGCCGGGATCATCGCCGCCGCAGGAGCTGTCATCGCGGCGATCACCCTGCGCAGCACCGCGCCCCACCCGGAACAGACCACCGACGCCCAGCCCACCCAGGATCAGCTGACCTGACTCTCCGCCACTCGCGACGCCTCCGAACGACTCGCCGCGGAGACCGCTGCCGTCGCGGACAACGCTGGCCCCACCGCCGAGCGCCGATAGGGCGAGGAAATCGGAACCACTACTCGCGCGATCCGCCGCCTGGTGACGTCTTCGGGGCGGTCGGCCGTAACGGCCGACCGCCCCGAAAGCTCGGCAAGGGGAGGAAGGTCAGGTGATGTCGCGGCGCATGGGGATGATGACGGCGATCAGCGAGGCGGTGAGTGCGTACGCGGTGAGCAGTAGTGCGCCGGTGGCTGGTGGCAGTAGTTGGATGGCCGTGCTGCCGACCTGTTCGGACATGGCGTCGGCGAGGTAGGTGAAGTCGGTGAGGGAGGCGGTGGCGCCGCCGGGCAGGACTGGATAGAGCGCGTTGATGCCGGGGATCATCATGAGCAGCGTCTCGCCCAGGTACAGGTAGCCGATCACGACGCACAGGGCCACGACCTGGTGGCGGAGCAGGGCGCCCATGCCCACGCCGATCAGCAGGTACACGACCATGGCCAGGCCGATGCGGGCCAGCAACGCCAGCACCGTGCCGGCCGGCAGGCCGAGCGCGACGCCGCGGGCGGCGGCGACCGCGAAGAGGGCTGCGGCGGCGGTGCCGGCGAGGACCAGCCCGTACGCCAGTCCACCGACGCCGTACGTGGCGAGCTTGGCCGCCAACACCTGCCACCGGCGCGGCGCGAACAGGAACGTGACGGCGGCGGTGCGGTGCCGGTACTCGGACGTGACGGCGAGTGTGCCGACGGCGGCCGGCACGAATGCGGTGTAACCGAGGATGCCGAGGACCGAGCGGATGCCGGTTTCGGTGTCCAGTCCGGGCATGGGTGGGTCGAAGTTCTCCGGACCGACCAGCGCCATCGCGCCCGTCATGCCGCCGCCGATCAGCACGGCGGCGAGCAGCAGCCCGCTCCACGTGCGGGTGGCCAACAACCGGCGGAACTCGGCCTTGATCAGGTGGTTCATGCGGTGGTCGCCCTGTCGGTGGTCAGGTGGAGGAAGAGTTGTTCGAGGCTGGGGTTCTCGGTGACCAGCTCGTGTACCCGCAGCCGGCACGTGGCGGCCAGGTCGGCGACGTGCGGCGCGTCCAGCCCGTATACCCGTAGCCGCCCTGCCCCGACGGCTTCGATCCGCGGCGCGTCGCCGTCTGGCCGGCTGACTCGCAGGGCGGCGGCCAGCCGGTCGGCATCCGGCGAGCTCACCAGCACCGCTGGCGGTCCGGCGAGCCGTGACCACGGTCCAGCGGCGACGAGCTCGCCGTGGCGGACCACCACCACGTCGTCGACGAGCTGCTGGATCTCGCTGAGCACGTGGCTGGAGATCAGGATCGTGCGTCCCTCATCGGCCAGCCGGCGCAGGAAGCCACGCAACCACAGCATGCCTTCGGGGTCGAGGCCGTTGCTCGGCTCGTCCAGCAGCAGCACCGAGGGGTCGCCGAGCAGGGCGGTGGCGAGGCTGAGCCGTTGCCGCATGCCGGTGGAGAACCCGCGGGTGCGGCGGTCGGCGGCCTCGGCGAGGCCGAGCAGATCGAGCAGGTCGCTGACCCGGCTGTCCCGGTAGCCGCCCATCGCGGCGTAGACGCGCAGGTGGTCGCGGGCGGTGTGGCCGGGGTGGAACGCGCTCGCGTCGAACACCGCCCCGACGGTGCGCGACGGCCGTGGCAGCCGCCCGTACGGCTGGCCGCCGATCGTCGCGGTGCCGGAGGTGGGCGACACGAGGCCGGTCAGCATGCGCATCGTGGTGGTCTTGCCCGCGCCGTTCGGGCCCAGGAAACCAGTGACCACGCCCGGTTCGACCGTGAAGGTCAGATCACGTACGGCGGTGACCTCGCCGTACCGCTTGGTCAGGTGCGAGACCTCGATCGTCAGGCGGTCGCCGTTCATGCGCCGACCGCCGACGCGCGTCCGATCGCGTCCGCGATGTCCGGCGCAGCCGGATCGGAGAGCACGACCTCGTCGAACTGACCGCCGGCGGCCGCCCGGTCCAGGACGATATGCAGCCCCAGCTCGCCCCGGCGTGCCGCCACGAGCTGACGGGGACCAGCGAACAACCCCCAGACACCGATCTTGACGAAGCCGGACACCACCATTCCGCGCCGGGCGCCCCGCGCCAGGCGCAGCGGGTCGGCCACGATGGCCACACTCCGCACCGCGGTGACGGGGACGGTCAGCCGCTCACGCCCGATCCAGAGCCGCTCCCACCCGGTGAACCGGATGTCGACCAGCTCGACGGCAACCGTGACCGAGGCCATCAGCCATTCCCTTCCCTCGGGTCGGAGCCTTCGTCCCGCTCCGGCGTCTGTTGTGGGCTGTCGGTGGCTGTCGGCTGATCGGCCGGCAGCAGGATGGTGGCCAGTAGTCGAGGCACCCTGCCCTCGCCGGGCTCGTTGCCCAGCAGCGGGCCGATGACCTGGTTGAGGTCGGCGGCGAACTTTGCCAGCTCCGCGTCGGTCAGGTGGAGCACGAGCTGCTGGTATCCGACACCGTCGGCGGCGAAGTCGATCCGCTCACGGGCGAGGTAGCGGGAGAACTCCGACAGCAGGCTCGACACGAAGGCGGTGAAGTAGCGGGCGTGATCCTCGGGCGTCGCGGTGGCCAGGGCTGCGGCGTCCAAGGTCGCACCGTGGGCAGGCAGGGCGTAGACCCGCTCGACGGCCCCGCGGATCCTGCGCTCCTCCACCACCTCGATCAGGCCGGCCTTGACCAGCGTGGCCAGGTGCCGGTAGAGCGTGGCCTGCGGGATGTCCGGCAGCAGCGCCGCCAGGTCGTGCGTGGTCAGTCGCGCACCCGCCACTGCCCGCAGGATCCGGATGCGCACCGGGTGTAGCGCCAACTCCGCCCAACGTTCCCTCGACAACTCCACGGCTCAACGATATCACTATCGAGAATGATAATGGCAAGGGTGGGTGGTTCCGGAGGCGGACAGGTGTGCCCGGCGCCCGCGTGGGTACCCGTCCGGCCGACCCGGAGGAGACTGCGGTGACGGACGAGGCGCCCGACTACTTCCAGCCCGAGCACGGGCTGGTGCTCACCCACCTGCTGATCGTGCGGGACGTGGACCGTTCGCGGGAGTTCTACCGCAGCGTGCTGGGAGCGACGGTGGTGCGCGAGCGGCAACCGGCCATCCTCCGGCTGCACAACGGCTACATCGTGATCAACGACGAGGGCGGCCCGACCGACGACAAGCCGACCGTCCGGGCGCAGGCACCGGCGGACCCGAACGTGCTCAGCGGCGCGCTCAACATCCGGGTCACCGACGTCCGCGCCGTCTACGAGTTGTGGCGTTCCCGCGGCGGACAGTTCCTGACCGAACCGAAGGATCACGGGGTGGAGATCCGCTGCTACCTGCGTGATCCGGACGGCTACCTCATCGAACTCGGTCAGGGCACCGGAATCCTCGCCGAGATGGGACGACCGGCCCGCACCCCGCGGTGACCCCCCACACGTCGACTTCCCGGCGGATGGCCTGGGTCGAAACGCCGCTCGGTCGAGACAGCCCCGCGGACCTGGCCGTGGCGGTGTGCCGCCGGTGCGGGGAAGGTCATCCCATGGTCAGGCCGACGATGAACGGGAGCGTGGCGATCGAGAGTAGCGTCTGTGCGCCGGCGATGGACGCCGGCCCGGCGTGGGCGGGATCGGGACGGGTGAGATCGAGGCGGTCCTGCGTACGCACGAGATCCGCGACCGGCTCTCACGGCCCGGCAGGCAGAGATTCTGCGGATGTGGGGTGTGCGGCTGCGAGCCGTGTTCGAGGCGCCCGGGACCGACGAGCGCTGCGCGACGATCAACGCGCTGCTGGTCGAGGGGACTACCGGGGCGTTTCTGACCACCCACGACGGGCTGCGCCCGCACCTGCACTTCACGCCCGAGGACGATGATGTCGTCGGCCGGGTCCGAGCGGTCACGGCCGGCGGTCTGTCGATCTTCGCGGTTGAGGCGGAAGGCCGGCGGCTGGGCGTCTGCGCCCGGTCGACATGCGTGACGGTGTTCGTCGACACCAGCCGCAACGGGCGGCGCGAATACTGCTCGACCCGGTGCGGCAACCACGACGCTGTGCATCGCCACCGGACCCAGCACCGAGCAGGCAGGTGATCGACGATCAGACCACGCACCGGGTGGCAGGACGCCGCGTCGGCCGGAACCTGCCCTCGCATCGAGAAAAGCGCAGCTCTCTATTGCATCCGCCGTCCGCGCAGGTCAAGATCCTCGGAAGCAAGAGGTGGTCCGCTCCCCGAGCGTCACCAGCGCTCTTCTGCGCCCCGCTCGGTGGCCGGTGGATCCACGAGAGGAGTTACGCGTGCAGGTACACACGAAGTCGACAATCCGATCCCGCGGGGCCCTGGCCGCCGCCGTGACGGCCGCGCTGGCCGGTTCGATCCTCACCGCTCCGGCGGTCTCCGCCGCCGCTCCCGAGGGGCCGGGGCAGGGCAGCTGCAAGATCGCCGAGGACCCGTCCTGGTCGGGCTGGAGCAACCACGAGCAGGTCGGCGACCAGCTGGCGCAGATCGAGCGCAGCAGCGGCGGCCGGGTGGACGTCGAGGTGGTCGGGCGCTCGCCGGAGGGCCGGGAGCTGTACACGGCCCGGGTCGGCACCGGCGACAAGGTGCTGCTGGTCACCAGCGCGATCCACGGCAACGAGCGGACCGGCACCGAGGCGCTGCTCGGGATCCTCAAGCGCCTGGGCAGCGCCGGTGACGCGCAGACGCGACAGATCCTCACCGAGGTCACCTTCGTCGCCATGCCGATGGTCAACCCCGACGGCGGCGAGCTCAACCGGCGGATGAACGTACGGTCCTGGGACGCGACGGTCGCGGAGTTCCCGCAGCTGGCCGGCGCCCCGCGCGCCTGGTACCACCGGCTCAACGGGGACGGCATCAACCTGCCCGGCTACGACCTGAACCGCGACTTCAACCCCGACCTCGACTACGTGCCGCGCGCCACCGACCTTCCGGGCCGCGACACCGACGCCGGGTTCTTCCTCTCCCCCGAGTCGCGGGCAATCCGCGACGTATACGTGGGTCTGCGGGCGGAGAAGGGCGCCGTCGACGCGTACATCGACCTGCACCACATGGGGCCGTGCGACCGGATCACCGGCGGTGAGCAGGACGGCAACCTCATCTCCGTCTCGCTCGACTACCCGCCGCTCGGCGTGCAGGACGGCGCCGCGTACAAGGCGAAGTGGCCGGCGCTGGACCAGGACAAGTCCCGCCGCTACGCCCTCACCGTCGCCAACGGCATGACCGCGAAGTACGGTGACCAGTCGAAGCTCGCCGCCATCGGCCGGTACTACCACCCGGACAACCGGGAGTACGCGGGCCAGGGCCGCTCGGCGTTCGCCCTGAACGGCACCGGCACGGTGCTGTTCGAGGTGCGCGGCCAGCAGGACGACCTGGGCCAGAAGCAGCACGGCATGCTCGTGCAGAGCGTGCAGACCGGCGTGGAGTCGCTGCTCGACGGCCTGGCCGACGGCACCGTCGACCGGGTCGACGGTGACGACTTCTTCGACCTGCCCGACTACGGCTGGGACACCACCAACGACTGACGATCATTGACGGCTGGCGGCCCCGGGGCAGGAGCTCCGGGGCCGCTGGCGTCGGCTGGATGGTGCCCCGTTCCAGGCCGAGCTGCTCGTGTGGCCGGTGACGGGGAGGTATTGCTAGTGCTGTGACCGGGAAGGTTCACCGTGATCGGAAGGCGGCTCGTGGGACGAGCGCACGCGAAACGGCTGGTATTACTGGGGCATGCAGGAAGAGACCGCACGCTCCGCGATCGACACGTTCATTTCCGCGTTCAACGCCTCGGACGACAGCTATGTGACTGCCCTGCTCTCCCAGGCCCTGACCTCAGACGTGGTCTTCTGGGGGCCGTTGGGTCGCAGCGAAGGAATCGGGGCGGTCGAGCGGTTCGTGCTGGACATCCGACGCCACCCGGCGGGAACCGGCACGATGGTGCGCTGCTCAGCGGTGGACATGCCTGACGAATGGGCCCGGTACCGGTGGGTCTTCACCACGCCTGATGGAGGCCCCCGCCTGGCGGGAACGGATGTCGTCCATCTGCGACGGAGCCTCATCGACCAGGTCATCGTCTTCGCGGGGGAGATCGAGCCGTTCGCCTCCTGAGTCATCCTTCTGTCGCTGTCCTTCTCCTGAACTTGCCCCGTCGGCGTTCGGGGGCTGCTGTTCGCGGTTGGCCAGGCCGCGGTGTTGAGGGGGGCGTCCGCCCCAGCGAATGCCCTTTTCGCTGCGGGTGCGGGGGCGTTCCTTGCGTTGGGCGGCGAGTACGTCGGGGTGGCGGGCGTTGGTGTTGCGCCAGCGCAGGTAGCGGTGCAGTGCCTGGGTTTGCGCAGGGTGGCTGCGGTGGTGGGAGTTGGCCAGGGTGAACTGCCGCAGCGGGCCGAAGTGGGCCTCGATCGGGTTGGCCCAGGAAGCGTAGGTCGGGGTGAAGCACAGCTCGACCTTGTTCTTCTTCGCCCAGCGGCGGATGCCCGCGCCGGTGTGGGCGGAGAGGTTGTCCAGGATGATGTAGATCGGGGCGCCGTCGGGTCGGGCGGCGCGGATCGACTTGAGCGCGGTCAGGGTGTTGGCGGTGCCCTTGCAGCGGCGGTTGACGCCCCACAGGCGGTCGTCGCCCACGGAGTAGCAGCCGTGGAAGTAGGTGACGCCGTGGGTGCGGCGGTAGGCCGCCGGAAGCCGGTTTGGCTTGCCCTGCTTCGCCCAGCAGGAGCCTGCGGTGGGCCGGATCCCCAGGGGCCCGAACTCGTCGAAGGCGAAAGCCCGGTCCGGGAAGCGTTCCAGCACCTGCTCGATCCGGTCGAGCTTGGCGTCGCGATCAGGGTCGGGTGAATCCTTCCAGCTTGGCGTCGCGATCAGGGTCGGGTGACTCCTTCCAGGTCTTGGTGCGCTGGAAGGTGATGCCGCGGCGCCGGAGCAGGCACCGTAAGGCTTCACGGCCGATGCGGATGACACGTCCGTGCACTTTCCGCAGGTAGGCGGCGAGCTTGCGCATCGACCAGCGGGTGAAGGGCTGGCCGAGCTTGGTGGGGCGGGTGGTGGCCGTCTGGATGACGAAGTCTTCCTCGTCAGGGCTGAGTCGGCGGGGACGGCCTCCCGCTCAGCGAGGGTCCAGGCAGGCCAGGCCGATCTCGTTGAACCGGTGGATCACGTCCCGGACGGTGTCCTCGTCGGCTTGGACCAGCTGGGCGATCACAGGCACCCGGTTCCCGCCGGCCGAGGCCAGCAGCATCATCGCGCGCCGGTAGCGCACCGAGTTGGTGCTGCCCCGGCGCACGGTCTGCTGCAGCTTTTGCCCCTCCTGGTCGGTCCGCCTGCGTACACGGACAGGCTCAGCCACCGCGCCTCCAGCGCTCGGATCGGACGTCACCGCACATCCAACCGTCACGACCACCAACCCGGTGAACCTTCCCGGTCAGAGCACTAGACCGCGCGGGCCACGCAGATCCTGGCGTCGAGGCGGGGCCCGGCCTCGTAGAGCATGTAGCTCACGCCGCCGTCGGTGCCGAACGTGGGTGCCGCGACCCGGCCGTTGTCCGACGCGATTGGTCGGTGGAACACTCCGAGGTGGATTTCGCGGTCGAAGTTGTTGCCGATTTCGGTCAGATACATGTTGCCGCTGTTGCCGTGATACGCGAGATAGGCGGTGCCGTTGCGCTTCAACAGGTGCGGCGCGGAGATGTCGGTTAGCCCGTCGCCTGATGGTGACACCAGCGGGTTCGGGTCGAACTGCCAGCCGCTCCAGCCGTTCGGCGACCAGCCCCAGAAGATCTTTCGGGTGCCCGGTCCGATTGTGTGGTAGCCCATGAACACCATCACGTAGCGGTTGCCCTTGCCGGCCACGGAGTGTTCGAAGACTCGTGCGTACGAGGTTTCGGTGGTGTTGGGTACCAGTCTCGTCGACAGGATCGGGGTCTCGTCGGTGAAGTGGATGCCGTCGGTCGAGCGGGCGACTCGGGTCGTGTAGTTCTCGCCGTGGAAGTACAGGTAGAACTGCCGGGTCGGCGCGTCCCACACCACGTGGGGGGACGACACGTGGCTCACCGTGGTGGTCGGCAGATACCGGTCGATGATGGGGTTGTTCGGGTATTCGGTGTAGGGGCCCTCGAGTCGGTCGGCGTAGGCGAGGCAGATCCCGCCGGGTGCGTCGTGTGGCGCGTAGTAGAGGTAGTAGCGGCCGAGATAGCCGCTGATCTTGTCGTAGACTCCGCGCACGCACGGGAAGATGAACTCGCCGGTCGGGTTGTAGCGCAACGGGGCGGCGAACGCGTCGCGCACGTATTGATAGTTGGGGAAGCCAGCCGGTGCGGCGAGCGCGGGCGTGGGCGTCGCGGCAAGGCCGGCGCCGGTGATCGCGACGCCGGCGGCCGCCGTACCACGCAGCAGCGTGCGTCGGGAGATGGAGCCTTCAGGGGTACGCGTCATCGCGTTTCTCCGTTCGTGAGGTGGGCCGACCGGGGCAGCGGGAGCGGGGGCGGCCGTGACGAGTCAGCGGGTGTCATTCACCTTCGCTGAGCGGCCGTACGGTGTGGACGGTCGTCGCGGATGGGTGCGTTGGTTGACGAGTCTGCGCGCGCCGTCTCGGCGGCGTCAAGATGCTAATGCGAATTAGCAAGGTGGGTTCGGCGGGCTTCGGCCGGTGCTGCCGCCAGCATCGTCGGCCTGTCGGCTGAACCCGGTTCGCTCGCCGTGACCGGGACCCGCGTCCCTACGTGCAGGGAGCGTAGCTCGATGACGACACAGGCATGTGCTCACAAGGCGGGAGCTGAATGTGGTGTTCGCACGTTCTGGCCGGATCACCCAGCCTCCATCCCGATGGCAGATCTCGCGGCGCGGCGTCGCGAGGGTGGCGGCGGTCGCGGTGGTCGCCGCGGCCGGCCGTTGCGTCCGGCCTGATTATTGTCAGGGGGCGCGGAAAATGTCTGAGGGACGTCTCGTAACCCCGACAGGTGTCTGTTAGGGACGGTCGTCGGAAGATGCCTGGGTGCAGGTGATCCCGACCCGGGACCACCGCCTCGCCGCGGGGCGAGAATTACCGGTACTCGACGAACCTGCAGGTCGCCATCGACGCCAGCATCCGCCTGGTCATCGCCGTCGGCGCCCCTCAGCCGGGCAGGCAGCAGCTCCGGACAAGGGCCCTGCCACGGCGGCAACCAGGTGCTCGGCGACCACGCCGGCTCGGCGCCGTGGTCAAGCCCTCCCTGCCCCGGTCTTCCGCCGCCACCCGGCATTACGAGCGGCGATCCGTCCTGAGTCAAAGATGTGAACTCCCGTCCGGTGCCGGCCGTATGGCACAGACCAGAGGCGAAACATGAACGGGATGGGAGAGACGTGGCACTGCGACGACGCCCGCCCGCACGGAGGATCACGCGGGGGACACGCGGGGAACGTGCCGGAACCGGCCCGATGATCGGGAACGAGCCAGCATCGACGACCGGCAGCGCTGGCCGGCCCGGCCACGGCGACTGGCCGTGGATCAACGGGTCGGTCGGATGGGCCGCCCTACACGCCGAGCACCACAGCTACTACGACACCCGGGCGCCTAACCCGAGTTTCTGGCCAGGTGTTCACACGCCGTACTTTCCCGAGCCGACTCTGCGTGAGCGCCACTACCTCGCCTCCCGGCAGGAGGGCTGACACATGGACGTCACTGCGCTGCGTCGGAGCTGGAACCAGCTCGCCGTCGCCGGCCCCGAAGCAGCAAAATACTTCTACGCGACTCTGTTCCTTATCGCTCCTGAGACGCGGACCATGTTCCCAGCCGACATGCGGTATCAGGAGGACAAGCTACTCGCCTCGCTCGGGCACATCATCACGAACATCGACGACCCGGATGCGCTCACGACGTTCGCGCAGCGTCTCGGCGCTGATCACAGGCGGTTCCACGGATCAGACCACGAGGGTCGACCGGTGCAGCTGGCGGAGCGGCACTACATCTGGGTAGGCCAGGCACTCGTGGCAACGCTGGAGCACTTCGTCGGACCAGGGTGGACACCAAGCTTAAGGGCTGACTGGGCTGCGGCGTACGAGGCGGTAGCGAAGTTGATGCTCGCCGGCGCCGCCAGATCCGAACGGGTCGCGCCCTCGTTCTGGCGGGCAGAGGTAACCAGCACGGAGCGCCGCCGCGCCGACATCTGCGTGTTCACCGTCCGACCGAACTACCTGTGCAACTACCTGCCGGGGCAGTCTCTGCCGACACAGGTGCCGGCAATGCGCACCTGGCGGTACCTGTCACCCGCCAACGCTCCCCGCCCCGACGGAACGCTCGAGTTCCACGTGAGGGCGACGGGCCGGTTCTCCACCCATTTGGTGCGCCGGACGGCACTCGGCGACACACTCCTGCTGGGGCACCCCGTGGGCACCGCGTTGTCGTCGTACGACCGCGCACCCCACCGACGGCTTCTGCTGATCGCTGGCGGTACCGGCGTAGCGCCGCTGCGAGCCATCCTCGAGCAGATCCAGCAAGGCTCCGGCCGTCCCACCACCCTGGTGGTGGGGGGAAAAACACCCGACGACCTGTACGACCACCAAGCGCTCCTGAAACTGGCCGCGACGGCGCCGGAAGCAGCGTGGTCTGACACCTTGGGCGAGCCGTGGCTCCGCTACGTGCCAACCGTAGAAATTGGGTGGGGGTGGGACGGCGAGGTGGGGCGCGCCGTCGACACCGCCCTGCGGCTCGGCCCGTGGGCAGACGCAGACATCCTCGTCTGCGGGTCTCCTGTGATGACCCGGGCCACGATCGCTGCCCTTACCGCCTCTGGTGTAGACCCTGCCCGGATTCTGACCGAAAGCTACGACCACTCGCTCTACCCACCTCTGTCGGCGCCGGCTGGATCGACGCCGCGTGACCTCACCTGGACAGGAGTCCGATGACTGACCACGGTGCTCGACACCTTGCACCGGACGCGGAGCGGCCGCTGCCCGGCGAGGTCACCCAGCGCCTCAGCCTGGTAGCCACCCGCCGCTCACGCCGCACGCATTGGTACCCGGCAGTTGACGTTGCCGCGGTGGTCCGCTTCGCGGACGATCGGATCGCGCTGCTGCGCGGCGAAATCGATCGTAGGGGACGAGAGGTGGCCAGCCTGCTCAACCAGGTCGAGATGCTCCGCCACGGAACCCTGCCGAGCGCCGTACCGCAAGCAGCTGACCCATTGGCTGTCGAGCTGACGATGCGCGCTCAGGAGGAAGCCAACCGCACAATCGGCGACGCCAGCGTGGAGGGCGCGGAGATCCTCGCCGAAGCGCGGCGGCAGGCCGAGGACATCATCGTCCACGCCTATCAGCAGGCCGCCCAGAGCACCGGATACGCCGGCCCGCAGGTCACCGAACTGCAGCGTCATCTACAGGACCTGCAAGAGAGGTATGACGCTCTGTTAACCGCCAGTCGGGCCGCGCACGAATACCTGTCCCAGTGGCAGTCGTACCTGGCCGATCAGTCTGAGCAGATGCTGGCCAGCGCAGGGGCCGCTGGTGAGGTCAGCGAACAGCTGAAACTGGCGATCAAGGAGTAGCAGGGTGCTCTTCGCGGTTTCCTGGCTCGACCGGAAGGTGATGACAGGGGCTCCCCACGCCTGTCGCGCCAAACCGCACGGTTTCTCGGCGCCCCGCGCTACCCGTCACGCACGAGTGCCGACTCGTCCGAACTGCTCAACCGGAGTTCCAACCCTATGTGCCCCGATTTTCAAGGAGACACATCCTCATGCTGACCCTGGTCCCCGGACCGCTTACTGCCTCCCCACCGCGAACGCTCGATGCCGGGCAGCGGTTGCCGGCACGGCCGCACGCCGCCGGCACCGGTGCCGCGGTCACGGACGTGGCAAACGCGACGGCCGCGAAGTACGCATGGAGGTACGCGATTCGGCGGGAGTGGCCGGACGGACACCACGACCTGTTCAGGTTCACGCCCGACGCGGACACCACGCAGCGGCGGCTCGGCCGTGACCAGGGCTACTGGCGCGCCGGCCCGGTACGGCCGGCGACGGTGCACCTGATGGCGGCCAACGCCCTCACCGGGGACCGACATCCAGCGGATGACTGCCAGCGCTCGTCGTGCCCAATCTTTCCGGAGCGGGGGGAGCTGCGGTGAAGTCAACGCATGTGCAGGTAGCTCTCGCGCGGCGGACGCTGACTCCGTTCGGGTTGTGGGTGATCGGGGCTGCGGCGTCGGCGCCCATGGTGGTGCTCGCCGGAGGCATCGTCGCGACGTACGCGACCACCAAGGTGACGGCTCTGCCCCTGACCTTCGTGCTCGTCGCGGGTACGGTGGCGGTGCTCGCGGTCGGGTACACGGCGATGGCACGCCAGGTCCGGCACCCGGCGGCCTACTACGGCATCCTCGCGAAGGGGTTGGGCCGTGGCTGGGGCGTCGCCGCCGGCCTGGTCGCCTTGGTGGCCTACAACGCCATCCAGACCAGCCTGTACGGGCTGTTCGGGGCGACGATCGCCGCGCAGCTCGGCGGCACGTGGTGGGTGTGGGCGGGCCTCGCCCTGGCCGGCGTCGGGGTGTTGGGTCTGCGGGCGATCGTGTTGTCCACCCGGGTCCTGGCCGCCGTGCTGGTCGTCTCGCTGCTGGTCGTCACGGCGTTCGTGCTGGCCGGTATGGGAGAACCGGCGGACGGTGGGCTGTCCTGGGCGGGCTTCGACGCCTCCGGGTTGGCGGTTAGCGGCCTTGGCGGCGCGGTTGCCTTCTGCGTGGCCGCGTTCATGGGCATAGACGCGCCGGGATCGTTCGTCGAGGAGGCCATCGACCGCAGGTCGGTCAGCCGGGCCACCACGGCAGGAGTGGTGGTGCTCGGTGGGGTGTATGCGGTGGCCGCGTGGGCGATGGGGGTGGCGGTCGGCCCCGGAGCCGTCGCCGAGGTCGCCGCTGACCCTGCCGGCGGGCTGCCGTTCTCGGTCCTGGAGCGTCTTGGCGGTGGGTGGGTTGTCCTCGCGGAGCTGATGCTGGTCTTCGCGATCGTCACGTCGATGCTGGCGTTCCACGCCGTGCTCGCACGGTATGTGTTCGCGATGGCCCGCGAGGGCGTCCTGCCTGTTGGGCTCGCGCGAGGCGGCAGCGCGACTCGGGTCAGCGCGCCGCGCGGCGGGTCACTGGCGCAGACCGGTGTCGCCACGGTGGTAGTGGGCGCGTTCGCGTTCAGCGGCGCTGACCCCGTCGCGGCGATGTTCACCTGGCTGTCGACGCTGGGTGCGATGGGGCTGCTGTGTCTGCTGTTGGCCGCGTCGGTGGCCGCGTTGCGGGCACCGGACAGCGTGCGCGGGCTACGGCCGGGGGTGTGGGAGTGGCGGCTCGCGCCCGCCCTGGGCGTGCTCGGCGGGCTGGTGGTGCTGGCCTTGATGCTCGGTAACGTCAGCTCGCTGCTCGGGGCCGCGCCCGGGTCGCTGTACCCCATCCTGCTGCCCGCGATCCTCGTCGCCACCGCCGTTGCGGGCGGGGTGTGGGCCGGGAGCCTGCGGCGAGCCCGTCCTGAGGTCTACGCCGGCATTGGCCGCGGTACCCCGACGGCGCACGCCGTTCCCGACGCCATCAACGTCTCGATCTGAGAAGGAGGATCGCGACGATGAGCAATCATACTGCCGCACGCGGCGGGCATTACGGTGTCGATCCCTTTCACCCCGGCTGGCGACCAGAGCGCCCACCGGCGGCACCGCCCGCTGCCTCCCGGAGGCCAGCCGACTACGCACCACCACCACCCGGCTACGGCGCGGTCCCAGTGCCCGGCGATTACCACCGACCGGCTGGCACCACGTTTCCCCCCACACCACCCCCGCCTGCGCCCTCGCAGAGGCAGGACGGTGACGGTGTGCCGGCTAGGGACCGCCGCTGGGCGGACCTGCGCAGGCAAGTCGCGTATCGCTCCAAGCGGGCCAACGCCGGCCACATGGTCGAGGCCGACCAGCGGTTCGGGCAGCGCGATGCGCTCGGTCCGCACGGGGTGATGCTGTTCTTTAGATCCGAGGCCCCGGCCGAGCCACACGGCTACCGGCTGCACATGGCCCACCGGCTGTGGCTGGCCTCGCCGGAATCCGATGACCTACCTCGGCTGCTCGGCGACCTGGCGGTCGTCGCCAGCGACAACATCTCACGTGCCGCCTCCGCCGGGCGCCGGTGGCATCCTCTCGGGCCGGATGGCTCGATGGTCAACGGCGGAGACATGGCCCTGCCCGACGACGCGACCTACGTCGGCATCGGCGTCACCACCCTCGACTCGGATCAGGGCCGCTGGTACCAGGTCGCCCGGACCCTGCGCGACGAATGGGCCAACGGCCGCTACCGGTCGGCGTTCGACCTCAAAGGCCAGTGCTACGCGCTGCTGACCGACGGCACCGCCCTGCACATCGACCGTGACCCCCACGCCCGCCTCGGCGTGGACGGGATCCGCTGCAACAGAACCCTCGACCCGGACCGGATCACCTACTACAACCCCCACCAGCACCTCACCGAAGAAGACGATGACGCCACCCGGGAGGTGTGGCGGCAACTCGGCGCGCTGCACGACATCCTCACCGCCTACCTCACCGTTAGGCGGCCGGCGTGACCCACACCTCCATCCTCAGTCTCCTCGGTGCCGCGGACCTCAGCCTCGCGCCGATCGATGTCACGGCCGTCCTCGACCGCCTGGTGCAGCAGGCCGACGCCGACGCGGCGACGAGTATCGGGTTTCCCGGGGCCGTGGACCTCGACCACAGCAAGGTCATGGCCCGCCTGGGCAGCCGGTTGTGGAACAACATCGGCGATCCGGCGGACCCGGGCGGGACAGCCCACACGCGGGTGCTGGAGCGGGCCGTCATCACCTGGGTCGCCGACATCCTGTCCATGCCGGCCGATGACCGGTGGGGCTACGTGACCACGGGCGGCACCGAAGGCAACCTGGCTGCCCTGCACGCCGCCTACCGCCGTTATCCCACCGCCCGGATCT
This sequence comes from Micromonospora sp. NPDC049139, assembly GCF_055586845.1. NCBI lineage: Bacteria > Bacillati > Actinomycetota > Actinomycetes > Micromonosporales > Micromonosporaceae > Micromonospora > Micromonospora sp. NPDC049139. The sequence goes on along the minus strand of NZ_JBVJHK010000016.1, from coordinate 13,100 downwards.
ACTACTCGACCGCCGCGCACTACTCGGTCTCCAAAACCGTGGCGTTACTGGGCGCGCGGAGCGTGGTCATCGAGGCGCGGCCGGACGGGGAGATGGACTATGCGCATCTCGCCGCGCAGGTCCGCAGACGGCGACGCTGGCCCGCCATCGTGGTGGCCACGGCCGGCACCACCATGACCGAGGCGGTGGACGACACCACCCGCATCCGCGCCGTCCTCGACGAGTACGGCGCGGGCGGGCACCTGCACGTCGACGCGGCACTGTCCGGCATCCCGCTCGCCCTCGACGGTCGGCTACGCCTCGATGACGCCGGTGGCATCGGCAGCATCGCCATGTCCGGTCACAAGTTTCTCGGTGTGCCGACTCCGTGCGGAGTCGTCCTCATCCGCGACGGCGTCCGCAGCCACAGCAGCCACGTCGCCTACACCGACACCGTCGACACCACCATCACCGGCTCCCGCTGCGGCCTGGCCGCCGCACTGCTGTGGCACGCCATCGCCACCCACGGCCGCGAAGGACACCGCCGGCGGGTCAGCGAAGCCCGAACCCTTGCCGCCTATGCCGTCAACCAGCTCACCGCCGCGGGATGGCCCGCGTGGCGGCATCCCCACGCCTTCACCGTCGTCCTTGCCACCCCACCGGAACAGGTGCGCAAGAAGTGGCTGCTGGCCACCGACGGGGACACCAGCCACATCATCTGCATGCCTGGCGTCAGCAAGGGCCAAGTCGACGCGTTCGTAGCCGACATCGCCGCCGCCGCACCGCCGAGGTCAATACCGCAATCCCGACTCTCGCCCGAATCGCCCACACCACCGCTGGGCACTGACTGTCTTCCGATGCCGTCTACCGACCGACACGGAGGCGAGTTCATTTGATCCCTCGCAGTGGCTGCGGCAGTTTCCTCCCGTTCGAGGGCGGCGATGCGGAACGCATCGCCGCGGGTGGTACCCGGCCCCCTCGCCGGCGTCGGTCTCGGTCCGCTTCACCCACGTACGCAACGCCTCGGGATGGATCCCGAGCGATCCACCGGATCGCTCCCACCGCACCGGCCGGATCCCGGCGGGCCTCGACCGTCAACCGGGTCGCACGCTCAGGCAGCTCATCGGGGTACTTCTTCGGTGCCGGCATCGCTGGTGTTCCTCCAAGGCTTCGATGCCTCTATCAAACCCGGTTCGGGGCAGCCCGCCACGACGTCCACATCGTCACCCAGCACAGACAAATGGCGAGACAAAGAACTCGAATGTTCCCGGAGCCACGCCGTACAGGTTAAGGATCAAGTTAGCTATCTAAGAGGTCGCGCGGAATGGTTGGTGATCATCGGCGGTGGGTGGGGCGGCTGTCCCACCGGTAGAGGGTCCATGCGCGTCGGATGAGACTACGGATGGTGCTGATCGAGGCTCGCCTCGGCGATCGAACTCCAACGAAGTTGGGCTGGCACGTCGGTCACGAGTCCCGCCTTCGGGTCGGCTACCGTCCTGCGCCATGACGCAATTTCGTGTGCGATCCCGGTACCGGGATGGGCTTGTGCTGGCCTACGAGATTCCTGTCGGCTCAGCGCCGGTGTCGGACGTGGTGCCCGCAGCGACCTTTCCCGTTGGGGCGCACATGGAGTTGGACGACCATGCCGTAGCACCCGACCTGAGCCGCGCGGTGTACGCGATGCCCGACCACGTGACGTGTATCGACCGTACCGGACGGCGGCTGTGGCAGCTCGACTTCATCCCCGCTGCGGCACCGTGGCCCATCGTCCATAGCTGCTGCGCCTACTCCTTGGACGGAATGATCGTGTGGGTGTTCCGACCTGACGCGATGGCGCGCGGTACCGGCGCCGATCAGTGGTTGGCCGTCGACGCGGGTACCGGCCGGGTGATGGCGCAGGTGGACTTGTGTTCGGCCGGTCACGGGGGCAAACACTTCGCCCATCCAGACGGCAGGCACATGCTGCTGAACGTGGGGGAAGGACAGGATGGCTCGCTGGTCTACCGGGGTCGCTTCGAGAACGGTCGGATCGAGCTGACCGAGTATCCGTGGCCGGATCGGGTCCTTGTCGACGTAGCGCCGGGCGGCCGCCAGTTCATGACCGTGGACCACGATCAGCATGACGCCGCTTTCCATGCGTATCCCGACGGCGCAGTCGTCGCGCGAGTAACGGCGGAGTCGCTCGGCCATGATCCCGCCGGCGTGGTCGTCGAGTGGGTTGGCGGCTACCTCGGCGACGACACCGCCGTTGTGACCGTCATCGGCGAGGCCGACGATGAGGAGGAGTGGTTCGAGCGGTACATCGTCGATCCGCGAACCGGCGAGGTCCGAGGGCAGATGGCACCGTTCTCTGCTGAACAGTACGACTTCGAACCGCTCGGCGACGGCTCATGGCTCACCACCGTCGACGACCATCGGCTTCAGCGCCAAGCCCGTTGACGGAGCGCGCCGGTCGGTAGGGCTTCGTAGTCGCGGGCCACCCGAGCGTGAAGGGCTCGCAGCCCATCGGTGATCGTCTGAGTGTCTAAGAGGTCGCGCAGATAGGCGCGGAGGCTGGTGTTGGTCATGCACGACAACGACACAACAACGGGTCCGCCGCCCGGCAGTTGATAGCGTGATCGTCGTGGCAGAGCTGGAAGAGCTGGTCCTGACCCCGGGTGAGCGGGCGCGGGGGGTTCGAGTCGACAGTGTGATGTTCAGGATGGACTGGACTGGTGAGGATTACCCAGGCCAGCTGGCGGCGTTCGTGGCTGGTCGGGTACGGGCCTTCGGGGCAGAGCCGACAGACGTCGACACCAACGTCCTCTACGATGCGGCCGAGGCCGACCCGACTCTGCGCCGCGGTGATTTCCCGGTCCGCCAGCTCGATCATCTGTCCGGTGTGCTGGTAGATCTCGGCTGCACGCTTGTGGTGCGGGACAACGGCACCGACACCTACGAGGTACTGGTCGCGCTGACCGGTGAGCGTGAGCTGACCGGGCTGATGCACCAGGGCCTCCCGGTGCGGGCCTGGGACTCGGAACCCGAAGAGACCCTGGTCAGCCTGGACTGCCCGAACTGCTCGGAGATGCTGGTCTGGCAGCTGTCGGCGACCCAGACCCTGGCCGACGAGCGCTGCGACTGTGGAGCCGCGTTGTTCGACGCTACGGGCCGCCCACTGCCCAACGTCACTCTCCACTGAGAGGTTGCGCGTAATGGTGGGCTTGATCGGCGCGTCTGAACGGATGCAGGCACAGAACGACTGAGCATGAAGTTGCTGACGCTTAAAGGGCCATTATTCCTCAGCCGCGCCAGTGCCCGATGTCGCAGGTCGCCGACGCAAAGGTGGATGCCGAAGCGGGCGCCTTCGGGTGCCTACCGAGCAAGACCCGCGATCCCGCGTGCCAGGTAGCCCGCCACAACCGACTGACTGAAGCGCGGGACACTCGCCACGAAAACCAACTCGGCCGGTACCTCGATCTGGAACACCACCTGGTCCCCAGCCTCGGATCTCCTGGGCGCAGTTCGTGCCGTTCCTCGACTACGAGCACGAGGTCTGTAAGGTCCTCCACACCACCAACATCATCGAGAGCCTCAACGCCAGGTTCTGGCAGGCCGCCCGACGCCGCGGGCACTTCCCGACCGAGCAGGCCGCGATGAAGATCCTCTACCTCGTCGTTCAGCAGAAACACCGAGGTGGCGGGAGCATCACCGGCCGGGTCTACGGTCGGGCCAAGGCCCTCAACGCCCTGGTCCTCGCCTACGGCGACCGGATCACCATCTAACAACCTCGATCACGCCAAGGCCCAAACACGGAAATCGACACACTCCCCGGTAGGAGGCGGCCGGCAGGACGGCCGGTTGGCACAAACTACCCAATCCTCGGGCTATTCGGGCTGGCGCTTCACGGTGGCGCCCATGGCGGCGCGCAGCGACCGGAGTGCGTGGTAGGTGCGTGACTTGACCGTCCCCTCCGGAATGCCGAGCACTGCGGCTGCCTCGGCGGCTGACCGCTCACGGAAGTAGACTTCGATGATCACGTTCCGGTGGTCTGGGGTCAGCCGAGCCATCGCCCGCTTGATGGTCTGAACGGCGAGCATCCGTTCGATGGCGTCATCGCCGGATGGCAGGACCGTCATGTCGACCAGCCCGACTTCCGCCGGCCGGGCCCGCTTCGCTCGACCGGCGTCGATGGCCACTCGTCGCGCGACGGTGAGCAACCAGGGGCGTAGCGTTGCGATGTCCGTGTTCAAGGCCTCGATTTTGCGCCAGGCCCGCACCATCGTCTCCTGCAGCAGGTCCTCGGCCGCTTGGCGCTCGCCGAAAGTGAGCCGCAGGAGGAATGAATAGACCGGCTTGGCATGGGTGTCATACAGGGCTTGCATCCGCTCCTCGGCGGATAGGTCCCTGACCGCGACGGTTCCGGTCGCAAGCGCCATGGCTGCCCTCCTCCATACCTGGTTGTCCCAAGGCAAGGCTCGTTCGTCGGGCGCTGAGAGACATCGGGTAGCTCACGGATGTTTGGGGGCGTACCCGTACCGCACCGGGTTGCTGCGTAGTCATCGAGCCAGCTGCGTCGACCCGGCCGCGACACCAGCCGCGGACGAGCGGCAACGTTCTGGGCCGTCGTCACGGGGCCGGGGCGGAGCGGTGCTAGCCCGGTCATGGGTGATCGAAAGCCGTATCCCAGCGACGTCAGCGACGAGCAGTGGGCCGTTCCTGGACGCGTGGAGGGCCAGACGCGTGTCGGTCTCGGTGTCGGGTCGTCAGGGTGACTACGACCTGCGGAAGATCGTGAACGCGATCTTTTACCAGAACCGGACCGGCTGTCAGTGGTATGGGCCCACCGGGTGACGCACCGACGGCCAGATTACCTCGCAGAGAGTGACGAGAGCCCGATGGCACCCGGTCACGTCCGCGCCAAGCCGGCAGCATCCCCGCAGATCCGGCTGCATGCCGGCCGACTTGCAGCACAACAGGTCACGGATCACCTGGTGGGTGCCGTCGTCCCGCCACAACGCGAAGTAGTAGTACGTCGCACGCCACGGCCCAAACACGGAAATCGACACGCTCCCAAACCTGGAAAATCCTGGCCAAGCTGCGTTGCTGTCCCCGCCGCGCGACCGCGATCGTGCAGGCCATCCTCGTCCTGCACCGCGTCGAGACCAGCCGATACCCAGGATTAAAAAGGCTCGTTGTGTTCGTCGGGAAGACCCGGGACGGCATCGCTGGCCTATAGAAATCCCGGCGGGCGCCGGTAGCCTGCCGATGCTGAATCAGCCAGCGCGCGACCGGCAGAAGCACCCTTGGGCTGAACCGTCCACGCCGACGGTACGTAATCTGGGCTTGGAAAGCCAGCACCGTCAACGGTCAGGAAGAGTGAATGAGCCAGCCTGGAAGTTCGAATGACCCGTTCAAGCTGGCGCTCGGAGTCTTCGCGTTGGACGCTCTGTCCGACGACGAGCATCGGATGATGGAGGCTCATATCGCGCGATGCCAGCGGTGCCGCGCGGAGTACGACGGGTTCCGGGACGTGGTTGCTGGCTTGGCCCTGCTCTCCGAGGACGACATACGCCACCTCGGGTCCGAATAGCACGGCGCGGCGCATGATGAGCGCGGGACGTGGACAGTCGAATGGTGACGGCGGCGAGGTCTAGCCTAGGCCGAGGGCGAAGCTGCGAATGGCCGCAGCCGTGCTGGCCTCGGCTTTGTCGAGCCAGCCCGGCAGGTCATGGCCTCGAAGGTTGACGATGATTACGGCGAAGGAGCTGACGATGTCAGCGGCTTCGCGTAGCGGTGGGCAGCGGTCGAGGATCGTGTGTCGCTTGGCCTGGTGCTCGTCGGTGAGGGTGTCCGGGGCACGGGTGATCCAGTTCGTCGCTTGCCACACGGTCACGCAGGGGGTCGGGGCTGGAGTGCCGGACTCGCGTAGGGGCTGCAGGTGGCGGCGGACAATGCGTGCGCTGCCGCGGTAGCCCTGCTGACGGATCTCGGTGTAGATGAGGGCGGCGTCGGCGCAGCCGGCGTTCCACCGCTGGTAGATGTGGGTCAGGTAAGGGCGCAGGGCTCGTCCGGTGCGGCCGCAGCGGCCGTGGCTGAGCAGGTCGTCAGCGGTTTCGGCTTGAGCGTAGCGGCGTAGCTGCGTACGGTCTTGCGGTCCAGGCCCAGGGCCTCGGCGATCGCGTTGATGCTCACGCCGGTAAGGCGTAGTTCGTGGATGGCGACGTGTCGGTCACGGGTCGTGCGGTCAGCGGGCCTTCGAGTTGTTCAGGGATCGGCGTCGCCCGCACTTGCGGCGGCTCATCGTCGACTTCCGCCTCCCCGGGCACCTGTTCCCTGGTGCCCCAGTCGATGCCCCGCCGCGATCGTTGACGCCCGCAACCCCGAAGCGCCGCGCCAGTACACCGCCCTAACAAGGGCGAGGCGCCGTCGAAACTGGACGGCTTTCGACCAGTTCGCCACCGTCCTCACCGGACGTGGGTGCGCGTTCCGGCTGATGCTCCAGCAGGACGGAAGGGCCGGTCGGGCCGATCGTGGAATTTCGATCAACGAGTCTTGTGAACAACTTCGAGGGCGGTGTACGGTGAAATCCAACATGAAGGACCAAGTGATTTGGTGTCCATGACGAATGGCGACCAAGACGCGCTGCTGCGCAGCTTTTACCGACCGCCAAGCTGCTCGTTACCATTTACTGCTCCGGACTGTTGGCGGCCAGTCGCCAACTCGGTGGGGCTTGGTATTTGGCCTCTATTCCAACACGACTGTCGGAATTAAAACTCACCCTGGCCTTGAACGCTCCCTCTCGTCGCGATTGACTGCACTGTCGTTCCGTCCGCCGAAATGCGCCCCTTCCGTGGGGAGGTCGCGGCTCGTGCGCCAACTACTCATCCCGACCCCGTCCCCTGGCGAGATGGAATAGAAGAAGCCCGAAGGGGTCTTCAAGGAAAGTGGCGATAATTGTCGGTGGCGGCCGCAGTGTTGGCGCGGTTGTCGCGCCTCGATTCGCCAGCGGAGGGGTGCTCGATCGTAATCGAAGGCCGCTGCGCAGCCGATGCCGCCTAAGCGGGCGGTTGCGCTTTCGTCGGTCAAGAAGCGCGGTCGCGACCTGGGCGCCGGCACCCGGCCGGGCGCGTGGACACCTGGTTCAACGCGTTGGGCCACAAGGCGCTGTCCGACTTCCGTAGGCGGCACGGCGTGGCGGCCAAAGGGGAATCGGCGCGCCACGTGCGGAAATCAGTACGAGCGGTATCCGAAAGGAGGAGGGGTGCGGACCAGCAAGTGCCGCGCTCCAGACGGAAATGAAAGTAGAGAATGAAATGACGCTAACTCCCCTGCCGCTGATGCAGCTGAGTTCCGGATTCTCGAGCTTCAAGACCTTCGCCGCTGCAGTGGAGTTGAGTCTGTTCACCCGGCTTGCCGATGGTCGGACGATGAGCGTGGCGGAGGCGTCTGCCGAGTTCGGACTGCCGTCTCGTCCGGCGGATCTACTGCTCACCGCTTGCGCCTCGCTGGGATTGCTGGAGAGGCGTGGTGACGGGTACGGAAATACCGCACTCGCCGAGAAGTTCTTGGTCGAAGGGCGCCCCTACTATTTCGGCGGATTGGTGCGGTTCTACGACAAGCGCGAGTACCCGGCATGGGATCGTGTTGTCGAGGCGCTTCGGACGGACAAGCCGACCGCCTGGGACCCGGATGTCCAAGACTCTCCGTTCGTGGCCGAGGACTCGCAGATGCTGCAGTTGTTCTGGGACGCGATGCACTGCATCTCGACATTCACCGCCCGCGCTCTCGGCGAGGTCTACGATTTTGGCCAGCACGCCCGTCTGCTGGATGTGGGGGGCGGCTCCGGAGCGTTCCCGATCGAACTGTGCCGCCATTACGCGAATCTGTCGGCGACGGTATACGACCTGCCCCACGTATGTCCCATCGCCGATTCCAAGATCGCCGATGCTGGATTGAGCGAGCGAATCACCACGGTGGCCGGGGACTTCCTGCGTGACGTCGAACTGCCAGCAGGCCACGATGTGATCCTGTACAGCATGATCATGCACGACTGGGGTGAGGACACCGACCGGGAACTGCTCCGACGCGCCTACGAGGCGCTGGCACCCGGCGGTGTGGTCATCATCAGCGAACTGATGCTCAATGCCGACCGCACCGGCCCCGCCGAGGCCGCCCTGATGGGTATGAACATGCTCATCGAGACTACGGCCGGTAAGAACTACTCCGAAACCGAGTACATGACCTGGCTACAGGATGCCAAGTTCTCCGACATCCGCACCCTGCCGTTCGTCGCGGCCGGCGCAAACGGGGTCGTCATCGGAGTCAAACACTGACCGGACCGTGGCGACAGTCGTGGAGGGCCCCAGGGTCTCGCCCTCGGGTCCTCCCCGAACCGCCTGTCAGGATGGTCCCGGCCGCCCTCGGACCGGGACGGTCTGGCGAGGGAATGATCAACCTTGAATCCGACTCTCGTGTTCTACCGGCAACGATCCAGGGCTCCAGCCCTACCCCTCGCGTCAAGCTTCAACGCGGACTCCACCGCACCTAGATCCTACGAGTGACCCAGACCGACCCGCTGCACCAATTTCCACCGTCCGGGGCGCCGTCGCGACGGCGTGCAGCTTCCAGCCCATGAGGGTGGCGACGGCGCGCTCGCCGACGGCGCGGATCTTGGCGTGGTGCCGGTTGACGGTCCAGTGCCGGCGGGACAGTCGCGGCCGGTGACGGCGGCACTCGAAGGGCGTGCGGATGCTGCCGCCGGCGCCTTGGTATGCCTTGTCGGCGAAGGTCGTCGTGTTGATGCTGCTCAGCGCGTCGATCAGGCCGTGGGTGCGGGCGGCGGTCAGGTCGTGCACGGCGCCGGGCAGCGCGGGCGAGGCCCAGATGAGGCATCCCTTGCAGTCCGCGATGACCTGCACGTTGACTCCGTGGCGCTTGTGCTTTCCGGAGTAGTACGGCCTCTGGGTCGCCGTCTTGGACGCGACGGGGATCAGGGTGCCGTCGAGGATCGCGCACGCGAGCCGGGCGATGCGCCGCATGGCCGCGGTCAGGTCCTCGGCGTGCGTGGCGAGCAGGTCGATGGCTTCCCGGACGTACCGTCAGGCGGTCGTGACGCTGACCGCGATGCCGCAGGCCGGACGGGTGATGGGCTACCCGATAGGGAGATGGGCCAGGGCGAGTAGGGCTTGCCGACGGGCGTCGAGGCGCCGCCACCGGCCCCGGCGCCGGATGCGTTCGGCGCGGATGAGGTCGGCCAGGTGATTCAGGGTGCGGCCGGACAGCGCGACCGCGGACGGGTAAGACAGCACAGCGAGGCTCCCGGTTGGGGCATCGGGCTCTGGTTGACTGCTGTCTTACCGGGAGTTTCCCCCTATGTCCACAGACCCTTCCCGCACCCACCGTGACCGGGCCCATCACGATGAAGAGACCTCAGTCCCTGATCACGATGGAAAGCCTCCGAGTCGGATCGGGTGTTCGGGCTCGTTCCCACCATCGGTGAGAGTGCGTGGGCGTTCAGGTGAAATCCTGCGTCCAGGGCTGCTCCTCGGGGGCACGTTGCGCCACTGGTCGCCCTATCGTGACGGCATGCGTTCACCTGCCTCGGCAATGGTCGGTCGGGATGTCGAGTTGGCGGTCTTGCGAGAGCTGATTGCGGGGGTGGCTGAGGGCCGAGGCGGGATGGTGTGGGTGGACGGCGAACCTGGGATCGGGAAGTCGACACTGATCTCGGCGGCGATGGATGAGGCAGCGCGGTTGGGGTGTGTGGTGTACGCGGGGTCTGCGCCGGAGTTGCTGCCGCCGTTTCCGTTGCAGGTGTTGCTGGATGCGCTGCTGGTGGGGCGGGATTCGGTGGATCCGTTGCGGGCGCCGTTGGTGAGGTTGTTGCGGGGGGAGGGAAGGACGGAGCTGGTGACGCCGCGAGATGTGGCGGCGTTGTTGGCCGAGCAGGTCCTGGCGTTGGTGGATCGGTTGTGTTCGGCGGCGCCGGTGGTGTTGGTGCTGGATGACGTGCAGTGGGCGGACGAGGCGAGCCTGTCGGTGTGGTCGCGGTTGGGTCGGACCGCCGCCCAGGCGCCGTTGCTGCTGGTGGCGGCGTGCCGGCCGCTGCCACGCCGGCCGGAAGTGGCCGCAACGCGGCGGGACCTCGTGGAGCAGGGGGCGACGGTGCTGCCGCTGGGAGCGTTGTCGGCACCTCAGGTGATCGAGGTGGTGGGCGAATTGGTGGGCGCGGTGCCGAGCGGGGCGTTGGGTGCGCTGACGGGGCAGGCGGGGGGAAATCCGCTTTATGCCCGCGAGGCGGTCGATGCGTTGATCCGGGAGTCCCGAATCACCGTGGTGGCGGGAGTGGCCGAGTTGACGGGTGCGGGGGAGTGGCCGGGGTCGTTGCCGGAGGCGATCGGGCGGCGGTTGGGGTTCTTGCCGGAGCGGCCCCGGTCGGTGCTGGGGCTGGCGGCGGTGTTGGGTTCCGCGTTCACGGCCGATGACCTGGCGGTGGTCTCCGGGCAGCCGGCGACCGAGTTGATGGCCGTGGTGGATGAGGCGGTGGCGGGCGGGGTATTGGCGCCGTCAGGGAATCGGCTGGTGTTCCGGCACGGACTGATCCGGCAGGCGCTGTACGAGGCGATGCCGGCGAGTCTGCGGGCGGCGTTGCATCGGCAGGCGGCTCAGGCGCTGGCCGGCGCGGGGGCGCCGGTGGAGCGGGTGGCCGAGCAGTTGCTCGCCGGTCCTGTGACAGCCGACGAGTGGATGATCGATTGGGTGGCCCGGGAAGCCGCAGCCTTGACCTACCGGGCGCCGCGGGTGGCAGCCGACCTGTTGACCCGGGTCCGCGGGGCGGTTGACGACGATCCGCGCCGGGAACGGCTGGATGCCGACCTGTCGGTCGCACTGTCGCAGCTTGGCGACAATAAGCGGGTCGAGCAGCTCGCCCGTCCGGTGCTGGCCTTCAGCCGCGATCCCGTGGTGGCCGCTCGGGTGGCCTGGACTCTTGGGTACGCGCTGATGCGCATGGGGCGGTACGAGCAGGCCGTTGAGGTCGCCGAGCACACGCTGAAGCGGCCGGAACTGCCAGCGGTCTGGACCGCCCGGCTGTACGCCCTGCGCGCCCTTGCGCTCATCGGCGTCGGGCGTTTCGACGAGGCTCGGGCGGCCGCCGCACGAGCCGAGGTCGAGGGGCACCAGGCCGGTGACCGGCTGGCGGTCGGATACGCCCTGCACGCCCTGGCCCTCGTCGAGCACAACCAGCGGCGGGACGTGGCGGCGCAGGTGGCGCTCATCGATCGCGCGTTGGCGGTGTTGGGGGACGACCTGCCGGTCGCCGACCTGCGGCTGCTGTTGATGATCAACCGCGCGGGTGGCTTGGACAACCTGGGACGGCCCGCCGAGGCCGACGACGCCTTCGGCCAGGCCATGGTGTTCGCCGAACGTGCCGGCACTCCGCCCCGGCTGGCGCATCTGCGGGCGAAGATCGCAGACTACAGCTTCTACCGGGGGCGGTGGGACGAGGCGCTGGCGGAGCTGCAGGCTGCTACCGACCTGCCGATGGACATGACGTATCGGCTGGCCGGCCGCGGGGTGCGGGCGTTGATCGCGGTTCACCGCGACGACCTGCCGGCGGCCGAGCGGGAGTTCCTCGGCGTCGAGGAGCTGACAAGCCCCGGGAACGGCTTGCGTCTGTACGCCGACCTCCTGCTGGTTGCCTGGGCGTTGGCGGCCGAGCGCGAGGGCCGGCCCGCCGAGGCGCTGGTTCGCCTGCTGGCCGTGTTCGATCCCGAGGGGGACCGCGAGTTTCCGCAACTGACCCCGGACACGCCGATGTGGTTGGCCGAGGTGGTCCGCCTCGCGCTGATCTGCGGCGACCGTACCATCGCCACCGCCGCGGCCCGGGCAACCGGCGCCGCCCAGGGGCAGGCGCATCCCGCCACCACCGCTGCGGCCGGCTACTGCGCCGGCCTGCTGGCGGCCGACCCCGCAGGGATTCTTGCCGCCGCCGACACCTTCCACCGCATCGGCTACCCCCTGTTCGGCGCGCAGGCACTGGAAGACGCCGCCGTGCTGTACGCCGAACGCGGCGACGCGCTTGCGGCGCGGGCCGCGTACGTGCGGGCGGTCGAGGTCTACACGTCGCTCGAGGCGGCCTGGGACACCATGCGCACCGACGCCCGCCTACGGCCGTACGGCATCCGCCGCGGCCGCCGCGGACCGCGCCGCCGGCCCACCATCGGCCGGGAAGCCCTCACCGCCACGGAAAGGAAGATCGCCGACCTCGTCACCGCGGGACAGTCCAACCCTGACATCGCCGCCCAACTGTTCCTGTCCCGCCGTACCGTGGAAACCCACGTCTCCCATATCCTGGCGAAGCTCGGGGCCCATTCGCGGGTCGACATCGCCCGTGAGCTGGCGAGTTCGCAGTAGGACATGTACCACTGGTGTCCTGTGGGTGGCTGAAGCGCCCAGCGACGGGCAGTTGGCTGGGGTGTACTGCTTGTGGGTGAATGGGTGGCGGCGACCCGGGTCCTGTCTCATACGGCCGATCGTGGGTCACGATGCGGGACGAGGGCTCACCAGCAGGCGCGGGATCGTCCACGAGTCGCCCGCGGTCTCGCGGAGTACCTTCCCGTCGTGGTCGAGTTGAACGTCGTCCGGCAGTCGGGTCAGCATTGCCACCAACACATCCTCCACGAACTATTCGGCGACCACCTCTCCTTGACAGCGATGCGGCCCTTGGCCAAACGCGAGGTGCGTAGGCCCGCAGCAGTGGGGACGGAGGGGGCGATGCCGTCCGACTGGGCTCAGCTTTCCGCGGTCATCTGTTTCTGAGTTCTTCCCCAAAAGCGTCCACATGGTTCGTCCAGATCCGATATGACCTGACAGCCCCGCGAAGCAGCCCGGTCCGGTAAGGGGCGTTCAGTAACCTTGTGACGGAATCATCATCCCTGAGCGGTTAGGAGCGTGATGTAGCCGGTGGAGTACACGGTTGTCGCTGCGTTTGGTCCGAGCGTGACGCGTCCCGCCGGCACCTTTTTGGCGAACACGACGAAGTGGCGCTGGTCCTTGTCGTTGGTTGGGATGGTCATGTCAGTGCGTTTGAAGCCCTGCTGGTTCAGCCATGCCGGCCACCAGTTGGCCACCTCCGGTGC